>JANYCF010000253.1 GCA_025360455.1 Opitutaceae bacterium | reverse complement strand
GCCTCTGGACGCGTTATCGAGTGCGTTCGTCAAACAAACCCGTCCGGAGGCCGGGTTCCACCTTTCAAGACATGCTTTTGGAGAAAGAAAGTTCATTTCCGATTATGGCAAGGACCGCAGCGGCAGCGCGACTGGAAGGATCTCGTCATAGCGTGATCTCGATATGGTTGTTCGTCGGACGCAAGAGTGGGGCGAGCACGGAACGAAGGACACAAAGTCCGCCGGTGCGGTAGGGATTGATCTCGCGGCGCACCATCGGAAGAGAGACGCCGTTTAGCTTAATCGCCGTCGGAGCGGAAGTGCCGGCCATAATGGCATAGAGCAGCTGCACCGGCCGGCCCAGCAAATGCGTCTCTGCCGTGAGGCCATCCAATTGACGCGGCAGTACGGGATCGAAAATCACTTCGTCAAAAGATTCACGCAGGCCCAGCAAGCAGGTGCGAACTTTGTTGAGGTAAAGACCGGGCCCACTCGAGTAGAGCCGCCAACCGGCACGAACCGGAATCCGTCCGGCCCGGAGCTCAGACCATCGGGCCGCAGCCTCGATGCGATCAGGAAAGTCGGCGTCGGAGCTGGAGAAATAAACATTGCTCTGCCGGGCGACGGCACTGGGGACGACGCGTTCGAGTCCAACCGGGTTGATCACCTGTAGCGCTTGCCAGAGACGATCGGCGTCGCCGACTTTCGCCATGGCCTCAGCATAGCGGATGTGCGCGTGGACGTATTGCAGGCCGATCTCGCGCCCGACATTCGCGGCGGTATCGGCGCGTTTGAAAAGTTTTTCCAGACCACCATGGTAAACCGCCGGCTCACTCATGAGCCGCACACCGTCACTGAAACTTAATTCCTCCGCGATGATCGCCGCGTGACGCTGCGCCTCCTCTAGGGTGAACAGCTCGGCGAGAATGGAGCGCGTCATCGGCAGCAACCGATAGCGGATACCGGTCACCCGATCGGTCGGATGCAGCAACGGACGCAGGCTGCCATTGGCCTCGTTGATGAGAAAACCGGCGACCACACCCGCCGGCATCGCGTGCCGGATAAAATCGGCGCGCATGCGGACGAGCAGCAGATCGAGCCGGTTGGCACGGTCCGTCTCACCCGCGCGGCGGCACACGGCGGTGAGCTGGCGGAATGTATGGTACGCGAGTCCGATGGTCCACGTGCTGACCATACGCGTGCGCATGGCGGGATCGGCTGGTTGCAGGGTGTCGTCCCAATCGCCATCACCATAGTTGACGAGGGCCGTGCCGGGAAGGAAGCGCGCCTCGCAATGCGCGACGACGCGATCGCAGTGCGCCCAAAGCGAATCGGCCGAACCACTGGGCGTGAAAAGTTCGGGGTCAGTGTAGCTGAGCGATGTGGAAAGAAAGGCGAAATCATTACTCGCCTCGACGTAATCACAGAGCGCCTTGACCGGCCAGAAACAGACATCGCCGTGACTGTGCGCCTGCTGAATGAAGCGGAACGGCGCGAACATGAACCACTGCGGCCAGCAACCGGCCACCGTTGGGTCGTTCGGATTATATGAGTATTGCTGCTCGAAGACGGTGGTGAGCAGACGGCGGACGGTCGCGTATTCACCCGCCGCGAGCAGCCATTCAACGGAGCCTTGGCAAACATCGCGCACGCCCCAGGCTGCGCCACCACATTGCTCGAGGCCGTGCGGTGCGGTGAAATGAATGAAGGCGTTGTGGGTAAACCACGGGAGCACTTCGTTGAGCCGAGCGACACCCGGATCGCTGCCCGTCAATTGCTGCACGGGTGACGCCGGCGGTCGGGCATGGCCGGCACCAAACGCAAATTCGGTCCGCGCCGCCGCAACCGCCGCAGAGAGTCCGGCGACACCGGCATTGGTGCCGAGCATAATCACACCGCATGACCGAACCGGTTTCGTGAGCAAAGTCGCATACGGTCCACCCCGCTCCAGTCCGTCGGGATAAAGCGAAGCGTCTCCACCTAACGCGGCCATGACATCGGGTGAATTGGCTGCGAGAGCGAAACAGGCATCAGGCTGATGCCGGCCCAGCGAGCTTTGCTCACTCGGTTGAAATTCCATCCAGCCCTCGGCCGCATAAACTTTGGCCGCGCCCGCATGTTCGAATTCGATCGCGCCAATCACCACCTGATGCGTGATTAAAAATTCGCAGGGCGCCCCGGCGACCACGCGCAAGGCAAGGAACGAAGCGGCAAGTTCGCGCGAACACCAGACGCGCGCTTCCACCACGTCAGTTCCCAGGCGGTAGATCCAGCGCACTTCGCCCGGCTCCATCACAAAAGCAGAAGGCACGCCCAACTGCTGCCACTCACCTGCCCCGCGCCGAAGGAAAACCCGCTGCCCTGAAGCACGGGCAACATTCAAAGAATTGCGCACCACGGACAGCAAGCGGGTGAAGCTCGGATTACCGAGATAAGCTTGGGCGCCAAAAATTCCGGCCGCATAACACGTCAGACCAAATTGATTATCATCGATCCATTGGGCCGTGCCTGAACGGAGAATATGGCCATGAGAGCGAGCGATGGCGGCTTCCTTTTCCCGCGTTACCACGTGAGTATTGACGCCATGGAAAAACGAGAGCAATTCCGCCCCGGCCCCGCGCTCTTCGTGCCGACGTTCGCCCGGGAACCACGAATGCAAATCCGTCGCGGTCGGCGTATCGCCATGCAACCAGCGAGTGCGCAGAAAAATTGAGGGAGGTGATACGGTGGAGCGC
>JANYCF010000073.1 GCA_025360455.1 Opitutaceae bacterium | reverse complement strand
ATCCATTCCGAACTTAACAGTGACTCCGGCCTCGACCGGAGCACGCTTCTGACTTACCTGTTTTTCGATAGTGATAGTTTGCATAACGCCGACAGGTTGGCACGTTTTGCGCCGCCTGTCGGCTTCATGTCATCTACAAATCCCGTAGGGCTGGCCCTTGTGGCCATGCCGTGACTTGGCGGGAAAAAAGACACGACTTGTGCAATTACTCATACGAAAACTGGATCACCGATCGAACGATAAAGCCGTCAGATGCAGCGGGTGTTGCGCCAATCTTATTTCGCGCGGCGGACGCGTTCTTTCTCTTCGTCGCGTTCCTCTTCCAGGCGGGTTTTTTCCTGCGCCATTTGCTTTCGGACTTTGTCGGCCTCGGTGTATTTCTGGGTGGCGAGTTCGGTGTTGAGCTGCTGCTTCAGGAAGATTTCGCGCTCGGCCATTTTGCCCTGATAAACGCGGTCGATCTCGGCCAGTTTTTTCTTTTGCTCCGTCGAGAGCGGGCGGTTGGCGTCCGGGTCGGACTTGGCGAGGCGTTCCATGGCGAGTTCGTAGGCGCTTTTCATGCGGAGGAGTTAAACCACGGAAAAGACGGAAGACACGGAAAATTTCTGCATGAACCAAGATCAATTCATTGGCCCGCGAAACCCGCGAATTGACGCGAAAGACACCGGCAAGGGTGGGAGGGCGCTTTGCGGTTTAATTCATCCAAACTTCACGCCGAAGAAGAGGATCAGCGTCACGGCGAGCACCGGCCACCACATGGCGCCCCAGCGGCGAGGCCAGCGCAGGCTGGCGCCGGTGAACATCACGGTGAGCAACAATACGAGTGCGGCTGACGCCATCCAGGACGCGGCAAATTGCGCGCTGAAATATACGCCGGGCAAACGGGTGCCGTGTAAGACGAGCCAGTCCATCGTCAGGATGAGCACGGCGGCCGCGTGGTTGAAAATGAGGCTGAGGCCCGTGAGACCGCACAAACCACCGAGGAGCGAGGCGAAGCCCGCGATGATTGCGAAAGTTGAAAGCGGGATGATCAGCAAGTTCGCGAGCAAGGCACCGGGGGAGAACAGCTGGAAGTATCCGATGCCGGAGGGGGTGCTGGCGATCATGGCGACCCAGGTGGCGGCCCACGCGCCGATGATCTCGCGGCCGACCCAGACCGTGCGGTGGCGGAGCCAGCCCCAGTTGGCTTCGGGCAAACCGCGCCAGGGTTTCCACGCCGCTTGCCAGCGTTCGGCGAGGGGTGCGCTCATCACGATCAGGGCCGTCACCACGGCATACGACATTTGGAAACCGGCACTGAATAATTGCTGCGGGTCCAACCAGAGGGTGAGCAGGGCGGCGGCGACGAGCGCGGCCAGCGAGTTGGCCGGCAGCCGAAACAGTCGGGAGCCAAACAAAAACGCGATCATAAGGAAGGCCCGTTCCGCTGGCACGCTCGCTCCCGTCACCTGCACGTAGAGCCAAAGGATGAGCAAGCCGGTGATGGTCGCGGCGCGACGCGAGAGCCGCAGGAGTTGTAGCACGGCCAGAATCGCGGCGGCGATCACGCCGACGTGCAGCCCGCTGATGGAGAAAATATGAAAGGTGCCGCTGCGCATGAAAGCGTTTTGCTGTGCCGGACTGAGCGCGGCTTTTTCTCCGAGCAGCATGCCGAGATAGAGCGAGGTCACGGCGGGTTGGCGTTCGAGGCCTTGGCGTAAGATTTTCTCCAGCTGACTCTCCGTACGGGTGCAGAACCGGCGAAACCAGTTGGGTGGCTGCTCCTCGCGGATGAGTTGCGCGCGAGTGAGGGTGAGTCGAATGCCGGCACTTTCGAGGTAACGCTGAAAACCGGCCGCGCTTTCTGAGTCGGCCGCGACGACGCGGCTCTGCAAAAGACCGCGCACTTGATATCGGCCGGAGCGCGCGGGCGTGACGCTGATGCGCCTGATGGCGGAAAAATAGACGCGTTGTTCGATCAGTTCCGTGAGGTGGGCGTCGGTTGCGACGATGCGGCCCAAGCCGCTGAGGGTTTTACGACCGGGTGCAGGCGGAAATAATTGTTGGGCTTCCAGTACAACTACGACTTCGCGCGGTGCGGCTTCCGCTCCGTTGAGACGGGGTGAGCGGACGTGGAGCGCGAGGTAGCCGCCGAGGAGGCCGGTGCTGATCATGGCCAGCATCCAACCTAGGTTCGCCAGTGTTTCGTAATTCCGTAACGATGTTGTTGCACGATTCCAACCCTCACGAATTGCTTTCATCGTAAGGTGGAACCCGGCCTCCGGACGGGTTTCGGTAATTCCCGCAGGAGAAAACCCGGCCGGAGGCCGGGTTCCACCCTTGGAAAATACATCGCTCCCACTGCGTCCGGCTAGCCACCAACCAAGGAAGCCGAGCCCTGTTGCCAGCAAAGTGAGCGCGGGAATCCAAGGGCCCGACATGGGGCAGTGATCCGCCCACGCGATGCCGGCCATAAAAGGCACGAGCAACCAGAGCAGGGGAGAGCGCAACGAGGAACCGGGCATGGGGAGAAGTGGCGCGTCGGCCCCCAGCCCGGAGAAATCAGCGTTAGGGCGAGTGAAGCGAAGGACTCGTGGTGTTCAAACTTGTTTCGCGCCTAATCTGTCGCACAGTGGCGACTCGGTATGGCCCGCCACGACGATCAACCTTCTCTCTTTGGTGAGGAACCAGCTTCAACCGCTGGCGATGCGACCTTGCCGGCGGCCGTGCGAAAAAACCAACCGCTCGCCGCCCGGATGCGCCCGCGTTGCTTGGCGGAGATCTCCGGGCAGGAACATATTCTGAAGCCGGGCAATCTGCTGCCGCAGCTCATCACGACGAATCGTTTTGGCAGCCTGCTGTTTTATGGACCGCCCGGTTGTGGCAAAACGAGTATCGCCGAGGTGATTGCCCGCGAGACGAAGAGCCGTTTCGTGCGCGTAAATGCGGTGATGAGCAACGTCGCCGAGCTGCGCGAAATCCTGAGCGCGGCGCGACGGAAGCCTGATGCGGGCACGATTCTGTTCATCGACGAACTGCACCGCTTCAATAAGTCGCAGCAGGACTTGCTCCTGCCCGACGTCGAGGAAGGTAACGTGCGGTTGATCGGGGCGACGACGCATAATCCCGGTTTCTACGTCAATCCGCCGCTGCTCAGTCGCAGCCATCTCTTCCGCCTGGAGCCGTTGCCGACGGCGGCGGTGGCGGGGGTGTTGCGCGCGGCGTTGCTCGACGTCGAGCGCGGGTTGGGCGAGCGCGGCCACACGGCCGAGGACAAAGTGCTCACGGATCTGGCGGTGTTGTGCGATGGGGATTTGCGCCGGGCACTCAACGCGCTCGAAGTCATCGCGCTTTCCTTGCCCGAGAAGGCGCCGATCACGGCGGGTGAACTGGAGCTCTTCGCGCGCGAGCGACGCATTCGTTACGATGCGGATGAGGATGAGCATTACGACACGATTTCGGCCTTCATAAAAAGTTGTCGGGGCAGTGATCCTGATGCGGCGATGTACTGGCTGGCGAAAATGCTGGCCGGTGGGGAAGACCCGCGCTTCATCGCGCGGCGGTTGGTGATTCTGGCGAGTGAAGATGTGGGGCTGGCCGATCCGCAGGCGTTGCCGCTCGCGGTGGCGGCGCATCATGCGTGCGATTTCATTGGTTTGCCCGAGGCGGAGCTGACACTCGCTCACGCCACACTTTATATCGCAACGGCGCCGAAAAGTAACTCGGCCACGCTCGCGTTGGCGGAGGCCCATCGTGCGCTTAAGGAGCAACCAGTACAGCCCGTGCCGATCACGATGCGCGACAAAGGCGGTCAGGCCAGCAAGCGCATGGGGCATGGCAAGGGCTACCGTTACGCGCATGATTATCCCGAGAATATTTCCGGCGAAGCGTATCTCGAAAAGCCCTTGCAGCTCTACACGCCGAAGACCGCTGGTTGGGAAGCGAAGATCGCCGAGCGGCTGGCACGTTGGCAGGGGCTGCGGGCGAAGGTGGTGGGGAGCGGGCCAGTCAAGAGCTGAGAGTTGAGAGTCTAGAGCCAGAAAGCCGGAGTTTCCCGGTAAGCACTTCGTCAAATCGGCGCGAAAAAATTAGCCTTTTCAATTCGGCGGCTAACCGGGGCTTGCCCCTTAGACTTTCTTTCATAAGGTTCGGCCCATGAAATCACTCCTCGCTGTGATCGGCCTGCTGGTTGGGGCGTCCCTCCTGTCCGCTGAAACGATTCCAGTTAAGACAGTCGCGCCAGCCAAGACGACAGCTCCGGTCGTTCCCGCCAAACCGGCTGCGACGACCCCAACGACCAAGGCCAAGTCCGGAGCAAAAGCCAAGGTTGAGGCCACGAAAGAAGCGGAGCCAATAATCCCTGGTCAAACGATCGCGCGCACCAATGGGACGTTTCTTGGTCTCGAAGTCGTCGGTGGGAACTTCAAGCTCTCCTTTTATGATGCCAAGAAAAAGCCGGTGGCGCCAGATGTCACCCGCGCCTCGGCCCGCTGGCCCAATACGCGTGGGATCGGTGATAACCGCGCCATGCTTAATCTTAGTGGGACCGCCTTAGTCGGTAATAAATTCGTGGCACCACCGCTGGTTTTCAATTTATACATCACCTTGCTGCAAGGTGAAGGGGAAGAGGCGACCGCGGTTGAAAATTTTGTGGTGCAGTTTCGGGGCTGATTTCAGGTTTCTGAAGGCTCCTTTTACGCACTGGCCAGATGCCAGTGACCGCAGAGCTGGCAGCGGTAAGCGCTACGCTGGCGCTCAACCCCGGCGAGCAGGGCGGCATCGAGCGCATCACCTTGGGTGCGATAACGGCGCTTGCGGGTGCAGCGGTGCTTGAGCTCTTCCTTGGTCGGCTTTTTCATGGGGGTAGGACCGGAGATTGAAGGCGTGTTGGCCTTTCGGACAAATCTATTGCGCGGGCTTTGTTTAAAGTAGGTGGCGCGACAAGCCCGCCACCTACCCAAGCCATCGATTAATGGAGAGGGGGGCATTCGGTCACTTGGGCGCATCTCAGTTTCTAGACTATCCTCAATTCTTGGTTGGGTAGGTGGCGCGCTTGTCGCGCCACGTTGCGAGGCAAGCTCGCAACCTACGTGTGGTGAATGTCGCTTATGCCAAAAACTGAGATGCGCCCCGGTCACTCTTGCCACCTCATTTCCCGCTTGTTGATCGGAGTGAATGAGTGCTTGCTCTCCCCCGTCTTCCGGCGTCGTTCAACCCCCTCGATCTATCCCTCTATGAGCACTCAAGGATTCGGAACCAAAGCCCTCCATGCTGGCCAGAAGCCAGACCCCTCCACCGGCTCGCGCGCCGTGCCGCTCTACCAGACCACGAGCTACGTCTTCCGCGATACCGAGCATGCCGCAAATCTTTTTGCGTTGAAGGAACTCGGCTACATCTACACGCGCCTCATGAATCCGACGACGGATGTCTTCGAGCAACGTGTCGCCGCGCTCGAAGGTGGCAGCGGCGGCTTGGCCCATGCTTCGGGGCAGGCGGCCATCACGGATGCAATTTTGAATATCGCCGGAGCAGGAGATCACATCGTCTCGGTGGCTCAACTCTACGGCGGCACGTATAATCTTTTTCATCACACTTTTCCGAAGGTGGGGATTGAAGTCTCGTTTGTGAATGCCGACGACCCTGAGAGTTTCCGTCGTGCACTGCGGCCCAACACCAAGGCGTTTTACGGCGAAGGCCTCGGCAATCCGGCGCTGAACATTTTCCCGTTCGAGGAAGTGGGGAGGATTGCCCGCGAGTCCGGCGTGCCGCTGATCATCGACAACACCTGCCTCACGCCGTACTTGAACCGGCCGTTTGAGTGGGGCGCGAATGTGGTGGTCCACTCCACCACGAAATACATTGGCGGCCACGGCACGTCCATCGGTGGCATGGTGGTCGATGGCGGTAATTTCGATTGGGGCAGCGGCCGCTTTCCCGGTTTCACGACGCCCGATGCCAGTTACCACGGGCTCGTGCACTGGGATGCGTTCAAGAGTTTTCCTCCTGCCGGCGGAGCGAATGTCGCTTACATCCTCAAGATGCGGCTGCAGCTCCTGCGCGATATGGGCGGTTGCATTTCGCCGTTCAATTCGTGGACCGGCCTGCAAGGCCTCGAGACGCTGCACCTGCGTATGGAGCGCACCTGTGCGAATGCGCTGCAGGTGGCGGAATTTCTTTCTACGCATGCCAAGGTGGCTTGGGTTAACTATCCCGGCCTCAAGACGAGTGCCAGCCATGCGGCCGCGAAGAAATACCTCAAAGGAGGTTTCGGTGGTTTGGTGGGCTTTGGGGTTAAAGGCGGCTATGAAGCTGGCCGCAAATTCATCGAAGGGCTTTCATTGTTCTCGCATCTCGCGAACATTGGCGATGCGAAGTCGCTCGCGATCCATCCCGCCAGCACGACGCACAGCCAGCTCAACGAAGCGGAACACAAAGCCGCCGGCGTGTCGGCGGATTACGTGCGGCTTTCGATCGGCATCGAGGATTACACCGATCTGCAGAAGGACCTGGAGTTGGCGCTGGCGAAAGTGTGAGGTCGGTAGGTGGTGGGTAGGTGACCGCTGGGCGCGCCCTAAAAATATTCGCGGCGGGCCCAGCGGTCACGCCACAACACCATCTCCGATGGATAATATTGTTTATTCTTTCGCCTCAAACCGGCTCTGCGCGCGGTTCTTCTTTACCTTGGCCGCGGGGTAAACTTGGCCATTCATGGCGATGAAAACGCCGGGTGGCAGAAGTTGAAGCGCGCCGACGGCACAGCCGAGATTGAAGAGCGCGTCGCTTTGGCGGAAGCGGGCGGGAACCATCGAACCGGTGAGCACGATCACTTTGTCGGGAAGGTCGGCGAGTCGCTCGGCTGTGGCGGTCATAGTGTCGGTGCCGTGTGTGATGAGGATCAGTCGCTCGGGCGCGGCGGCGACTCGTTCGCGGATAAGCGCCCGGTCGTCATCCGTCATGTTCAAGCTGTCTTTTTGCAGAATGGATTCGACGATGTACTCGAAGGTAACGTTGGCTTCCTTGAAGAGCGGTTCAACCTGAGGATCGCCCACATCGTAATGGCTCAACGCGTCGAAATAAACTTTGTCGATAGTGCCGCCGGTGGCGATGACGCGCATGCGCATGCCCGGACGATGAGAGTCGGTGGCCGAGATACAATCCGGTTTTGAGGAGGCGGATCGCTCTTTCAGGTCAAGTAGCGCAGGCTTCCAGCCTGCGCTACCTTGGCCAGGTCTAGTCGGCTCTTGCTTCGGTCTTCAGGGCTTTCTCGATCTCGGCGAGAATCTGGGTGCGGCCGTGTTTGGTTTTGATTGAGCTGGTCAGGATTTCCGGCACCGCGATGTGGTTCTCGCCGAGGTGCTGTTTGAAGAGGGCGATGTGATTGTTCACACGATTGGGCGTCTCCTTGTCGATTTTCGTGAAGATGAGCGAGAACGGCACGTCGCAGGTTTCCATCCATTGCACGAAGGCGAGGTCGATGGTTTGCGGGGGAAGACGGGAGTCGATCAGGACAAACACGTGGCGGAGGAATTTGCGTTTCTCGATAAAGTCGCTGACTGCTTTGTTGAAATCGAAGCGCTGTTGTTGGGACACCTTCGCGTAGCCGTAGCCGGGCAAATCGACGAGTGACCAGTTGTTATTGATCGTGAAAAAATTGATGAGCTTGGTCTTGCCCGGTTGATCGGAAACTTTGGCCAGCGCGCGCTGTTCGGTGAGGAGATTGATCAGGGAGGACTTGCCGACATTCGAGCGGCCGATGAAGGCGACCTCGGGCATGGCCAGTATAGGGCACGATTTCAGGTCGGGGGAGCTGACGTTAAATAGGGCGGATTTGATTTTCATGGATGATGGGTCCGATGCACTGAAATTGGTTTTAAATTGTAGGAGCCTGTTTACAGGCGACGGGATTGATGTGGCACGGGTCTCCGACCCGTGGTTTGCGAGGAACGCGGGTCGCCGGTAAGCAGGCTCCTACAAAGTGAGAAGCAGGTGCGGTCTATGGTGTTTTGGCAAAAGAGAAGTTGTGCTTAGGACTTTTCGGCTGATGCGGTATTGGCCGTGTGGGCGCGCAGGGCAGAGGGGCCGATGAGAATCTTGCGGCAAAGCTGGCCACCGCGGTCAAACTGGCGGCAGATCCAAGGGCGGTCTTCGTAGATGGTGCAGGCGCGGGTGACCGAGTCCAAGGCGACGCAGGCGCCGTCGCTTTGCTGGTCCATGAAGCGCATGCCGTTGTATTCGACCACATACTTCTCCGGCACAAAATCCACGTCTGTCTTCAACTCGACCAGCAGGTGGCAGCAGCGGGCGCAGCCGACGCAGGGCGGGATATCAGAGTGTGGATCGGTAGGAATGCGCCCAGAGGGGCAGGACTTCCGGCGGCTGGCGACTACTATTGCTGTCATGCGGTGCTGGGTGTGAGACAGATCCATTCTCACTTGGGCAAAACAATCGAGGAGGGCAGGCGTTGCCATTGATGTGACGTGAGGTGAGGGGCTGAACTGCCCGGCATAGTGCGACTGTTGCGAGTGATGTTGGAGGCCAGGCGCTGAAAAATGATACCACATGATTCTTTCGAATTGTCCTCAAGTACAACGGCAGTCGTTGAGCACTACCAGATTCGAGGAACGAGAATGCCTTTGCCTGTTCCCTGACTATAGCCATCACCTTGGGCATTGTTCTCAGACAGCCCTGCCGCATGCTAGTGCTTAGTTGCGTAGATTAACGATAGTATTCCTGAGTTGCGCGCCTTTCACTTCACGTTTGCGCCACTTGAAGGGCTTGGCGGTGGGATTGTAGGCGGCAATGAAAGCGTCGATGGCTTGGCTTAATTCGGTGAT
>JANYCF010000072.1 GCA_025360455.1 Opitutaceae bacterium | reverse complement strand
GTCGCTCCAGCACATCGTCGGGACCACTGTAGTCTTCGCCTTTGTAACACTTGAAAATGACGTTTCCATTACGGTTGGTGACGATGAGGTCGGGGATTCCGCGGCCATGCCATTGTTCAAGCGGTTCGATGGTGTCTGCCGCCGGATATTTCACCACGGGCCAGGGCATCTTCGTCTCTCGCGCATACTTGGTTTGGTCGTCCGAGCTTTCGTCGCTGCTGATAAACACGAGTTCAAAGATGCCCGGATACTTGGCCTGTAACTCGGAGTATGCAGTGACAAGTTTTGGCGTGAATCTTCGGCAAGGGGGACTCCAGTGGGCGGAACAATAGGCGACATAGAATTCGGGCTCAGGTCGGTCACCAAGAATAAAGGGAACGAGCTTTTCACCTGAGAGGATCATCAATCGTTTATTTAGGCTTTTCGCGACGATCGAGTTGGACCCTTCCCAGCGGGGCGGAGTCAAAGGCTGGGCGGCGAGAAAGTCGGCGACTTTGCCCAGACTGTCATCGTCAAGTTGCTCAAGGGGCGAAATCACCTGACCTTTCTTGGAGGCGATGACCACAATCGGACCGTGCACACTGACCACCTTGCCCGGGATAATGTCGCCCTGAAGTGTCTTCAGTGAATCAGCCGCGGCCGGGGGTGCCGCGTGGATGCTGAGCGTGAGAAAAAAAGCAAGAGCGGCGGTGCTGAACCATGCAGGGGTAGCTTTCATGGATTCACGGTGAGCAAGGGGTTCGGCTCTCGCAATCCTTTGTGTGAGAGAAAATGAAACCATAATGCCGTTTGGTTTTGCAGGATGGTCCTATCGTCTCTCTTTTGTCGCGCGGTGAATTTTATCTGGAAAGCACATTTGCCCTTGTCGGCAGCTAGCGGTCAGTAGCACAAAAAGGTCTCTATTTATGCAAACGCAGATTCAAGAAATCCACATCGACAAGATCAATATCTACGGCGGCACCCAGGCCCGGTTGAAGACCAACGAGGATGCCATTGAGAGTTATGCGGAGGAGATGCAACGCGGGGCGGTGTTTCCGCCGATCAATGTGTATTTCGATGGCGCGACTTACTGGCTCGCAGATGGGTTTCACCGTTATCTGTCCACCAAGCGGAATGGCCAGCCAACGATCTCGGCGGAAGTTCAGGCCGGTGGCCGCGTCGAGGCCTTGCGGCATGCGTTGGGCGCCAACTCGCTCAACGGTGTCTATCGCACCAATGACGACAAACGGAATGCCGTGGAGATCGCGCTGGGGGAGTGGACCGAACTGGCGAATCCGGTGATTGGCGAAATCTGCAAAGTGTCATCTGAATTGGTCCGCGGCTGCCGGCAGGAGATGCAGAAAGCCGGACGCATCCCGCACATGACGATTGTGACCGGTCGCGACGGGAAATCGTATACCGGTGCGATCGAGCGCCAGCCTCGAGGCAAGACGGAAGAATCCTCGAGTGAAAAGGAGAGCGGCGGTGGTGGCGGTGGATTTTCGAAGGGGAAGGGTGACGGTGGCGCCTTGGGTGGATCAACGAACGAACTCGAAGTCGAAGCCCGGGAAATGATTCGCAAGGGTGAGATCAATCCCTTCGAGCTGCGCAAAATGTCGAGCGCGACCGCCAGCGATTACGCGGCTTCCGTGATTACTTTGCTGGGCCACATGCGCAAAGATGATCCGAAGCGCCGTGACGGACTCAACCGCATCAAAAGCTGGATCGAACGCGAACTGCGCGGAGAAAACGTGACGCCCACGGAATCCGCAACAGGGGCTGAAGTCGCTCCGATTTGAAGGAGGGCTGGGAGGGACGATTTCGGCTATAATTTCCCTCAGAATACCGAGGGCCACGGTCAGCTGTCGTTTCATTTAGTCAGTGAATACGACGGCGGTGGCAGTGACGTTGTAGATGAACGTTTCGTTAAGCCGCGATTTTCTCTCCACCACGTCCATCAGGGCATCTGCGCCTTGCTGCCGGGCCAGTTCCTCCAGTTGAGGTAACGCCTCATTGAAGGCAGAGGGAATGAAGAAAGTTTTCTCGATATGCATATTTAACCTGGCTACGGCTTCGAAGGGGCGGCCGGGCTGAGTTTCCTTGAACAACAGTATCGGTGTGCCGTTGGGTTTCGCGGTGAATCGCTTGGCACTAATAGGGAAGGCGGTCGGTTGCACCGTCATGCAACCGACAAGAAAGAGCAACAGAGCGGCGAGGAATCCGCTAAGCAGTTTATTTGACGACATTGCTGATCTGGGTCGCGACTTCCTCATTCCACAGTTTTTGACCGACAAGACCCACCATGGTTTTTTTAGTGGTCACCTTTACTTCGGTTTTCCCTTCACCCAGATCTTTAAGCTCAACAAAAAGTTTTTCACCGCCGGAACCGACTGCCAGGCCAATCTTGTTGGAACGCTTGCCTTCAATGGCGAGAGGAGTGTCTTTTTTAACTTCGCAGCCGATGCCTGCGAGCGCTTGCAAAGCCGCCGCATGGACTGCCTCGGGTTTTGCGGTCAGCACGACAATCGTGATGTTTTTCTTGGTCTCATTCTTCGCAGGCACAGCCGCAGGCGTATCAGCCGCGAAGGCGATTGGCGGTAGACTCAGAGTTAAAATGCTGGAACAAAGGACGAGCAAGGACAGGCGTGATTTCATAGGGGTAGATGTTGTCCGACAAGAAAGGCGGAGTGCGTTAGAAAGGACCCCCGATAGGCCTTAGGCGAGCGGGAAATGATCATGCGAGCTCGGGCATTAACTGGATCTTTGTTCCACTCCGTCTGGGCGATAAAGAGCCACCTTTAGTGACATGGTTCGTGAAAGTTTGATCTCGTCGCTCTAAAGAAAATCGTAACTGCACGGATTGAACACGGGATGCCGCGAGTGGTTTCAAGTTCGCTACCGCGCCTACTGGTTTTCTTGTTTGCCCCTCTTCAGGCCACGATCCTGTGAAGTGCCTGATCATGTTCTTCTGATCCTTTAGATTTCATCCTCCGGAAAATTTATTCTGAAGCTGAACCTAATAAGTGAGATGCTGAATCGTCGTGTTAGTGGAGATACCCACATGAATATCCTACACTACAAATGGCCTGCTTTAGCTGCCGCGAGCCTTCATGGCGCGCTTTTTGTTTTTTCACCAACCGCCCCACTAACAAGTCCAGCGACTAAAATTCACGAAATTCCTCTCGGACCATTGCCCCCCGAGAAAGAGCCCATCCGCGTGGTCGATGACGATATGACCAGCGATCCCCCTTCTTCGACTCTGCAAGGTGGACCTGCAGTTCCAGAATTGCCGGAAGACCTCACTCCTCCTTTGCTCGACAATCCCAAGGTAATGAAAACTCCCGTTAGCGTGCGAACTCCCATCGGACCGGTAGTTGAGACATTGGCGGATTTCCGTGGTGGCCCATCCGGACCGGGGATCGGCGGAATAGGAGGACCCGGAGGTCTGCCTCGGATTCAAGACTTGGATCGGATACCTCGGGCCACGGCGCAAACTTCTCCGCGGTATCCAGAGAACCTGAAAAAGGATGGCATTGCGGGCTCAGTCACCGTCGATTTTTTTGTCGATGCCTCGGGCCGGGTTTACCATGCTGAGGCAATTCGCTACACGCATGTCAGTTTTGTCGAGCCAGCCATCAGTGCCGTTTTAAAATGGCGCTTTGAACCCGGCCGCCGCAATGGGCGTCCTGTACCGTTCCGGATGGCGGTGCCCGTTGAATTCGAATTCGCCGAGAAATAATTCGTCGCTCCTATGCCTGCGGTCGTGGCGTGGAATTGAACAGGGGTGAGTTCGATTCGCTACTGGGTTACATCAGCTTGTTGAGCTTGAAAGCGAAGGCGAAGATAACCGCCGCGACGCTGGCGAGTGCGTGCAAGCCGAAGACGATGTAGGAGCAAATCGTCGCGAACCGGTTGTCGCGGAATGCCCAGATCGCACCAGACAACGCCACTATCTTAAAAGCGATCAGACCGAGGTAAGGCCAATCAACCGACGCGATGATGTACCGTGCACGGGTGGCCGTGTAGATCAGGACAGCAAGGGCGACGACGGCATTGAGTCCGAGTAGAAAGTGGATACCTCGCGGTGCCAACCAGGCACCCATCAAGCTGCCCGCATGGGCCAGCACGAGCACGATAACCGTCGTCTGCAAAAGTGTGTTCGAGCTAATGGGGCTTGGCCTTCATCTTGAAGACCAGTGGCCAAACTTCATCCTGCTCTGGTGGGAATTCAATCACGGAATTTCGATTTGGCTCCGTTCCATGCCGCTGCCGACGGCGAGGGATTGGGTCAGGGTTGGCTCGGTTCGCTTCCGGCTCACGATAAACGGCAATGCCTCGCCTGTCGTCCCGCCAGCGAAACATGGCTGAGTCCGTTGGTTCGGCGACGGCGTCTGGAGGATTTTTGAAATTCTTTGCACGACACTAATCTGTGCTCAGTATTACTGCTCATGAAGGTCATTCAAGAAATGCGGCGACTCGCTGCGCCCGCGCCTAAGCCGCAATCTCTCGCCTGGGATGGCGCGACTCTCTGGATGGGCTCACTGGAGACGCGGCGCCTCTATGCGATTAATCCGGTAACTTGGACGGTGGGCTGGGAGACGGCTGCGCCGGGCGTTCCGTGGGGTATGACTGCGGTCGGCCATGAACTCCGCGTTTTGTGTAGCGAGACAGCGAACAGTAGTCGGAATATCTTTCGCTGCATCGCAGGTCAGGGCTTTGATCCGAAATTCAAAATCCCGTGTCCGGACGATATAGGTTCCCAACTGGGTTACGATGGTCACCGGCTGCACGTCAGCCAATGGTATCCTAAAAAAATAATCGCACTGGACGTCGAGGGGAAACCCGAGCGTACAATCGCCATTCCGCATGGCATCTGCGGGCAGGTCATCGTTGGTGATTTTATTTATCTCGTTACGACCGATGCCGAGGAGACGAATGAGTACTGGCTCACGCGCGTTGATCCGCGTCCGGCCACGCCGCAGATCGTCGATCTCATCCGGATTCCTTTTGCGGCCCGCGCACTCGCCTGCGATGGTCGGTGTTTTTGGACTAATCATCGCGCGCAAAACCAGATCGTATCGTTTGCCCGTCCGGATTGAGCCTCTTCGCCTATAACCGTGATTGCGCGGTTGGTCAGGATTGGCAAAGTGATGGAGATGAAATATTTTCTCTTCAGTCTATTCATGCTTTCGTGCCAGACAGGACTGCCGGCGGCCGAGTCTGCCCTGCACCTCGATGATTCCGGTCAGCTGCTGTCAACCGAACCAGACTGGTTGAACACCTGCGAGAAACGGCTGAACCGCTATGAACACCTCACCGGGATTAAAATCGTAATGGAGTTTCACCTGAAGTCGCCTTCAGAAGAAGAGGACAAAAAACCCGGAGCATACATGCACGCCCTCGCGCGAAAGCGGGGCGTCGATCGTGGGGGCGTGCTGATCGTTTACTTTCACGACGATCCTGATTGGCGCGTTTGGATCGGGGATGATCTCACGAATGTTTTTACGGGCAAACCGGGTACGGTGAAAGAGCTGACCGCCAGCGAAGCGATCCACAATGTTAAGGAAGCGATGCTCACGGCCGCCCGTGTGAAAGCTGACGCCGAAATTGCGCGAAGGCAGCAAGACGCACCGGTCGCCCCATCTCTCACCACTGCCCAACGATTGATCATCCAAGCCGATGCCCTGCTTGACGCGCTGATGGTCAAGTTTGACCCGAAGTGAGTGGTGCCGGTTGCGGATTGAACCAGGGTCGGTTTGGTTGGGTTCCCATTTTGCGCGCTAGAAAGGAGAATACCGCACGACTCGTTTCAACCGTACTGGTTGCGTAATA
The DNA here is from genome assembly GCA_025360455.1 of Opitutaceae bacterium. GTDB lineage: Bacteria > Verrucomicrobiota > Verrucomicrobiia > Opitutales > Opitutaceae > Didemnitutus. The sequence continues at coordinate 23,599 of JANYCF010000072.1, read as the reverse complement.
AGTGCCACTTTGAGTTGCTCACTGAAAAGAACGGCTCCGAAGCTAAGTTGTATTTATACCCGTGAGGTCGGGTTCGACGATGGCCGCTTTTCATGCTTTGTGACCTTCCGCTTTTGGTCTTCGTGTCCAAAGTTTGACATCAATGATGAGGTCGCCATGTAAGGAGCGCTGTTGGAATTTCTTGTCAACGGCGACCGTGAGGTCCCAGATTCAATCAAATTCTCAAGCAATAAATTATTTCAATAGCATGCGGCCACGGCGTATTCATCTTTTATTTGCTGTATTCGTAGCAGGTACTTTGTCGGCGGTGACAACCGTTGCGCCGGTGCAACCGGAATACAAATTGGGAGATCTGGCTAAAGAGGATATTATTAGTTCGGTCACCATACGCGTAGTGAATCCAGAAAGATCCAATACGTTAAAGCGACAGAGTACAAATCAGGCGCCATTGATCTATCGTCATGTGGTAACGGCGGCGGATGATGCAGAGGCGGAATTGCGCAACCACATCAACTCGAATCGGATTAGGTTTCTTAGGGCGCTGCAACGGCAATTGCCGACGGGGATGCTCCAGGCCAGTGATCTTGATTCTCTGGCCTATGTGAATGCGATCAGTGAAGTCACGCAAGCGGATCCCAATCCTCCTCCTCTCACACGATTGGCCCCCCTGTGGATTCGAGGCTTAAGTGATGCGGCGCTGGTCGAATCCCTCTTGCAGCCGCTGCGGGAAGTGATGACGCAATACATTGTTAATGACAACACCACGGATTCACTCGCGGTGGATCAACCGATTCGGCTTATCCGAGTGAAAAACGAACTGGAGATGCCCAGCTTGCCGGACTTGGAAACCTCCGGGGTAACCGCGACGGCCGCCAATTTGAGCAGCTTGGATATGGTGCATGGCGTAGTGGAATCGTATTTCTCCTCTGATGAAGCCGGGATGGCGCGGTTTGTCGCGTCGTTTATCCGGGCGAACACCTTTCCCGCTCCGGGCCTGACTGAATTATTGCGCGCCAAAGGAAGAGATGAAGTCGTCGAATACGATACCTATGCAGCCGGCCAAGTTCTCGTGAAAAAAGGGCAGAGGATTAATGAAAAAGCGTTGGCCGTGCTGGCTGCTGTGCGTGAAAAGAAAGATATCGAAAAATTGCTTTCCCAGTTGGAAACAAAGTCGTCCGGCATCAATCCGTTAGCCGCAGACACCTGGGGTTTTTTGGCTTGGTTGGGGGGGGCTGGACTCGTTCTGCTGTTGATTCTCTGGCGTTGGGGTAACCGATCCACCCGTGCGTCTGGGTCTGCGCTCGAACCCGAAATTCATGATTTCACCCCTTACTTGATCGGCAAAGATGCGGCTCTTTGGCGAACCCGGGCGCTGGCTGCCGAGCAACGGGCCGAACGGGCCCATGAGGCGATCCGCCAGGGTGCAGTCGGCTGGATGAAGGAGAAGGTTTTTGGGAGTATTTTCCGACAGCGCGCCGACTTGCTCTCCACCCAGCGAATGGCCGAGGCGGAGATGGCCGAACTGGAGCGCCGACTCGAGTATTTGCTTATTCCCCTGCAGGGGCGCATCAGGACCTATGAAAATCGCATCAAGGAACTGGAGACAATCCTCGCAGCTCAGGATGGGGCAGAGCGCCGTTTAATCGATGCCCGGATTACGCGTACGAAACAGCAGCTCGAGTTGGAACGGTCGCGGCTGGTTCACGATATTTGATCGTCGGCGAAAGTCATGGCACTGATCCACCGAAGCACTGCTCCGGTCACTTGCTATCTGGCCGACCAGTCGTCGGAGATGCTGACACCGACAACACCGCGAGGCATGCTCATTTTTCCGGCATGCCTTGCCTGCTCGTAGCATTCCAAGGCTTCATCGAAACGTTCCAATCGAACGCAAAGTCCGCCCTTGGCGATATACGCGAGAGCGAGATTTTGATCTGCCTGTATGGCGCGATCATAAAAGTTCAGGGCTTGGTCGCGGTGCTGCAATCGCTCCAACGCATAGCCCTTTTTTAGCAGGGCTTCAGCATGATTGGCATCCAAGCCGAGAATTTCATCGTAGCAGGCCAAGGCCTCGGTCGATTTTTTTGCGTTCAGCAGGGCCTGACCTTGTGCCAGCAAGGCTGCGATCCGGGCAAGGGACGCTTCGTTGATGGTTGGGCTGGACGGGACATCGTAGACGTTTTCCCCTTCGTCAATTGCTGTTGGTGTAGGTGAGCCAGGGGCGGCGCTCACTCCCTCATCGGTAGTGCTTGGGGCTGGGTAGGCGTTTTCTGCGCCTTCGTCCGTAGTATTTTGGGTAGGCGGGACGACGGTATGCTCAAGTTCGAGCACGCGTTGTTCCATGCGGTCAAGCATCGAGGCCAGTCGCTGGTTGGCCAGCGTCACGCTTTCATGGCCAAGTGTGTCATTGCCGACTGGCAACAAGCCTTGGCGGTCCGCGAAAGGGAGCGAACGCAATTGGGCACAGTAGTCGGCCATACGCTGGTTTCCCCGCCAGTGCAGCAGGGCGATGGCGCAGAGAACTAGCATGCCGGCACCGCCAAAAAACACCACGATCCGGGTGAGATCCTGCGTCATCGTTTGCTGCTGGATGCGCTCATACGCGGTCCGTTGCGATTCATTTTGCTGGCGTTCACGTTCGTTCATCACCGTCTGTCTGAGTGTATCAAGTTTCTCGGTGATAGCCGCCGTTCGGGTACTGGCCGCTGCCTCAGCTTCGAGTCGATTGTTTATTATGGCCTGCTCCGCAGCGCGCAGCTGCTCCTTGAGTTGCCGGTAGTTTTCCGACAACTCATCCTGATTCTTCACATTCTCGTGGACTGGGGAGTGCTTCGGTGGATTTTCCTCGGCGGTTTGCGCCCACAGCGCACTACCGACGACGAGGAGTAACGCGACGACACCTGTCGCACCGAATCGGAATAGGCCGGAAATATTTTTCATGGGAATCGATGATCAGAAGCTACGACGATGATTAGCTGGGCCAATTTAATCGCAGAAACAATGCCAAACCGTCGATGACAGCCCGGGATTGTGGGAAGCACTGGGCAAGCCGAGGCCAGCTGAAGTACTTGAGAAAACAAGGAGCGGTCGTTGCGGTCAGCTGGACCCGGGTGAGAATGGGCGGTTCTGACGACCCCAGCCGCGCCAGCGAAATGATAGGGCTGGTTTGCTAATGATTGCGCTCACTTCAACCCTCATTCTAAGCGCTGTCCTTTTGGGACCCGATCGCGAATTTCAGACTGATTTTTATGTCTCGATGGAATCTTTTTTGGCGTAAGGATCCAGGTCACCTGGCAGACCCAGCCAGATGAGGGCTTCCTTCAGTTCCGTGAAAACTCTGATTTCTTGTCCGCCATGAATTTTACGGTAGGTCCCGAGCATTCGGCTCAAGCCATACTGGACCGTATCGGCTACGACAAATGCTCGCAGGGAATTGACCTCAAAAACACTGCGCCGCGCCAAGTCTTCGATTTCATCCGCGGTCAGTTTCATTTGGGTGATAGAGCGGCAATCCACGAGTTGGCAAAACTTGGACTGGAACAGCGAATCTTTCCCCAAAGCCTCTACCTGCTCGATATAATCTTTATGCGTAAAAACCCCCGTTCCTCTGGAAAAAACCACGCCACGTTCGGCGTCAATCGTGTAATCTGCTGGCATGTATTGGGCGGTGCTTGGGTCGTTTGCTGAGTACGGTGAAGTGTGTGTGACCTGTGATGTGCCGGCAAGCAGGTTGTTTTCACCGAGCGAGGACGGTGCGGTCAGGCAAGGGCGGCGGCGCGGTGGATTTGACCGGGTCTGGCGCGTCAGCGAGGCGACCTGTTTTCCTCGGCCGCGTGGTGAATATAAGCATTGAAAACTGACAACCGATTTCCGCTGCAAACCCGCTTGAAGTTCGATCACGCCGTTCCAAGAAAGCTGCTGCGATTGATTAAACAAAGGTTGGCTCGATTCGATTTTATTCACCAGAAACAACAAAGCCGGACTCGTCTGATTGCCTGCGACGGGCAATAAATATTGCATCAATAATCCTCGATATTCCTGAGGCGGGTTGAAGAACGTGCCTCGACCACCTACCCAGTCTATTGCGATGACCTTACGTAATTTGCTTTTGAGTTATGCCCTGACGCTTGCTGCAGTGATTTCGCGCGCCGAACTCATCCCGGCGAACCGGCTGTTTAACTGGCAGGCCGGGGTGAATGTGGGTGTGCCCGGTGGTATTCCGACCAGTCGCACGACTGTCATTAACGTTACGTCCGCGCCCTATAACGCCGACAACACCGGATCGACGGATGCTTCCTCGGCGATCAACAGCGCCATTGGCGCGGCCGGTCCGGGCACCATTGTGTATCTGCCGGCGGGCACCTATCGTATCCTTTACGGGCTCAGCTTAAGAAACCGATCAGACATCACTTTGCGCGGGGCGGGACCGGCGCAGACCATTTTGGATGTGCAAGTCTTCTATGGCGCGGCGATTTTCGCGGGCGCCGATACGCAATGGCCCGACAACTATAACACCGGAGGTGCCGCTATCACCGCCGGTCTTGTCCAAGGCACCACCACGATTACCGTCAGCGATCCGAGTCTCTTCGTCGTGGGGGACATTGCCATCCTCACCGAAAGCAACGATCCCACGCTTCCCGTTGTGGATGTGAACGCCCATAATCGCAGCCGGGGGCAGCTGAGCCGGGTGACGGCCAAGAACGGCTCGAACCTTACGCTTTTTCCCGCGCTGCATTGGACGCTCGGGTCAGGCCGCAGTCCCAAGGCGCACCCGCTGCTCGCCAAGGTGGCCAATGTGGGCATCGAAGATCTCACGGTGAACCTGACCAACACCACCTCGCCGTTCGGCATCTGTCTGCAACAAGCCGACCGGTGTTGGATCAAGAACGCGAACATCAACGGTCAGTCCAACTACGGCATTTATATGCTCTATGCGTTTGAATCCGAAGTCCGCCACTGCGACATTCGCAATCGCAAGACCGGGGGGACCAACGGCGCCGGCATTCTCATGGAGCGGAGCACCTCCACGCTCATGGAAGACAATATCCTAGTGGGCGTATTTCCCCATATGGAAGTCAACTTCATGTCCACCGGCAACGTGTTTGCCTATAATTTTTGCGAGGACAGTTCGGTCTACGGCATGGTCGGCTGTTCGATCGACTCCAACCATGGTCCGCACAACAGCTTCAATCTCTACGAGGGTAACATCGCGCCCAACATCCAGTGCGACGGCTATTTTGGCAGCACCTCGGACGACACGGTTTTCCGGAACTGGTTTCATGGCACCTCGCCCACCGCCGACAATCGCCAGCCCGTGCTTTTGCAGCGGTTCACCCGCAACTATTCCCTGGTCGGCAATATTCTCGGCAAAACCGGCCAGTCGTATCCCGGCATCTACAGCTTTGGTTTGCCGAACATGGGCAACAGCGGTTCCACCGGCACGGCCCAGCTCAGCCAAGGGGATTTCTGGGCCGATTGGGGTGGCGATCCCGGAGCCAGCGGCTTCCAGGAACTGGATTTGGACGTGCAGGCCACCACCATTCTCAAGGCCAACTACAATACAGTGGCCGGCGGTATTCCCGCGAACGAATCCCTCGGCAGCGACACGCTTCCTGTCTCGCTGTATCGCTCAAGCAAGCCGGTGTGGTTCGGCAGCCTGACCTGGCCCGCGTTCAATCCGTTCAGCCCGAACCAGAATATCCAAGCCATTCCTGCCGGCTACCGCTACGTGAACGGCTCTGATCCCGCCACCGGCCAAATCCAAGCTCCCAGCAGCGCCATCATCACGATTTACGTGTTCTGATTGTCGTGAAGCCCGGCTACACCCGCTGCATGTCCAAGAGTCATGACGAACTGAAGATAGTTTTACAGGAGGTCGCGGAGGAGAGACAGGAGATTTGAACCACTGATGTTCACTTATCGGCACCGATCCGGATGGGCAAAGTCGGACAGTGCAGTCGAGAGCTGAGAGTCGAAGGTCCAGAGACAAACCCGTTCATCCGATGTAGAGTCGTCGCTTGCTTGCCGCGTCATAGCTGAAAGCGCCGACGCGCCGTCTTCTGGCTCTCAGCTCTCGACTCCCAGCTCAAGTCTCAAACTTACCCAGTGAGGGCGGGGCAGTCAGGAAAGGGCGGGCGGCTCCGCCAAACGTAGCCTGACCACCCCGCAAGAACTCGGTACTCTCAAGCACTATTAGTTCCGGCTTAATAATACGTAGATCATTCACCTGTTTGCTGAAGAGGGCAGGTTCGTTTTGGCAGCTATTGATTTTAGGGAACCTTGTAAGGGCCGTGTGAAAACGGCACCTCAGGTAAATCACGTTCGTGACGCCGCCGAGTATCTCAAATGCTGTAGCCGTTGGTCGTGAATAGTAAACTCGTCTTGCGCGATATTCCTTCCCGATTGCACATAATTTTATGAATACCCCATTACGTACCGGTTGGCCGCTCGTCACGCTGCTGGCGCTCCTGATTGCCCTGGCTCATTTGCCGGCTGCTGCAGCCACCATCGGTTTGCTCTGGTCCGATGGGATCGAGCCAGGCGATCCTTCGGTGAGTGAGGCCCCTGCTGGTAAGAGAAGCTGGTGGGTCGATGCGAATGCGCCTGCTGGCGGCGATGGTAGTTTTGCTTCACCCTTTAACAGCTTCGAAGTTGTCGAGAATTCAGTGAGGGGGGGTGATTTTATCTACGTTCGTGGCACGTTCGACATGACGGCCAATTCGCCCACGCACCAAATGACGTTGAACTTGTATCGTGCTCAGGCCAGCGGTACGGCCACGGAACCGACGACGCTCAAGAGCTGGCGAGGTTCGGCTCGCGCCGTTTTTAATTTCAATCGTAACGATGCGCAACTGCGGGCCAGTAATAATGGGGGCATCCGGTTTCAAAATCTGGAAATCAGGAACTTCAATGATCAGGGAATTGTCATTGGCGACGGCGTGCTATTTGCCGATATGGTCAACCTTGTCGTTCATGACGGTCAAGTTTCCTCGGGGAGTGGTGTTGGCGGTGGTCTTGTGATGTATGCCGAGGACAGTCTGCATGCCTTCACGGTGCGCAACTGCGAGTTCTATGCCACGGCCGGCCCCAATCCGGGCAATAACACCGGTGCTTTTTCCGTCCTCTCTGAGCCCACCGCCAGTCTCGGCTCGAAGGTCACGGTACGAGATTGTTTTTTCCATGATAACTTTGTCGCACTCCGCCATAAGCACGCAGGCCGGGTCCATATGGAAGCTTACAACAATCGGTTTGAAGACTGTAAATTGGTATTTACCTGCGCATGTGGACCAGTGAGGTACATGACAATCTCTTGGTCCGGAATCATGCGGGCATGAAACTGGAGACCGATGGGATGAATGCCAACCACGACTACCGCATTCATAATAATACTTTTTATGATTGTGACTATCTGGTCACCGCCATGCCCGATCAGGGTGGCTTCGTCGCTACCATCCATGTAGAAAGCAATACCTTCATGGATCCTTCGGGAGGGCTCGGCGTGTTCAATGTGGGACAGGAAGAATGGAACTGGGGCACGAATGACATCAGTAGCTGGACGATGGCGAATAATGTTTTCTATTACACTCCGTCCAACCGGAGTTTTCTCTACAGCCCGCCGCCCACCACCGCGCTCCAGAAAAACTTCACGGACTCCATCGTGCAGCTCGGCGACACCACGTCGCTCTATGCGAATCCATTGTTTACGAACGCAGCGGCAGGTGATTTCACGTTGCTGCCAAATTCTCCAGCGATTGGGCGGGGCTTCGTTGCCGGCCCCGGAATGCCCATCATCACCACCCAGCCACTGAGCCTCCCCGCTTTCGTGGGCGCTTCAGTCAACTTTACCGCTGCGGCCAGCAGCACCACCGCGCTCACCTACCAATGGCAGAAGGATGGGATCAATCTTTCCGGGGCCACCAACGCGAGTCTCAGTCTTACGAATATCCAGCTCACTGCTGCCGGTGATTACGCCTTAGTCGCCAAGAATAGCACCGGCTCGGTGACGAGTGCCTTCGCACGCCTCGTCGTGCTCGTAACCCAACCCAACGCGATCACGTATGCGACCACCGTCTCCACGACCGGCGTGACCGCTGGGGGTAAGGTCAACCTCGCCTACTACGTGACCAACATTGGCACGAAAACCTGGGGCGCGGCACATTATCTCTCGATCCGTGACAGCAACGGCACCTTCGTGGGTTTCTCTTCTTTGATCGGTACGCTTCCAGGCGAAACCACGACGGCGGTGCTGAATTTTCCCGCGCCGGCGCCGCCTGGAACGTACACCTACTACGTCCAAGCGTTGGAAAATGGCGTGGAATTTTTCTCCACGCAGACGACCATCACGCTCACGGTTCTCGCCCCGCTGACGAATTCTCTCACGTATAACACGACGAATTTCCCCGTGATCGCGGCGCCGGGATCTAGTGTGGTTTTCGCGTACCATGTCACGAACACCGGTACGCAAGTATGGGGGGCCAATCATTTGCTGTCGTTGAAGAATAACAGCGGCACGACGCTCTCGTCCGCCAAGCTCACCGTCCTCGCGCCCGGCTCCAGCAAGACCGTCAATCTTAGTTTCACCGCTCCGAGCGCACCCGGCACCTACATTTACACCGTGCAAGCTTCACAAACCGGCGTCGGCGATTTCAACACGCACGCGGATCTCACGCTCACAGTCCTCGCGCCGCGCCCGAACGCCATCGTCTACACGGCGACGCGTCTGCCGAATGAAGTCGTGCCCGGCGCGATGTTGAATCTGAGCTATTCGTTGAGCAATGCTGGTACGCAGGCGTGGGGCACAGGCCACTACGTTTCGCTCCGCGATGAGAACGGTACGTTCCTTTCCTTTATTCCGCTGAACGGCATCACGCCGGGCGGCACCACCACAGTCGCTTGCAGTTTCACGGCGCCGACCGCGCCCGGTTTGCATACGTTCTATATCCAAGCGTTGGAAAACGGCGTTGAATTTTTCTCCACAGAGGACGTGGTCGTGGTGACGGTGGATGCCCTTCCGCTCCGGAATGCCATCACGTACAACGCGACGACGTTCCCTGCCACCGTCGCACCCGGTGCCACCGTCAACTTCACCTACAACCTCACCAATCGCGGTACGAAAACCTGGGGCGCGACCGATTTTCTTTCTTTCCGTGATGTCGACAACACCTTCCTCGGCTTTCCCTCGATCAGTGGCGTGGCCCCCGGTGCCAGCAAGACCGTGAACATCAGTTTCACCGCTCCAACAACGCCCGGCATCTACACCTACAAAGCCCAGGGGCTTGAAGACGGCGTCGCCTTCTATGCGATGGATGACACGCTGGTGCTGTTCGTGCAATAAGGGGGAGTCGCCTTTCCGGCGTTCGGGATTCGGTTGCAGGGTCTGATCGCTTTTGTTGGCGTCCGGGATACGCTTCCCAAGACTGGCCGGCGCAGATTTCGTGCAAGAGGCCAACTGAACCAAACGGGCAGGTGCGTGCGTGTTGCTTGAGTTGTAAGGTGGGCATTAAAACCCGCCGGTTCCGGACAATTCATTGGAGGCCGCTCGGTTGTTCTCGGAGAGTGTTAATTAAAGTAGTTCTCACCCATGCCCCTCGTACGGAATTTTGTATTATCATCCGATCAGTCTGCCCCATGCGCAAAGGTCCGCGACCTCTCCCCGCCCATGCTATACCCCGTTTTTCGTCTGCCTCGCATTACTCTGCTGGTTGCCTTTTTCGCCCTCGTGCTCGGCGGTGCCGCAACGATTTTGCAGGCGGCGACGTCGGTAGATTTTCTTACCGCCACTCTCCCCAAAATCGGGGCGGAGCCGAATGATTTGCCTTATCGGTATTTAGTTCCGGCGGGTTATAATGCGGCGAATGATTATCCGCTGATCGTGTTTCTCCACGGCTCGGGCGAGCGTGGTACTAATAATACGGCTCAACTCAATAATAGCGCCAATGGGGCGCTCACACTCGTTTCTGGGTCTAACCAGGCGGCTTATCCCTGCTTCATGCTCGCACCTCAAGCGAGTGTGGCCGAAGGCTGGAATGGCAACACCCTCGCCCAGGTCATTCGCACAATCCAAGAATTGAGCCTGACTTATTCGATCGATCCCAACCGTATTTATGTGACCGGCCTCTCCATGGGCGGAGCAGGAACCTGGGACATCATTCAGCGTTATCCGACATTCTTCGCGGCGGCCGTACCGATGTCGGGCTGGGGGGCGGGCTCCTACGAAAAGATTGTCGGCCTGCCTATTTGGAATTTCCATGCGGCGAATGATGGCACCGTGGCGGTGAGTGGCAGCGATAATGCTGTCGCCGCCACGCGCCAGATAGGCGGACGCGTGATCTACACTCGGTATGCTACCGGTGGTCATGGCATCTGGCCGATCGCCTACGCTAATCCTCATTTGCTGCCATGGATGATGACCCAAAGACGCAATCAACCGATGGCGGGTGTTCCGCTTATTTCGATCGCGACTCCGGGACAACATCTCGCGTTGCCTCCGGCTACTGCGACCAGGAATGTCGCCGGCACGGCTTCACTCCCGGGCGGTGTCACAAAAATCAATTGGACTTTCACTCCTTGGCTGGGTGGGGCCGGGGTGGATACGAGCGCCTATGCTTTGGCCAGCGGCACAGACAATTGGTCCGTGCCTAATGCCCCGGTCGCGAGTGATTCCAAACTCTTTCTTGCGATTGCCACAGGCTCCAGTTGGGCGACGGGTACGGGCTCGGCGACCGGCGGTGGTGTCACCACGTTGAACGATTATTTTTGGAATGTACCCACGGGCGCCAACGTCACGGCCCCCGCTATTGCCATTACTTCGCCCACCGGTTCTGGTTCACTGACCACGGCAGCGTTCTCCCTCGCGCTCGCCGGTACGGCTGCCCCGGCCAGTGGCAAGACCGTGCAGGCCGTGACCTGGAGGAATAATCGGGGCGGAGAGGGCGCCTGTCTGGGCACCACCTCTTGGAATATCGACAACATCGATCTGCAATCCGGCGATAATTTACTGACGGTTACGGTGCGGGATTCCCACAGCATCACGGCCAGCAAGACCATCGCCGTGTTTGTCAGCACAGGAAGTGCGACGACCTACCGTCATGGTGACACCGTCACGCTCACGGGTTCCTTTGGCGCGCAGAACGTGATTAAAACTTTCCTGGGAGGTGCGAATGGCATGATTGAATCTCAAGCGGTTGATACCGCCATACCCAACAGCAATAACTGGACATTCGACAGCCTGGGCTACACGGCAAAGATCAAGTCCGATTCTAGTCGCGGCAAGGTGCTGTATAACCAGGAGGACGATACCCATTACAACGCCACGCGGCGCTTCGACAGCGGTGCGCCTATTCCCGAGCAACGCTACATCTACAAAGCCCACTACGTGCGCAACGTCGTGCTTCTCGATGGTCTGCCCTACACGAAGAGTTACCAATGGAAACATGAACGTATCAACTGGGAAAATAGTGTGGTTGACGGTGACTGCGAAATCAAAATGCACGACTGGCACACCCAGAGTCCCATCACTTACATCAACCGTTCGGCGACGGATAAAAGCACCTACTACGGCGGATTTTCTGCCGATCACAACGGCGACTGGGCTCTCATGGAAACGATCATCTTTACCGGTACGCAGGGCCAGACCAACGGAAAGATGATCACGCGCGTGCACAAAAATGGCCACACTTACATCAGCCAAAACCTACAGGCGGAACGCATCTATGCCGACCCTACGTTGCGCCTCCGTTACTTTGTTGAACAAAATTATTTCGGAAATTTTGGGCAAGTCGAAGACGGCGTCGATAACACAATGCCCAAACCCCAAGTCAAAGAGATCTACTCGGATGACAGCCAGGTAATCGTCGGTCGCGACGCCACCTCCGGTGCGAAACGTGTCGAGCTCCGCGATAGCATCGCGTTGAACACCGCCACTATTCGCGAAGTCCAAGACTGGACGACATGGAATGGCAATATTACTCTTCGCCTCAACACCGGTGGCCTCGCTGTCGGCACGCACGATCTTTATCTCGTCGTGATCGACGGCATCGACGTCAACGGCTGGGATATTGTCAGTGCGGCACAACCCATCCGCGTCCAAGTTGATTCTTCTTCCGTCAATTCCTCGGTCCCGACGATCACGACCCAACCGCTGAGTTTGCCGGCCTTTGTCGGGGCGTCGGTCAACTTCACGGCGGGCGCCAACAGTCCTACTGCGCTCACGTATCAATGGCAAAAGGACGGGATTAATCTTTCTGGTGCGACCACCCCAAGCCTCAGTCTCAGCAATGTACAACTGGCGAATGCCGGTAATTATGCCTTGGTCGCCACAAATACGGCGGGTTCAGCTACGAGTAACTTTGCCCGGCTCGTCGTGTTAGTCGCTCAGGCCAATGCGATCACTTACGCGACCACGGTATCCGCGACCGGTGTGACCGCTGGAGGCAAGGTCAACCTTGCGTATTTCGTCACCAACGTCGGCACGCGTACCTGGGGTGCCAATCATTTCCTTTCGATTCGCGATAGCAACGGCACCTTTGTGGCCTTCGCCCCGCTGATCGGTATTCTTCCCGGCGAAGTGACTACGGCCACACTCAATTTTCCTGCGCCGGCGACACCTGGAACGTACACCAACTACGTCCAAGCGTTGGAAAACGGCGTGGAATTTTTCTCCACGCAAACGACCGTCACGCTCACGGTTCTCGCCCCCCTGACGAATTCTATCACGTACAACACAACCACGTTTCCCGTCAGCGCCGCTCCTGGATCAAACGTGGTCTTCACGTACAGCGTCACCAACACCGGCACGCAAAGTTGGGGTGCAAATCATCTGCTGTCCTTTAAGAATAGCACTGGCACTACGCTCTCTTCTACGCCGCTGACCGTCCTCGCGCCCCGCGCGAGCAAGACTGTCAACCTCAGCTTCACGGCACCGGCTACTCCCGGTATTTATAGTTACACGGTGCAGGCTTTCCAAACCGGGGTGGGGGATTTCAACACGCGCGCCGACCTGACGCTCGTTGTGCTCGCACCGCGACCGAACGCTATCGTGTATACGCGCACGCGCACGCCTGATGAAGTCGTGCCCGGTGCCCTCTTGAATCTGAACTATTCGCTCAGCAATGCCGGCACGCAGGCATGGAATTCCGGCCACTACGTCTCGCTGCGCGATGAGAACGGCACGTTCCTGTCGTTTCTTCCACTGAACGGCATCGCCACCGGCGGTACGACCAAGGTTGCCTTCAGCTTCGCCGCGCCCACCGCGCCCGGCTTGCATACTTATTTCGTCCAAGCACTGGAGAACGGCATCGAATTTTTCTCCACGCAGGATGTCGTCGTCATCCAAGTGGACGCCCTTCCACTCCGGAATGCCATCACGTACAACGCGACGACTTTCCCTGCCACCGTCGCACCTGGTGCCGCCGTCAGCTTTACCTACAACGTCACCAATCGCGGCACCAAAACCTGGGGTGCCACCGACTACCTTTCTTTCCGTGATGTCGACAACACCTTCCTCGGCTTTCCCTCGATCAGTGGCGTGGCACCCGGTGCCAGCAAGACCGTGAACATCAGTTTCACCGCCCCGGCTACACCTGGCATCTACACCTACAAAGCGCAGGGCTTGGAAGATGGTGTCGCCTTCTATGTCATTGACGATACGTTGGTGTTGTTTGTTCAATAATTGATATTTTGGAGGTGCACGTTCTCACGTTAAGCAATGGGCCTTTTGGGGTGAAGGAGTGAGAGAGCTTAGTCACTATCGGTGTTTATATTTATAAGAAGCTGAATATAAGTTTTTTATGTATATAAAATTTGCTAAGCAGTCCTGTCGTTATTACTAATGCTCAATGGAATTAACGCTCAGAATGAATATAGGGTTGATTACCTATTTGGTGAACGGGTATTTTAATTCAGAATCACTAAATAACACGTGCGTACTTTAAAAAACATGGAATCAATCAAACCTTCATTCTCTTTTGGGAATCTCTTACCCCAACCAAAATGGGCAAGCCCTGCTTATGGTTTAGTTGAGCAGTGTCGTGGGAGTCGGCTACAATTCTGTTTTCGTGATTTTGCCTTGGCGTTCATCGGTTTGATCGGGCTGTTTTCGTGGAGCCCCGTTCTGGCTCAAAGTAATTACGCTACACCTTATGCGTTTCCGACGCATGCCGGCAGTGCCACGGTGCTCGGGACGGATGATGGAACCGGGAGTGCCGCGCGTTTGAATCAACCCAAGGGATTGGCCGTTGATAGCGCTGGTAATGTTTATGTCGCCGACTCTTTTAATGAAACGATTCGAAAAATCACCTCGGGTGGCGTGGTGACGACCTTTGCTGGTATGGCAGGTAATTCCGGCTCTATCGATGGAGCCCTTGGAGTGGCTAAGTTCACGGGACCGGCGGCCACTGGCGTCGATTCGGCAGGAAATGTCTACGTGGCGGATTTTGGCAATAGTACGATTCGAAAAATCACGCCAGGTGGCCTCGTATCAACTTTCGCCGGTTTGGCCGGCAACACGGGCACGACTGACGCGACTGGTGGATTAGCGAGATTTAATCAGCCCGCAGGCATCGCGGTGGATGGATCGGACAATGTTTATGTCGCTGATACCGGTAATCACACGATTCGAAAAATAACTCCCGGTGGTGTGGTGACGACCTTTGCAGGTATCGCTGGAAGTATCGGTGCGGAAAATGGGGTGTTGGGCGTCGCCCGACTTGATACCCCGACTGGTCTGACCGTGGATAGCTCGGGCAATGTTTACGTGGCGGATTTTTTTAATGATAGCATTCGCGTTATCACTACTGGAGGGACTGTTTCAACCCTCGCCGGTCTGTCTGGCAGTCCCGGTTCGACTGACGGGAACGGAACCGCGGCTCGTTTTAACCGGCCCTCGGGTGTCGCCGTGGATGGTTTCGGCAATGTTTACGTGGCGGATACGTATAACAATACGATCAGGCGGATTACCTCTGGCGGCGTGGTGACCACGTTGGCTGGAAGTCCCTTATTGAGTGGGACGACTGATAGCACGGGCAGTGCTGCGCGTTTTGATCATCCGGTCGGCATTGCTGTTGATAGCGCCAGTAATGTCTACGTGGCTGATACTCAAAATCACACCATTCGAATCAGTGCCCTTTCCTTGGCTCCGACGATTACTTCTTCGGCCACCACAATCTATGGTGCGAATTATACCGCCACCGCCAGCGGCGGTTCCAGTACTGGTGCGCTGGTGTGGGTACTTGGCTCTGGCTCAACCGCGAGTGGAGCGGCGATCAATTCCACTTCTGGTGCGGTGACGTTCACGAGCGCTGGAACGGTGGTGATTAACGCTCGCCGGGTGGCCGACGCGAATTATAATCCATCCGCGACTACGGCTGACTTCACCCTCACGGTGAGTGCGGCGGCGCAAACGATCACGTTTGCGGGACCGGGCAACCAGACGTATGGCGTATCGCCGATTACATTGAGCGGCAGTTCTGATTCTGGTCTTGCGGTCACGTACAGCAAAGTGAGCGGACCCTGCACCGTCAGCGGTAGTACTTTGACGATCACGGGGGCGGGCAGCGTGGTCGTTCGCGCGAGCCAGGCGGGCAGCAGCAATTCCAACGCCGCGGCGGATGTGGATCGCACCATCACGGTGAGTGCGGCTTCGGCCACAGTGGTGCTTGGTAGCCTCTCCGCAACTTACGATGGCGCAGCTCATGGGGCTACTGCTTCTACTACGCCGGCTTCTCTTGGTGTAGCGTTCACCTACGGCGGTTCGGCCACCGTCCCGACCAATGCCGGCACTTACGCCGTGATAGGTACGATCAGCGACGCGAACTATCAAGGCACCGCCTCCGGTTCACTGGTGATCGCCAAGGCTGCGTCGGTGATCACGTGGGCCGCCCCAGCCGATATCGTATTAGGCACGGCGTTGAGCGGCGCTCAGCTGAATGCTTCCGCGAATGTCGCGGGTTCATTTGCCTACAGCCCGGCCAGTGGCGCGGTCTTGAGCGCCGGCACCCAAACGCTCAACACCACTTTTTCGCCCGCTGACCTGACGAACTATAATGGCGCCACCGCCCAACGCTCACTCACGGTCCACGCCAGTGCGGTGGCTCCGGTTATCACGACGCAGCCACTAAGTCTCCCGGCCTTTGTTGGTTCCTCCGTGAGCTTCACCGCCGTTGTTAGCGGTATTCTGACGCCCACTTACCAATGGCAAAAAGACGGAATTAATGTTTCCGGTGCCACGAATCTGACACTGAGCCTTGCCAATGTCCAACTCACGGACGCTGGCAGTTATGCCCTGATCGCGACGAATTCTGCCGGGACGGCTACTAGTCGCTTCGCGCGCTTAGTTATAATCATGGCTCAAGCCAATGCGATCACCTACGCGACCACAGTTTCTACGACCGGGGTTACGGCCGGTGGGATGGTTAACTTGGCGTATTACGTCACGAATGTCGGAACGAGAGCCTGGGGTGCGGACCACTATCTCTCGATTCGCGATGTCAATAATACCTTCGTCGCTTTTTCGTCTTTGATCGGCATACTCCCCGGGGAAAACACCACCGCGACGCTTAACTTCCCGGCGCCCGGCACGCCCGGCACGTACACGTATTACGTGCAAGCGTTGGAAAACGGTGTGCAGTTTTTCTCCACGCAGACGACGTTCACCCTCACTGTTCTCGCGCCGCTGACCAATTCGATCACATACAACACGACGACGTTCCCCGTGAGTGCGGCCCCGGGTTCTGATATTGTCTTCACCTACAATGTCACCAACACCGGCACGCAAGCTTGGGGCGCGAATCATCTGCTGTCGTTGAAAGACAGCAACAGCGTCACGCTATCGTCCGCCTTGCTCACCGTCCTCGCGCCCGGTGCGAGTAAGACGGTCAACCTCAGTTTCAGCGCCCCGACCGCACCCGGCACGTATAGCTACACGGTACAAGCTGCGCAAACGGGGGTGGGTAATTTCAACACACACGCGGATCTGACGCTCGTCGTGCTCGCGCCGCGACCGAATGCCATTGTCTACACGCGCACGCGCACGCCTGATGAAGTCGTGCCCGGTGCCCTCTTGAATCTGAACTATTCGCTCAGCAATGCTGGTACGCAGGCGTGGGGCACAGGCCACTACGTTTCATTGCGCGATGAGAACGGCACTTTTCTTTCCTTCCTTCCGCTCAACGGCATCACACCGGGCGGTACCACCAACGCCGCCTTTAATTTCACCGCGCCCACCGCACCCGGACTGCACACGTATTATGTGCAGGCGCTGGAAAACGGCATAGAATTTTTCTCCACGCAGGATGTCGTTGTCATCCAAGTGGACGCCCTTCCACTGCGGAATGCCATCACTTACAACGCGACGACGTTCCCTGCCACCGTCGCACCTGGTGCCACCGTCAGCTTCACCTACAATCTCACCAATCGCGGTACGAAAACTTGGGGCGCGACCGATTTTCTTTCGTTCCGCGACGTGGATAATACTTTCCTCGGTTTCCCCTCCATTAGCGGCGTCGCTCCCGGTGCCGGCAAGACCGTGAATATCAGCTTCACGGCTCCGACCACGCCTGGCATCTACACGTACAAAGCCCAAGGTTTGGAAGACGGCGTCGCCTTCTATGTGATGGACGACACGTTGGTCCTATTTGTCGAATGATGAGGTGAGGGCTCTGGATATGGTCACTGCATGGTCAGCCGGTGGGATGCCTATTCAGTAGGCAAGTGCACCTCAAGGCACTTGATTCATGCTGGCCAAAATCAGGGCGATGGGGCGCGGAGTCCGTACGCGGTGTCGTTTGGCTGTTAAGACAATGTCAAGTTTGAGCCGATTAACACCCGGGTCATGATTTACCTCAAGACCCTGACGATGGCTCCGATTGCTAATGCAGTCCTATGCCCACCTCACTCGATTTTTATCGTGGCTTTCGGGCTGCACGATTGGTCCGTTTTCGCGATTTCACGCGATGGATACTGCGCTCGCCTGTGCTGTGGGGTATTGCGGGCGCGCTGTCTTTTATTCCAGGCGTTTCTGCCACCCCGCCTTTGGTGCAACTCAGCCCGACGCTTTACTACACGGAGCACTGCCTGTTCGTCATCGATGCTTCGGTGACGTGGTCGACCCCCGCGACGGCGTATAACGAGCTCTACACTTATCCGTTTACCAAACTCAACAATGCCTATGATTCGCTCGTCGCGCAATTTCCTGGCACGTACTTTTCCGTTTGCTACCTCGCCAATACCGGAGACTCCCATGTGCCCGCCTACATTGATCGCACGGCCAAAGCTTCAGGCATTAATGAATCTGCCGCGGTAGGAACGCCCAACACTTTCGCGACCACAGATTTTTGCCGATACAATTTGCCGGGCGGGACAATTTTGAAATCTGCGCTGGCGGTTTACGATCACGAACTGGGCCACGCCTGGGGTGCCCGTGCTTTCTATAACACGTCGCCTTATCCTTCGCTCAGCAACGGCCACTGGCTGCCGAACTCCACGGTCGATTGCCAGATGGGCTCGGGTTATTCGTCCGATGGTTATGTCACCTTGAACAAACTCTATGGCGATCCCGCCAACGGTTTTCACTGGCAGAAAGTGGATAACCTGCGCAGCAATGACATCGCGACGTTTTCCGAACAAACGCTCTATCTGATGGGCTTGCGCAAAACGTGGCCGACCGCCTACGCGCTGAATAGTGTCGTCTACAATTCGGACAAGACGGCTAGTTATTCGTCGGTCGATACCTTTGACCATGCGATGATGGTGGCAGCCTACGGTGCGCGAAATCCCGACTACACCACCGAGCAAAAACGGTTCAAACTGGGCTTCGTTTATATCGCCCGTGATCTCGCCGAGGTGAACACCGTGTATTCGAATATCGAGCAATCGGCTAATCAGTTTTGCAATGCCGAGGCCACCGATACCCTGAACTATCGCTTTCAAGTGCCTTTTCTCGGCGACACCAAATTCCGGGCCAGTGTCGATGGGTTGCTCGCAGATTTGGATGGTAATGTTTCGCCCACACTGACGGTGACCAATACTTATATGTCATCGAGTGATGGAACAGCGGTGGTGAATTTCGTCGCCGTTGATCCCGATGGTGCTGCGCCCACCGTTACTGTGACGCCGGCCTCGACGAGCTGTACCGTGGTCGGGAGCACCGTGCAAATTTCCGGTCTGCCGAATGGGGTCCATTTCTTCACGTTGAAGGCGGTGGACTCTGGTGGAAAAAAGATATTCGGGCATTTCACTGTCGAGGTCCAACGGCCAGTCACCACCACCGTGATCAGCAGTCAGCCGATTGACCAGACGGTCACGGCAAGTGGCTCGGCCAACTTCAGTGTGACGGCGAGTGGCAGTCCGGCCAGTTTCACTTATCAATGGTTCCGGCAAGCCGCCGGCACGAGCACGTGGAATAGTCTGGCGGATGATGCGACGTACAGTGGAGCAACGAGCAGCAACCTCACCATCGTGGTTGCGACGATGTTGAATGCGGATGAGTTTCTTTGCATGGTTAGCAATGTGACCGGCACGGCGACGAGTAATGCCGCTCTGCTGATGGTCAATGAAACGGCTCCGGTCTTAAGCGCGCAGCCGGTCGATCGCTCCGTCAGAACCGGAACATCGACTTCTTTCACTGTGCTGGCTGATGGAGCACCGGCGACCTTTGGCTATTTCAGTTACCAGTGGCAGCGCCTTGCTGCCGGCAGTGGCAGTTGGACCGATCTGAATAATGGCAGTGGTTACACCGGCTCGACGACCGCGTCATTGAGTATTCTCACAAATCTGCCGATGGATGGTGATCAATTTCGCTGTATAGTTACCAATACTGCGGGTACAACGACCAGCAATAGTGTTACGCTGACGGTTGGGTCCAGCCCTGCGGTCACGACGCAACCTGTATCACCGGTCACGGTCTCGGCCGGTCTCAGCGCCTCCTTTTCCGTCGTGGCCACCGGCACGGCACCGCTCGCGTATCAGTGGTCGCGGTACGGCGTGCCAGTTTCGGGCGCAACCGGAGCGACTATTACTTTCCCCCATGCGCAATCGGCCGATGCGGGCGCCTACACGGTTGCGATCACGAACGCCTTTGGCTTCACCGTCAGTAATGTCGGCTCCCTCACCGTGACGCCCGCAGTTGTCAAGGTGGCCCAAGCCACCTTGACCGTGACTTCATCTACCTCGGGTACGTTCGGTGCTGCTTACACGGCGAGCGCCACCGGCGGCAGTGGCACGGGGGCACTCAGCTGGGCGCTGGGTTCAGGCTCGACCGCTGCGGGAACTGCGATCAATTCCTCCAGCGGTGCCGTGACCTCTGCCGGCGCCGGTACGGTGGTGATTACGGTGACGAAGGCGACAGACACCAATTATTTATCCGCGACCTCCGCAGCTTTCACCCTCACGCTCGCGAAGACGACTCAGGCGGCGCTCACCATCACCTCGTGGGCTTCGGGTGATATCACCGGCTACACCGCGACCGCCACAGGTGGTAATGGCACAGGTGCACTCGTGTGGGCCTTGGGCACAGGTTCAACTGCTCCGGGTGCGGCCATCAATTCCGCGAGCGGAGTGGTGACGGCCACCGACGTGGGTACGGTAGTCATCCATGTCCAACGCGCGGCAGATTCAGGCTATCTCGTATCCGCGACGACGTCGGACTTTACGCTCACGCTTATCCATCCGTATCTGTTTACGACGTTCGCCGGGTCTCCGGGTCTCACGGGTTCGAACGATGCCACGGGCAGTGCCGCTCGATTTTATTCACCCGATAGCGTCGCATTGGACAGTGCGGGCAATCTCTACGTTGTTGATCAAGCCAATCACACCATCCGGAAAATATCCCCGGCTGGCGTAGTGTCCACGCTCGCTGGCGTGGCCGGCCAGTCCGGTTCGACCGACGCCACGGGCAGCGCTGCACGGTTCAATGATCCCATCGGCATCGCGTTGGACAGCACGGGCAATGTTTACGTCGCGGATCAATCCAATCACACGATCCGGAAAATCACGCCGACTGGTGACGTATCGACGTTCGCCGGATCTGCTGGTCTCGCCGGCACCACCGATGCCACCGGGAGTAATGCCCGGTTTAATTACCCCGTAGGTATCGTGGTGGATGGATCGGACAACGTGTACGTGGCGGATAACGGAAACTACACGATTCGGAAAATCACGCCAACGGGTGATGTGACGACTCTCGCCGGATTAGCCACCGTCACCGGATCGATCGATGCGACGGGCACTGCCGCACGATTTGAAAGTCCTAACGGCCTCGCGGTGGATAGTGCCGGCAACGTCTATGTTTCGGATATGAGCACGATCCGAAAAATTACCGCCGGTGGTGTCGTGAGTACTCTAGCCGGTACTTCTGGAATCTCGGGCTCGACTGATGGCACGGGTAGCCTGGCGCGATTTGATACTCCCTTTGGTTTGGCCGTGGACGGTGTGGGTAATGTCTACGTGGCAGACGTGGCCAACTCCACAATCCGGATGATCACGCCGGCGGGAACAGTGACGACGATCGCCGGCGCTCCCGGCATTTTTGATTCCGCCGATGGCACGGGCAGTGGCGCGCTATTCAATACTCCCTTTGGCGTCGTGCTGGATAGCGCGGGGTATCTCTACGTCGCGGATTTCGGCAACGAAACAATACGGAAAGGACATCTGCCGTTCGCGCCGGCCTTTACTCTCCAGCCGGTAACCCAGACAATCGCAGTCGGTAATTCGGTCACGTTCACGGCGGCCACTGTCGGTTGGCCGACTCCAACTTACCAATGGGAAAAAGACGGCAACGCGATTGCTGGTGCCACCACCGCTTCTTATGCGAGCGCCACCTTGGGCGTCGCGGACTCCGGCTCTTATCAGGTGGTCGCCACCAACACCGTCGGTGTGACGACCAGCAATACCGCGATCCTCACCGTGACTAACGCGACACAGGCAGCCGTGATGATCACCTCATCGGTTTCGGGTACCTACGGCAATGCATACACCGCCACTGCTGCCGGCGGCAGCGGCACGGGTGCGATTAGCTGGGCGTTAGGAACGGGGTCAACTGCACCCGGCGCTGCGATCAACGCTTCGAGTGGTGCCGTGACTACAATGGGCGCGGGCACAGTGGTGATCGCTGCGACCAAGGCTGCGGATGCCAACTATCTTTTTGCCACCGCGGCGGACTTCACCGTTACGCTCGGCAAGGCTACCCAATCTTTATTAAGTATTACGTCGTCGGCCTCGGGCACTTTCAATTCTTCGTATACGGCGACAGCCGCAGGAGGAAACGGTTCAGGCCTGTTGACCTGGGCACTCGGTTCCGGTTCGACTGCACCCGGTGCCGCGATCAACTCGTCGAGCGGCGCGGTTGCTTCAAGTGGCGCGGGTACGATCGCAATCCACGTCACGAAAGCAGCGGACTATAATTTTTTAGCTACCACTTCAACCGACCTGACTATCACCCTGAGTTCCGCCGCTGCTACGGTTACCTTGGGAAACTTGAGTACGACCTATAATGGATTGATGCAGGCGGCGACCGCCACCACCACTCCGGCTTCGCTTACGCTGGGGTTCACGTACAACGGTTCCATCACCGCACCGACGAACACCGGTAGGTACGTGGTCGTCGCCACGATCAACGATGTGAACTATCAGGGTTCAGTTTCGGGCACGTTCGTGATCGGCCAAGCCATCCCGGTGATTACGTGGAATGCACCCGCGGCTGTGCTTTTCGGAACGGCTTTGAGTAGCACGCAACTGAATGCCACGACCAATGTGGCGGGAGCGTTTATCTACAGCCCGGCAAGTGGGACCGTGCTGAATACAGGCGCACAAACGCTCAACACCACCTTCACGCCTTCCGATACGACGAACTATATTGGCGCTACGGCCCAGCAAACGCTCGTGGTCAACGCCAGCGCGGTTGCCCCACTCTTCACGACCCAGCCACTGAGTCAGCCGGCCTTTGTAGGGGCGACGGTCAATTTTATCGCGACGGCCAGCGGTGTGCTCGCACCCACCTATCAATGGCAAAAGAACGGAATAGATCTTTCGGGCGCGACCAGCGCGACACTGACAATGTCAAACGTCCAACTGACGGACGCGGGCAGTTACGCCTTGATTGCGACGAATTCTGCTGGCTCAGCTACCAGCCACTTCGCGCGACTGGTAGTGATCGTACCTCAAGCCAACGCGATCACTTATGCGACCACGATTTCTTCTACCAGCGTTACCGCGGGTGGTAAAGTGAATCTCGCTTACTTCATGACCAATGTCGGTACGCAAGCGTGGGGCGCGGCGCATTATCTTTCCATTCGCGATGTCAACAATACCTTCGTTGCCTTCGCCTCGTTGATCGGCACGCTCCCCGGTGAAACGACCACGGCGGTTCTTAATTTTCCCGCCCCCGCGACGCCCGGCACCTACACGTATTACGTGCAAGCGTTGGAAAACGGTGTGCAGTTTTTTTCCACGCAAACGACGTTCACCCTCACAGTTCTCCCGCCGCTGACCAATTCGATCACGTATAACATGACGACATTCCCCGTGAGCGCGGCCCCGGGATCCAACGTAGTCTTCACGTACAATGTCACGAACACCGGCACGCAAGCGTGGGGCGCGAACCATCTGC
>JANYCF010000233.1 GCA_025360455.1 Opitutaceae bacterium | reverse complement strand
GAGTCGCGCGAGCGCGGAGCGCACGAGCGTGCGGCCATCGGGGCGCACGACCGCGATGCAGACGAGTTTCAGGCCGCCGCAGTGCGCACACTTTGGTTGCCATGGGGTGGGCGGTGGCCGCGGCGTGGCGGTTTTCGGGCGGCGCCGTTGCTGCGCAATCGCGGCGCGGGCGCGCGGGATCTCGCGGTGGCGGGCGTGATTGGCGAGCAGGCCGTAGTGCCGGATCTTCGGGTGCTGAAAAAGGGTCATGCTGTACATTTTACCTTTTCTATTTGAGTGCGTCAGGAACAATAAGGCCAAAGGTATAGCATGACCCTTTTTGATCGTATTTTTTGATCGTCGCAATCCGAAGGGATCGGCGTTTGGGGTTCGTGGTCTTGATTTTTTCGACGCAGTCGATCTCGGAAAATCTTGAAAACGGGCAGCGTTAAATCGAGCAACAGCGCATTTGAAATACCCCAGCAGCCGGTATTCGTACAATTTCCGGTGAAACATTTACTGATTTTCGTTTTCAAGACCACCCCCGCTCGCGTACACTGGCTCATTTGAATTTCACTCTGCTATTACTGGGTACTGTTTTCCTTCCGCTGAACCTCTTGGCGGCGACGGATCACCCTGTCACCTGCACCAGTGCCCAGCCTTACCGTGGGCTGGCGCTTCGGGCACCCATTACGCTGCCGCAGTCCAGCGATCTCGTCACGCCCAGCCTCGCGAAACTTTCACCGGAGCTCGAAAACAATTTGTCCGCGGCTCTCGCGCTGGCGCAAACCAAGACGCACGCCCCGGCCATCACGGCCGCCGTCGCGGTGCTTGGTCAAGGTTTCTGGACTGCCACCCGTACGCTTGATCCGGCCGCAGTGCCGCCGCCGTATTTCTATTGGGGCAGCGCTGGCAAAACGTTCACCGCGGTGATGATTCTCCAGCTGATCGAAGAAGGGAAGCTCACGCTCGCCACCCCTCTCGCACAGTGGTTTCCCGATTACCCGAACGCCAAGCTCATTACCGTCGATCACCTGCTGACCCACACCAGCGGCATTTTCAGTTTCAATGAAGATCTCAAACACCGGAAACAGCCGGGCTATAAATCCCCGCTCACGCTCCTCGCCACCGCGCAAAAACACGGCAACAGTTTTTGCCCGGGTGAAACTTGGGCGTACAGCAACACCGGCTACGTTATGCTGGGACTCATCATCGAGAAGCTCGACGGTCGTTCCTATACCGACTCCGTCGAGGCGCGCATCCTCCGTCGTCTGGGGCTGACTCACACGCGTGCGCTCAACTCCACCGCGACCTTCGAGAACATCGCGCCCGCTCACCCACAAAAATCAGCCGAAGCCGAAGCGGATTTTTCCTTCGCCACGCCTTTCGGGGCCGGCTGCATTGCCGCGACGGCGGAAGACATGGTGCGTTTTTGGCAGGGCGTGCTCGGCGACCAACTTCTGGCGCGTTCCTCGTTGGAGCAGATGTTCGGCCCGCTCTATCCGATGTTTGGCCAGCGGATTTCCTTCTATGGCCGAGGCGTAATGGTGACGGATCTACCCGACCAGTCCGGTGACCTGTGGTTAGGCCACAGTGGCGGGACGCCTGGCATAAAAGCCGAAGTGATCTACTCGGTGGCAAGTCACGCCTTCGTCGCTGTCGCGCTCAACAATGACGGTTCCGCCCAAAGCACGGTCAACCTGCTGTTGAAAACTCTGCGCGGCGAATCCCTCCTGTCGCCGGTTAACGCGGCCAGGTGATCCGGCAAGAAATGAGGACTGATTCCGGCGCAATCGATCTCGGAAAATCTTGAAAGCCGGCAGCGTGAAATCGAGAATTTGCAATGCTCTGACCGCTGATGTTCGTAGAATTTCCGACTACCAATTCCCTGATTTTCGATTGCCGGATGTCGCAGCCAGCGCACTTGCGCGTGTCCCACCGCGCCAGCAAGCTGGCTGGCCTACAAATAGGGTTCACCGGAAAGTTTGATTTTGAAGACGTGTCCCTAAATTCACCGCCTGTATTTTTGCTCGAGATCGAGCAGTCGCTGCTTGCGCCAGATGCCGCCGGCATAACCGCACAGAGAACCGTCGGCCCGGATCACGCGGTGACACGGAATCACAATCGCCAGCTTATTTGAGCCATTGGCCCGACCGATGGCACGCGGAGCTTTGGGCATACCGATCTTCTTCGCCATCTCGGCATAACTGCGCGTCTGCCCCGGAGCGATGCGCTGCAGCTCCGCCCACACCCGGCACTGAAAATCCGAACCCACGGGCGCGAGCGGCAAATCAAACGTCATACGCTGACCCGCAAAATACTCCGCGAGTTGCCGGGTCACAGTAACGAGCGTGGCATTGCTGCCCGGCACGATGACGCACTTCAACCGCCGCTTGAGCTCCACCAGTTCGCGCTCAAGTCCACGCCGATCGACAAATTCCAGCAGCCGCAATCCTTGTTCGTCCGCAAGTGCCAGCATCGAACCGAGGGGGGTCTCGAGGCGGTGAGCAAGCACACAATTCTCCTGCTTGGCGTCGCGCGGCGAGGTGCCGAAAACACGGATGAACGCCTCACGAAATCCACTCGGTGATTCATAGCCGCGCTCCAGTTGCACCTCAATCACCGGCCGCCCCGCCTTCACCCCGCGCAGCGCCAACCCCATACGCCGAGCACGTTGATAGGCGTGAAAGGTCAGACCATGATACGTCTTGAATTGCCGGCGCGCGGTTGATGGGTCGACATTCATCGCCACCAGATCCTTGTCGGTCACGCGTCCATCCGTCACATCCTCCACGGCCCGACGCAATTTCTCCACCAACAGAGGCACAGGTTTGGTCGTGTTCATCGGGTGGCAAAGCCGGCAGGGTCGATAGCCGCCATGCAAGGCCTCGATCACCGTCGGGAAAAACTCCACGTTCTCCGGCTTCGGTTTTTTTGCGCGGCAGGTGGGCCGACAAAAAATGCCCGTGGTTTTCACGCCGGTGAAGAACACGCCCTCGTAAGCCGCATCCCGCTTCGACAATGCGCGGTACATCGTGTGGAAAGTGGGCAGAGCAGCAGATGATGCGGCAGGCATGGCAGAATAATTCATCTTCATAATGATCCTGCCACTCTACCAGCAGCCCATGCAAGTTTTCCGCCGATTTCCGGGCAAGGTATTCTTCGCACCGATCCGGGGTGCTTGCCAAGACGGTGGAACCCGGCCTTCCGACTTCGCCCCGTTCGACGAGCTCAGGGCTACGACGGACAAACTGAACGGGTTGGTTTATGCATAGACAGAAAAACGCGTCCGGAGGCCGCGTTCCACCCGATGCAAGTTAGTCGTCACGCCTAACCCGAACATTTCATACTCAAACCAAGAAAGATTCTTGGGACACAGAGAGGGAAAGAGGAGCACAGAGGGCACAGAGCGAAATACTAGGACCCAAGCTTCGGATTTTACGTTCACGCCAGCTCAGCAGCGCGAGAACCTACCACACCCTGTACACTCCTTCTCTCTCGGTGTCAGCCTCTGTGCAAAGGATGGGGAGGTTTTAGGTGTGAAATATTCGGGCTAACGCGGGTAAATTAGAACTGTGGCCGGGGTCGCCGACCCCGGCTACAACCGACTCATTCGCCTACAGTAGCATCGTAAATGCTTCATTGAACTTTCACTGCCCCGGAGCGAAGGCCGTGCGCACTTCGTTTTCGGGCAGGGCTCGGCCGCTGCATATCTGGAGTTCGGTCCCGTTCCAACGTGCGATCAGCCACTCGTCATTTAAGCGGGCGAGAAGTCCATAGTGCATTCCGGCAGACCAAAACGTCGCGGCCGTCTCACCACTCGTGGACAACACCCGGGACTGAAACACCTGCGTCACTTGCATCGTACGTCCGGCAATCTGGCCCGGACTGCCCGGCCGAAGCGCCGCCGCGTCATAGGGCGAGAAGCCTGCCGGCGTCGTCATCAACGCCAGCAGATGCCACTCACGAATATTCCCATGCAGTGCGTTGATCAGCAGCGCATGGCTGCCGGCTTCGTCGACGAGTTCATATTCGGTCCGATCAAAATTACCGCCCTGCCGCGCAATCTCCACCTGCGCCAACCCCACGACATTGAAATTTCGGCCACCCAAAATGCCATGCATTTTTGCCGTGAGCTGAACGGCTGGTACTGCTGGCGGCAGGGGAGTGCGACTGGCTTGGTCCGTGCGGCCGGTCCAGGCAAACAGGCAGGCCAATCCGACGACAATAACGACGCCGAGACCGATGATTATCTTCGGATCAAACCCGCTGCCACCCGCGCCACTGGCATTCAAGGCCGAGACAGAAACTGCAGGCCCACTTTCCGTGCTTGCATCGCGCAGATTAAATGCCCGCTCGACCCGGCCCTCCGGCAGATCGCTTCCCTCGTAGAATTCGATTTCATCACCGGTCCAACTGGCCACCAACGTGCGATCGCCGGCATCGGCATTAAAATAATTCGCGATATCTCCCACCTCGACTCCTTCCGGAGCCACGCCCTCGATGTGATACACGCGGGATTGATCCACGAGGGAGATATGCAGAGGACGACCTTCGAAGTTAACGGTGTCACCGGCACGCTTGGCCATCGCTTCGCTTACGCTCATCGCATGCAAGGGCTCGTACCGCCGGAATAATTTCCAAACAAAGCCGTCTTCCGTTTCTTCATGGACGAGGGTAACGGTGCCGCCGGACTGATCCACAAGAGTGAACTCGTTCCAGTAATACGTCTCTCCATCCAGTTCCATACCCAGCACGACGCGGCCCTTCACGGTGAATTGTCGGCCATCGAAAGTGCCTTGGGCACCAAGCCGGAGGGTGGTGGGATTTTCGTAGTTCGCGGAGCTCATAATATGCCTATTTCAGACCTGTGTGTCATCGCGAGCCGGCCGAAGGCGGGCGTGGCGATCCAGCCGCGCTGGATTGCTTCGTCGCTGCGCTTCTCGCAACGACAAGGACTGGATAAAACCGCTTTGAGTTGAATCATGTTGGCGAAAAAGCAGAAGGTTCGGCAGCGGGGCGAAAAAAATGAGGAATAAAGCGGCTCAAATTGCCCGTGATGCGGCGAGTGTCTTCGCGAATGCCAAGCCCGGCTGGTTCATGATCGACCACCCATACGCCGAAGACCGGGTGGTGTCCGTCGAAATTCGCGGGCTCGGCCACGGCTTGGAAAACGTGGCCTTCCTGCCCGTAGTCGCCGCCGGTTTCCTCCACCGCCACGCCGCCTTCCACCCAGGTGACGTTGGCGCCTTCGCGACTGAGTTTGGGCTTGCGGATATAGCGCGAGCCGAGTGGACCCGCGCTTTCGTAGGCGGGCAATAGATTCGGATGCTCGGGAAACAGCTCCCACAGAATCGGCAACAGACCTTTGTTGCTCAGCAACATTTTCCAAGTCGGCTCAATGAACTGGACCGAGTCGTGCGCCAGATGCGGACCGAATGCCTCGGACCAGAGCCATTCCCACGGATAAAGTTTGAAGCAATGCGTGAGTCGCGTGCCTTCGACATCGACGAAGCCCAGTTGCGCCGCATCCCAGCCGATGTCTTCAATAAATACCGGACGTGTCGTCACGCCGGCCTGCTCACAGGTGTCGCGCAAATAGAGCACCGTCTGCTCGTCTTCCGGATGATCCTTGATGCTGCCGAAGTGAATCGTGGTGCCGGCCCAGCGGCGCCAGGCCTCGATGAGCCGTTCGTGGATCGAGTTAAACTGATCCGCGCCGGGCCGGGTTTCTTGCAACCAAAACCATTGGGTCACCGCCGCCTCGACGAGGGCAGTCGGCGTGTCCGCATTGTACTCGAGCATTTTCGGTACGCCACTGCCGTCGAGGGCCAGATCGAAACGGCCGTAGAGACTGAAGTCGTCGCGTTCCCACGAACGGAGAATAGCCGGCACTGCGGCGGGTGCGATGCCGAGCCGTGGCCACCAATTGTTTTGGATGACCGCTTCGGCCGCATCAAGGCAGAGATAATGGAGCGACTTTGCCGCGTGCTCGAACGCCTCGACCTCCGCGACCGTCAACTCATAACAAGCAGACTCGTCCCAATAAGGACTGTTTGCATGGGAGTGGTAAGTCAGGCCGGTCCGCTCGACTTGATCGCGCCATGCCGCGCGGGGTTCGCAAGAGTGACGTTGCATCAGGAAGAGCCGGAAGAAAAGCTGTGCGAGGTGCTGCCAAACCCGGAGCGCGGAATCGCGGTGTAGGGCAAAGAATTTCTCCGCAATGTCTCGGCTGCGAGGGCGGCGTCCCGCGTCCGTTGCGCTTCATTGCGCCGGATCGCATCAAGCACCAGCGCTGCTTCCGGGGTGGGTGCCGAGATATTCACGACGCTCCGGTGCGGCTCCGGCCCCCACTGGCCGCCATAGAAATAGAGTTTACGCTGTGCGTCGTAGTCATTGTACGGCTGTTTATAGAACGCCTGGAACGGGGCATGATAGTAGCCCGCGCCTGGTACCAGGAAATCATTCCCATAAACATTCGCGGGCGCGCGGGCGGATGCCGTCAACTCGGCCGACGTCGCCAAGGCCCCGGCGGAGAGACCGCCGAGTAGAACCAAACGAATTTTGCTGCTGCGTTTCACCGCTGGTCACGCGTCGAGGCGTTCAACCCAACATCGCCGCCGCGATAATAATACAGACGCCGAGAATCACCGCCCCGCCGACGATGGCGGCCGCCACGTTCTTCTGCTCGATAATTTCCCGATGCATGTCGCCCGGGGTGCACTTGTCGAAAAGTTTATAGCCCACGATGGCCAGTAAGATTCCAATCGCAGCAAAGAGCGCCATGTAACCAATCGCTTCGACCAACGACTGTGCGTGCCAACTCGCAGCCGCGGGCAGATCAACGGCCGCCAAGAGTGAAGGGGAAACCAACGAGAGCAACATGAGCGAACAATGCGTGATCAGAATATTCATAGGAGGAGTAGCTGGGGGTGGACGTTGCGAGCTGCCCCGCACGCTGTCAACGATCCGCCCCTTAGAAAGCCGGACGGCGTTTCCACGCCGTCGCGCCGAGCCCGTTCCGATTTCAGCGCCGTGCCCGCTTCAACTCGGCGGCAAGCAGAATTGTTTTTGGAGGCAGATAACATCTTGGCGATGATCCCAACCCGCTTCATTATAACCGAGGAGTCGCCAACCAGGATGATCCACCAACTGCGCGGTGACGAACGACGGATGGGCCAAACTTAAGCCGTAGCCCGACTGGACGGAGTAATCCACATAGCTGAATCCCCTTTGGTGATAACCGGAAAATAACGCGGCGAGCTGCGGCGCGGTGACGCCGTGCGGGATTTTCCCTGCCGCTACCTCACGGACATAATGCCGTCCGTGCATCGTAAAAACAAGGAGGCCACCGTGGCCCAGTATGCGTTGGAAAAGCCGAAGAAACGCCGCGCATTTCTCCTCGGAAAGATGCGTCAGCAACGAGCCGCACCAAATCAGATCAAATTCCCCTTGCAGGGGAATTTCGTCAATCGCCGCACACGACACCACCGGCAGCGCCCCAAAAGTGGTCGCGCAAAACTCGACGCCACTCCGATTCAAATCGCAGGCCGTCAACTGCGCGTCCGGAAAGGCCTGCCGGAGAAAGCGCATCACGCGGCCATGGCCGCACGGCAGATCGAGAATGTTCTTGATCGTAGATTTCGGTCTTCGCGCCGCGATGAGTGCGGTTTCAATCACGTGCAGGGCCGATGCTCCGACATCGAAATAGTGAATTTCGTTTCCGTGCAGCATCTCGTCGCCGACGGCTATTGTCCGATTCACCCCGATCAATGGATCCGGTTTTGCAAGCCACGGTCGGCCCTCCGCGAAACCCGCTTCCGCAAAATGATGCCAACCCGAGGCGATCGTGCCCAAGGCCACCCCCTTGGCGATATCAGGGTAGAGCTGGAGATAACCGTCTTCATCAAATTCGTTGCGGGGCGGTAACGAGGCCCCGGTGGGATGATTGAGATGATGATTTTGCATAATTTTGCACACCGCGGGGAAACCGCCGGGGTCTGGCGATGCCCCATTGAACACTCACCAAAGTCGGTGAGTAAAACTAAAATGACCGGGTATTGATTTTTCTGGCACCTCGCTCATTGCGATGGGGCATCGTGGACGCCAATCGGGACGGATTGCATCCGTCCCGACAATGGCGACGCCCGGCCATAACGGATTGCATCCGTCATGAGACGGGCGCAATCGTCTCCGCCACGGATACCCCATAAGCTTTAAGCGCAGGCACCAATCCGCCAATCGCACACAGCGCGACGAAGACCGTCGGGCCCCACCAGAAAACAGGATTCCATTTGAGCGGATCGAGCAGCACGCCCGTCTGCGCTTGGATAATTGAAGCCACAAAAGTCGCGAGCACCGCAAAAACCGCAAAGCCGGCCGCCGAACCGACCGCACCGATGACCGCAGCCTCGCCTACCACGGCGCCGAAAATGGTCCGGCGATGCGCCCCGAGCGCGCGCAGGATGGCGATGTCGCGTTGCCGGGCGCTCATGGAATTATAGATGCTCACGAGCACCGAGCCCGCCGCAACCACCGCCACGAGCCACGCCAGCAGGGTCAGCACTTGGTCCACCCAGCTGATTTTGTTGAACAACTCCGCAACGATCGCGCCGATGGGATAGGCGAAGGTCAGGCGTTTGCCTTGTTTGTTGATCATCATATCGAGCATCAGTCCGGCCGTGGGTGCGCGGAGTTGGATGAGCACGGCGCTGAGTTCGGTGGCCGCAAGCGGATTGTGGCCGCTCATCGTCTGCACCCCTTCGAGCGGAATCCAGATCACGCGATCGACGGGCGTGCCGGTGGGCTCAAGAATTCCCACGACCGTGTAGAGCTCTTCATGCTGCGCCTTCGGGTCAAAGGCGAGGCCGTGATACGGCTTGAAGTGGGTGCCAACTTTCCAGCCGAGCTGGCGGGCAGCGTAGGCGCCGACGACGGCCTCCAACGTGCCGATTTTAAAATTCCGGCCGCCAGTCGCGAAGACGTAAGGTTTGCCCGGAGCACGTTCGAAGCCGGCAAACAATGGCTCGACCGTACCGACGATACGCCAGCCGAAAAAATTATCGCCGAGTGCGATAGGGATGGCGGTCTTCACGGCCGGGTGACTGCTGATCATTTCGAAGTCAGCCGCGTTGATATTGCCCGGCGAGGCTTCAAGATGGAAAATCGCATTGAGCACGAGCTGAAGTTTGGAACCACGGGCACCGAGCACGGCGTCGAATCCGGAGTTGGTCGCAGCAAATACGGACTGCGACTGGGTCTTCACCACCCACACAGTCAGCAAGAGGCCGCAGGCGAGCGCAATGCTCGCTGCCGTCACGAACGTCGAGAGCGCGTGTTGGCGGAGGGAACGGTAGATCAAATTCCAAATCATGCAGAGATTTTCGATTTTCGATTCTGGATTTTGGATTGACCGTAAGTTGCCGTGGGTAGGGCGTGACCGCTGGGACCGCCGCGAAGATCGAATGTATTATCGCATGATGGCGCGCCCAGCCGCCAAGGCTGCTGCACTTGTCGCGGTCGCGCCCTACCCACAATCAATACCGTCATCGCACACCCTCCATCTGCGCCCGGTTCAACAACGCAAAGTCCCGCATGTGCTCGAAACTGGCGAGGACGCGTTCGTCGTGGCTCACGAGCAGGAGCGCCGCGCCGGTTTCGTAACACACCTCACGGATCAGCATGAGCGATTCGCGGGCATGGCGGCGGTCGAGATTACCGGTCGGTTCGTCGGCGAGCACGAGTTGGGGCGAGTTAGCGAGGGCGCGGGCCACGGCGACACGCTGTTGCTGGCCGGTGGAGAGCTGACGCGGATATTGGGAGAGCTTATCCCCGAGCCCCACCCGTTTCAGCAAAGTTTCGGCGTGCGCCCGTTTCACTCCGCGACCGAACGCCATGCCGAGTTCCACATTCTCGAGCACCGTGTGACCTTGGAGCAGATTGAAGGTCTGGAAAATATAGCCGATGGTCTCGGCCCGGAGCCGATCGCGCGCCGCTTCCCCGAGCGTCGCCAGTTTACGACCCGCGAGCACGATGGAGCCACTATCAGGCGTCAGGATGCCGGCGATCAGATTAAGAAAAGTCGTCTTGCCCGAACCGCTCTCACCGCGCAGGGCCAGTTGCGCCCCTGCTGCGAGGGAAAACTCCCGCACGTCCAGCACGCGCTGCGTTCCGGCATCGGGCCGGGGGTAACTCTTTACCAGATCTTTGATCGCGAGCAGTGACATGCAATGGGAAGGAGTAGGGAGGATCAATTGGTCTCGCGCGTCAACGGCAGAGGCCGTGCTCCTGCAGACAGGCGTAGCGCAGGCTTCCCGCCGGCATCTCCCAACGAACACTGCGCTACGCGCTATTTTTTGCAGCAATCCGTGCGTAATTTTTGCCCAACGACGCTCAGAGTTTGAACTGGCCTCAACGCGACGCGTTCGTCAGCCTCCGGGGTGCATCCGCGTTTTGTAAACCCTACCCTGCCATGTTAAAATTGACTGCTTGGAAAAAAATGGGAGCGCTAACCTTGGCGCTAGCCGCACTCACCACCCCCGTCTTCGCCGGCGAAGCTGACATCAAGATCCCGGATCTCACGAATGTGCATTTTGACGGCCTCGGTGGCCTCAGTGGCCTCACGCTGATGTATCTCGGCATCGTGATTTGCGCCATCGGGGCGGCCTTTGGCCTCCTCCAATACACGCAAACCAAGGCGCTGCAGGTGCACTCCTCCATGGCGAGCGTTTCCCATATGATTTGGGAAACCTGCAAAACGTATCTCTTCACGCAGGGCAAATTTCTCGCCATCCTCTGGGTCCTCATCGGCGCCTGCATGGTTTACTACTTCGGCGTACTCTCCAATAACTCCGCCGCCCACGTCGTCGTCATTCTTCTCGCCTCCATCCTCGGCATCCTCGGTTCCTATGGGGTGGCGTGGTTCGGCATTCGCATCAATACCGTCGCGAATTCCCGCACGGCCTTCTCCGCACTCAAAGGCAACGCGCTCAACACCCTCTTCATTCCCCTGCGCTCAGGGATGAGCGTCGGCCTGCTGCTGGTTTGCGTGGAGCTGTTTTTCATGATCTGCATTTTGGTGTTTCTCCCCCGCGAACTCGTCGGTCCGTGCTTCATCGGTTTCGCCATCGGCGAATCCCTCGGCGCTTCGGTGCTCCGCATCTGCGGCGGTATTTTCACCAAAATCGCCGACATCGGGTCCGATCTTATGAAAATCGTCTTCAAGCTCCCGGAAGACGATCCCAAGAATCCCGGCGTCATCGCCGACTGCACGGGCGACAATGCCGGCGACTCTGTTGGGCCGACCGCCGACGGCTTTGAAACCTACGGGGTAACGGGCGTCGCGCTCATCTCGTTCCTCGCACTGGCGCTCGTCGACAGTCCGGATTTTTGCGCAATGCTCATCGTGTGGCTTTTCACGATGCGCGCGCTGATGATCGTCACCTCACTCGCTTCCTATCTCATCAACCAGGCCCTTGCCAAAGCCAAGTATGGCAACCTGAAAGATTTCGATTTCGAAGCTCCGCTCACCCATCTGGTATGGATCACGTCTGCCGTATCCATCGGCGTCACCTTCTTCGCCTCTTATTTCCTGCTCGCGCATCAGACCGGAGTTAACCCGGCGCTGTGGTGGGTGCTCTCTGTCATCATCAGCTGCGGCACAATTGCCGGCGCGCTCATTCCGGAATTCACCAAAGTGTTCGTCAGCACGAATTCCCGCCACGTGAAGGAAGTCACCAACTGCTCCAAGCACGGTGGCGCCTCGCTGAACATCCTATCGGGTCTCGTCGCCGGTAATTTCTCCGCGTTCTGGATGGGCCTCGTTATCATGCTGCTCATGGCCGCTTCATATTATTTCTCGCAGAATGCCGCCCTGCTCGCCCTCATGCCGGCGAAATTCATGTACGCGGCACCGATTTTCGCCTTTGGCCTCGTGGCTTTCGGTTTCCTCGGCATGGGCCCGGTCACCATCGCGGTCGACAGCTACGGCCCTGTGACCGACAACGCCCAATCCGTCTACGAACTTTCTCAGATCGAAAGTCGGCCCGGCATCGCCGCCGAAATCGAACGCGACTTCGGCTTCAAACCCGATTTTGAAAATGGCAAGTACCAGCTCGAAAAGGGCGATGGCGCCGGCAACACCTTCAAGGCGACGGCCAAACCCGTCCTCATCGGCACGGCGGTCGTCGGCGCCACCACGATGGTGTTCGGCATTATCATGCTGTTGCAAAAACTCTATGAGGCCCAGGTCGCTTCGGGTGTGGCTGGTCCGTTCAAGGAAGTCGTCGGCGCGCTCAGCATCGTGCAACCCGAAATCATCCTTGGTCTGATCATGGGCGGCTCCGTCATCTACTGGTTCACCGGCGCTTCGATGCAGGCCGTGGTCACCGGGGCCTACAGTGCCGTGGTCTACATCAAGGAGCACATGAAGCTCGATGCGACGACCGCCTCCGAAAAGGACTCGAAGGAAGTTGTCCGTATTTGCACGGTGTACGCGCAAAAGGGCATGTGGAATATCTTCATCGTCGTGTTCTGCTTCGCTCTGGCCCTGCCGTTTTTCAACGCCTACTTCTTCATCGGCTATCTGATCGGCATCGCCTTCTTCGGTCTCTTCCAAGCCATCTTCATGGCCAACGCCGGCGGAGCTTGGGACAACGCGAAGAAGATCGTGGAAGTGGAACTCCGCCAGAAAGGCACCGATCTCCACGCCGCGACGGTCGTGGGCGACACCGTGGGTGATCCCTTCAAGGATACTTCCTCGGTCGCGATGAACCCGGTGATCAAGTTCACCACGCTCTTCGGCCTTCTCGCCGTCGAGATCGCGGTGACCATGAAAGATCAAACTTTAAAGACCGGCATTGGCGTCTTCTTCTTCGCCGTGGCTCTCGTGTTCGTGTACCGCAGTTTCTACTGCATGCGCATCCCCGAGGATAACAGTGCGGGAATCTGAGACGCTGCGGGCGGGCTCGCCCCCGCCTCATCGACCAAAGCCGCGGCAGCCACCGCGGCTTTTTTGTTTTCCGTCCTCGTGTCGCACCTCGACCATGAATTGCGGCAAAATTAATCCGTTGTTTTTGTGGCAGGATCGCCGCAGTTCAACCCGTGCGTCCTTATCCGGCCAGCGACGGCCAAATTAACATTTGTTAGGATGGCCATTCCGCCTTGGGTCCGTAACATTAAGCGACATGAAGACAAACCACATCCTTGCCGGCCTCTGCGCCGTGATCGGCCTCATGGTTCTCAGCGGTTGCAACTATACCTTCTCCCTCACCGCCAAACCAACCCACCAGATCGACGCCCGCCTGCTGGGCGATTGGGTGGCGGTGGACAAGGACAGCACGAAGGAAGAACTCATGCATGTGCGCCAGTACGACGAGTCGACCTATGTTGTCTCCATGGATAACGACATCTATCGGGTCTTCCACTCCGACTTTGCCGGCACCGCTTTCGTGAGCGTGCAAGATCTCAACTCGACGGACCGAAAATATATTTATTTTGTCTGGCGGCTCTCCGCCGATGGCGCACAGCTCAGCCTCCAAAGCGTAAGCGATCAAGTGATCCCAGACACAACAAAAAGCCGGAGCGCCCTCCAGCAACTCATCAAACAGAACCTCGCGAACCCGAAATTATTCAACGACCCGCTCACCTATCAACGAAAGAAATCGCGCTAACTTCAGCGCAAACTGCGGTCGCAACGTCTTGGGGGACGTCTAAAAAGGCAGGGCGCGTTATCCCTAACGCGCCGCAGCAACGAACGCCGCTCTCCCAATCTCGGCGGATTAAGATAATCCGCCCTACCTTCAGCAGGCTTTTAAATGCCCTCTTAGTGCTTGGGTTAAC
Organism: Opitutaceae bacterium; assembly: GCA_025360455.1. Lineage (GTDB taxonomy): Bacteria > Verrucomicrobiota > Verrucomicrobiia > Opitutales > Opitutaceae > Didemnitutus. Next base: position 27,102 of record JANYCF010000233.1, on the reverse strand, counting down.
CGCACGTCGTGCGATCCACCCACTGCCAGCAAAAATGCCGCGATATGGCTCGTTAGCCATACATTCCACTTGCGGTATGGTTTGCTGACCATACGTTGCTCACATCATGAAAATGACTATGCACATTGATGAAGACGTTCTGGCCCACGTCATGAAAGTCACCGGAGCCAAGACCAAAACGCAGGCGGTCGAGATGGCACTCGCCGATATGGCACGCCGGCACAAAATGAAGGAACTTTTCCAGCAAGGCCTCGGATTGACTCCCAATCAGCTCCGGGCCGCCTATACGCCCACCCCGGTCGATGCACTGGAAAGCCACGGCATGATGGTTTCCGAAAACAAACAGGCTCCCTATGGCCGCCGTCGTACTTCCCGATAGTAATTTCTACATCAGCCGGCTGCGGGCCGGACTTGATCCCTTTCAAGTACTCGCCACTCATTGCGACCACCACGAGTTCACGACCTGCGGCATGGTGATCATGGAGGTGTGCCGCGGCCTGCGTGATCCCCGGGTGCTTCGCCGGTTTCAGGAACACTACTCCATCATGCTGTACCTCCCCACCGGCAATGCTGCGTGGGAAGAGGCAGCGCGCCTGGCGTGGACACTCGACCGCAAAGGCATCGTGCTCCCCGCACCCGACCTGTTGATCGCCGCCTGCGCGCTGCAAGCCGACGCGGCGGTCCTCACCACCGACACCCACTTCCGCCAGATCCCCGGCCTGCGCGTCCTCACTCGGCTGGACTGAAGAGCAAAGAACATCAGGCGTTCTCCTGTCGCAGGATCTTCTGACCGCTCAACGCCTGAGCACAGATTTCGCCGGGCCTTTCGTTTAACTTGCAGCCGGCTTCAAGCGGTGTAGCTATTTCTGCGCAACACTCCCCCTCCATCCCCGATGAACCGCCTCCCGCCGCTCCGCATCCTTTTCACCGGCTTCATCGCCGTCGTCCTCGGCGGCTGCTCCTCGATGAATCGCGTCGCGGTCAACAAACTCGGCGATGCGCTCGCTGCGGGCGGCACTACTTTTGCCAGCGACAGCGATCCCGAACTGATCCGCGATGCCGCCCCTTTCAGCCTGAAGCTCATGGAAAGCCTGTTGGCGGAAAATCCCCGTCATGCCGGATTGCTCTACGCCGCCGCGAGCGGCTTCACCCAATATAGCTACGCTTTTATTCAGCAGGATTTGGATATCATGGAGGAACACGATGTCACTGCCGCGGCGAACCTGCGCGCGCGCGCGCGCGGACTTTACCTGCGTGGTCGCGATTACGGACTGCGCGGACTCGAAGTGGCCCACCCCGGCCTAACTGCTGCGTTGCGCCAAAATCACCGCGCCGCGCTGAGTGCATGTCGGGCTGCTGATGTGCACCTGCTTTATTGGACCGCCGTGTCATGGGCCGCGGCCATTGCCTCGGCCAAGGATGATCCCGCGCTCATCGCCGATTTGCCCCTCACCGAAGCACTCATCGACCGCGCGCTGGAGCTCGACGAAACCTACGACTATGGAGCGATCCACTCCTTTCTCATCACTTACGAAATGAGCCGGGCCGGCGGCAAAGGCGATCCCGCCGCGCGATCGTTGCAACATTTTGAACGGGCGATGAGCCTCGGGAACAATGCGCAGGCGAGTCCGCTCGTGGCGTATGCCGAAGCCGTCTGTGTCCAGCAACAAAATCGCGCCCAATTCCAAACCTTGCTGCAACAAGCGCTCGCGATCGAGGTCAATGCTCGGCCCGAGTTCCGACTGGTCAATGTGGTCATGCAACGCCGCGCCCGCTGGTTGCTCGGACGGATTGACGAGTTGTTCCTACCCATCGATAGTCCGGCCTCTCCTTAAACGCATGCGTCCCTTTTCATTCCGCTCCCCTCACCTTCAAGTCACGCCCACCCGGCTCGTGTTGAGCTTGCTCTTGATTGGGCTCAGCTGGGGCAGCGCCCTCGGCGCGAGTGAAAAAACCACCATTAGGCTCGGTACGCTTTTACCCAGTGGCACCGCGCAGCACCAAACCTTACAGGCACTCGGGGAAGAATGGCAGAAATTATCCGGCGGATCGGTCAAACTCATTCTCTATCCCGACGGCCGGCTGGGCGGAGAAAGCGAGATGGTGAAAAAAATGCGGATCAAGCAGCTCAACGCCTGCGTCCTCACCGCCGTGGGTCTCGCCGAAATCGATCAAGGCATCGCCGGCCTGCAAGTCATCCCCATGCTTTTCAAGACGTGGGAGGAAGTCGATTATGTGCGGGAGAAAATGCGCCCGCTGCTGGAGCAGCGACTGCGCGACAAAGGGTTTGAAGTACTGTTTTGGGGCGACGCCGGCTGGGTCCGTTTCTTTTCCAAAGAACAAGGCATCCATCCGGATGATTTCAAAAAGATGAAAATGTTCACGCTGTCGGGCGATGTCCGACAAGCGGAGATCATGAAAGCCATCGGCTACCGCCCCGTGGCCTTGGAGACGACCGATATCATTCTTGGTCTCAACACGGATATGATCAACGTCGTGCCTGTCCCGCCGCTCATTGCTTTGGCGGGTCAATTTTATGGACCAGCCCCGCACATGCTCGACTTGAACTGGAGCCCCATTGTCGGAGCTGCGGTCATCCGTCGGGATGTGTGGGAAAAATTATCTCCTGAACTCCAAGCCCAGTTGCGCAAAGTCTGCGACGCCACCGGCGCCAAGTTCCGCGCCCAAAGTCGCGAAGAGAGCGAAAAATCGGTGCAGGTCATGCAGACACGCGGCCTGAAAGTTCATTCCATCCCCGCGGAAAACAACGCCGCCTGGAAACAATTAGCGGACAACCTTCAGCCCCGGGTGCGCGGCACGTTGGTGCCGGAGGATATCTATGATGAAGTCTTTCGTCTGATCGCGGAATACCGGAGCCACGCCCCCGCCGGGCAGCCTTAACGCATCATGGATATCAGCCTCCTCGAAGGGCAATCTACTCCACGCCCCGCCAGTTTTTGGCAACGAACGGAGAATTTACTGATCGTCTTCGCCCTCGCCATCATGGCGGCCTTGCCCGTGACAGAAATTATTCTGCGCGCGGGATGGAACACCGGTCTCGCCGGCTCCAGCACCATCGTGCAACACTTGACGCTGATAGTCGGTATGCTGGGTGGTGCCCTCGCGGCTCGCGACGGACGATTGCTGTCACTCTCCACCGCCACCGCATTGCTGCCCGCGAGTTGGAAAGGTCGCACCAACTGGTTCAGCCAATCCTTCTCCGCCGCAATTTCCCTGCTGCTTTGTATCGCGAGTGTTCAATTCGTCTTGGCGGAAAGAGAAGGAGGCAACGTCCAACTGTTGGGCATTCCTCTCTGGATAATTCAGACGATCTTACCTCTGGGTTTCGGGGCCATCTCCCTGCGGCTGATATATCGGGCCTCAGCCCGCTGGAGCCGGCGTTTTTATGCGATCCTCTTCATCGCGGCAGTGGTCGCGTTCGGGCTCTGGGCTCCTTGGCCCGCCTCCACTCTCGTCTGGCCCACCTTGGCGGTGCTATTCGTCGCCACGCTCCTCGGTGCCCCGGTTTTTGTCACGTTAGGTGGCGCGGGCCTGATTCTTTTCTGGGGCGCAGATCAACCGATCGCCGCCCTACCGGTCGAACATTACCGACTCGTCACGAATCCAGCCCTGCCCTCCATTCCCCTTTTCACTTTAGCCGGATATTTCATGGCGGAAGGCGGAGCCTCACGACGACTCGTGCGATTGTTTCAAGCCCTGGTCGGCTGGTTTCGCGGCGGACCAGCCATTGCCACGGCGTTACTCTGCGCGTTCTTCACGTCTTTAACGGGTGGCTCGGGCGTCACTATTCTCGCTCTGGGCGGCCTGCTCATGCCGGTGCTGATTGCCGCGAAATATTCGGAGCGCGACGCCCTCGGCCTGCTGACGGGCGCCGGATCTCTGGGGATTTTGCTGCCGCCGTGCTTGCCGGTAATTTTATACGCCATCATCGCCAAGGTCGGCATCAAGGAAATGTTTTTGGGCGGACTCATTCCCGGACTGTTGCTCATCGCTATGACCGCAGCGTGGGGCATCTGGGCCGGCCGCAAAACGACCACCCGTGAAACACATTTCGATCTCACCGAAGCGCGCGCCGCCATCTGGTCCGCCAAGTGGGAACTCCTGCTCCCGGTCGTCTCACTCGGCGCTCTGTTCAGTGGCTGGGCCACCCCGGTAGAGGCCGCCGCGGTGACGGCATTTTACGCGTTTGTGATCGAGGTGATCATTCACCGCGACCTGCATATTTTCCGGGATTGTCCCCGCGTGTTGACTGAAGCGGGATTATTGATTGGCGGCATTTTGCTGATCCTCGGGGTGGCACTGGGCCTGACCAATTATTTCATCGATGCCCAAATCCCCGATGCGCTCGCGGCCTGGGCGGCGGTCCACATCAAATCCCGCTGGTTATTTTTGCTCGGTCTCAATCTCGTGCTGCTGGTCGTGGGTGGGCTGATCGAGATTTATGCGGCGATCGTGGTGGTGGTGCCACTGCTCGTACCGATCGGCGTCAGCTTGGGCCTTCATCCGGTGCATCTCGGGATTATTTTCCTCGCGAACATGGAACTGGGTTTCCTGATGCCGCCGGTGGGACTGAATTTGTTGCTAGCTTCCTCGCGTTTAAAAAAGCCCATGGGCGAAACCATCCGGGCGGTGTTGCCACTGCTCATCGTGATGCTCATCGGCGTGCTGTTGATCACGTATTGTCCCATTTTAACGACGCTGTTGCTGCCTGCGTCTGGACCGGCTGCTTCCCGGTGATCGCGCCGTTTAATCTTTTCGCCTCACGTCGCGCCGATACCTTGAGAGCATGATAGCGAATAATGCTTTAATTTTCGGGGTACGGCTGGCCGGGGCGCTTCACTTCGTCACGCTGACGCTCGCCTGCTGCACGCCCATCCCGCCTGACTGGGAAAAGAATCTGGAAAAACTGCCGCTGATTCACCGCCGTTTCTCTATTGCCCAAAACATTTCCATCGGTGCGACGATTGCCGTGCTTGGCCTGTTCTCCCTGTGCTTCGCGCCGGAACTCGTGAGCGGCGCGCCACTCGCTCGAGCCATCTGTGGAGCCACGGCCCTCTTCTGGGGCGGTCGATTCGGCGTGCTGCCTTGGTTGGGGGTTCGCCCCACGCTCACCCATACCGCGCTCAAGATCGGTTACTCGCTGCTCCTGCTCGAATGCGCCACGTATGCCCTCGCCTACGGCTATCTGGCTTTAAGCCCTGTTTAAACATTCCGGAGCGGGAACAGGTTGCCGCTAGTCTCACGAGTGTCCGCCAACGAATCCTACCAGAAAAAATAGCGCCCGTCATTGCCGAGAAATCGCTCGCTCGGTGGTTCGTAAACGACGCGCCAAACATCCGCGTAGGTCGACCACGCTCCGGGCACCGGGCCATCGTATACCAGCCGGGGACTCACCTGCGGCGACCACCGCTTCGAGCGCAAACGCTCAATAAATTTTCCCTGCCCTTCCGGTTGCGCAAAGAAAATACTGCGCCTTTCGCTGGCCGGCGTGGTAGACGGCATAAAATCATTCACCCCGCCGGTGTGAACCAACATATATTGGGTCACCACAAAGTCGTGCCGCTCGAGTTCCGCAATAGCACGATCACAGGCCGTCTCAAAATCCACCCCGGCGGCATGCCCATAGGCACAATGGCCATGAGGCGAACGACGATAAAGCACCACCGTCACTCCTGGTGTTTCCGCCTGGATCACGACGGCCCGAACCTCAGGCCAGCGGGTGGCCGTATCGATACCATCCAGTCGACCCTCCCACCAGGAAAGCAAATTGAAGCGCTCGACCGCTTCCCAATAAGCAGCCGGCCGGGCCTGCCTCTTCCATAAACCCGGGAAAGCGGCCATGCCATTACTGGAAGGATCAATCTTAAAGCCATAGCGATCGCGATCAGGAGAAGAAACCACGGCCATATGGGCCCAACGTTCAATCGCCTCGGAAATCGCTTTATAGCGTGCGACCATGGGGGAATCCGCCGTACCCGTGCCGGCAGCATCGCTAAACAATTCATTCGATGTTTTCCAAGCAATCAAGTCGGGACGCAGATAGGCATTCGACTGAAACTGCCGGTCATCCAGCAATCCGGTATCGCAGAGTGTCAGTTTGGCGATCGGCCCGCCGGCCTCGGCCATTATTTTCCGATAACGAAAAGCAGCGAGAGTAAGCATAAGAGCAACAGCAGGATTGCGGAAGGAATGACAACAATAGCTGCGCAGGCATTAGCCTCCGCAGCTACGAGAATGGCGCGAGTGAAAATCAGACTTCCTGCCAGCGACAAGGACTGATGGCGCAACCCCACGCGGCAGTGTATTGTTCGCCAGGACGTAATGCCGGCTTTGCTGTGGCCCGATTCAATTGATCAAAACGAGCGGCCAGAGTTGAAAAACCCAGGGTAAGCAACAGGCTCGAAACGAGCCCGGATAGCGCGGAGGTAGAGGAGTTCATACGCCAAGTATCGTCTCATTTCTCATTTTTCGACATGCTGAAAAACGCCTGCTTACAGGCTCGCCACGCCCATTCTGTGGAAAAGAAACCTCCCTTAAAGTAGGTGTTGCTCCGAGTTGCCCTACCTTGGCATGCTGTCTTTTCTGACTGGCGCTACCGCATGAGTTCGACCCGGCATTTCCCTTTGCTGTTTTTAGTCGCTGGCCTGCTCCCCGCGATGCTCCTCGCCGCTTGGAACGACCACCAACAAGGCAGTCCTGTCTTAGATTTTTTTCCTAACCGGATTATCGGGGCCACGCCGCAGACGACGAGCATGATTCAGGATAGCCAAGGCCGGCTTTTCGTGGGGAGCGATGCTTTGTTGGTATATGATGGAGTAAACTGGACCAGCCATACTCTCCCTGCTTCGTACAGCCTGAACGCACTTTGCTTTGGACCCGATCAAAAACTTTGGGCCGGTGCGCACAATCAGATCGGCTATTATACCGAAAGTTCCAGTGGCACTTTCAACTTTACCTCCCTGCTGTCCAAGTTGCCATTGGCTCATCGCCGTATTGATTACACTTGGGGCTGTGGCCTCGTGGGCCAACTGGTCTATTTTGTCTGCCAATCCAAAGTACTGCGCTGGGATGGCGACAAATTCACCATCTGGGATTTTCCTACTGAGTCCCGATTATATCCCGTTCACGTCGGTCAAGAACTTTGGTTTACCCATCTTGAAACGGGACTCTACCGACTGACCGCCAACGGACCGCAATTCGAATATGGTCCAAAGGCTTTACCAAAAAATCCGGCTTTCGGAATAGAACGCGAAGGAGGTATGCTCCGACTCTTTAGTCGCGATGGCATCTGCAATATAAACGCGCCTCAGCAACAACTCGGCTCACCCGAAGTAATCGAATTTCTGCGCACGAGACCATTGAGCGGCATCCAACGGCTGCCCGATGGAAACTTCGCTCTCGGCACCCTCGGTGGCCTCGGCGTGATATCCGCCGATGGCCGTTTGCTCCGAACCCTCAGTCAGGAAGACGGACTAACCAGCAACGCGATTGCCTCCCTCTTTCTCGATCAAGAAAATCAGCTCTGGCTCGGCCATGAAACCGGTGGTCTCGCACGCTTCGATCCCACTGGAGCCGTTTCCCTGTTCCAACACTGGGGACAAGCAAACCATGCGAGCATTTATCGGCTGACCCAGGCGAACAGCGCTCTTTTTGCCGCAACGGATTCCGGTCTTTTCCAGTTGGCAACCAAAGCGACGAGCAGAGCGCAATTTCTTCCGACTAAAGCAATGCTGCCTTATTATGATGCAGGAAGTCACCCCAATGGACTCCTGCTCGGACGTTTTGGCGGGATCGATTTTTTTGATGGCGAACATCTCCAGACCATACAGGAAAATACAGGGCAAGCCTACTGGCGGATTCTACCCGCACAAATGGAGCCCGGCGTTTTCTTCAGTCTGAATTATCAGAAAATCGCAAAAATCTTTCGGACGCCAGAAAACCATTGGCAAAAACAAGACCTCGTCGAACTCGCCGAGCTGACCAGCGATTGCTATGTCGATCCAAAGGATAACCTCTGGTACAACAGTGCACGGTCCGGCATTTGGCATTTTGACACCACCAGCCAAAAAACCACGAATATCCATCACGGCAAAAAACCGGGCTTCCGAACCGAAATCAGCCAACTCACCGGTCATGGTCAGACGGTTTATTTTTTCACCACCCGCGAAGGCTACACGGCCGATATCAAGTCGAAGGCAATCCAGCGCATCTCCAGTTACCCGGAAGTCACCGCTCTGCAGTGCATCACTTCACCTGATGGCAAGCGGCTCTATGTTGTCTTCGAACGCAAACACGGCACCGGCACCTCCTACGGCCTAGGCCGACTTCTCCTGGCGGAAAATGGCGACGCCAGCGGCTGGACGGAGCTGCAAGTACCCAAACTCGAAGCTGCCGGCGTCCCGAGCACCCTGCTCGTTACCACGGAAGATGGTCCCGATGCACTTTGGGTCGGTGGCAGCGCAGGCGTGGTACGAATCAAACCGGATGAACTCACACCGGTGCGTCCCCCGGCCCAACCCTATTTGAAGATTATCGATACCTCCCGACAACCTTCGCCCGCAGGCTCCGTTTCAGCCTACACCTATTTCGACCATCATCTCTTAATTCAGGTCGGGACACCTGAAATTGATGCCCGGCCGCATCTTTTATTTCAAACCCGCCTCGGCCATGGTCGTGAGGAATGGTCGCCCGCCTCTTCCCTGGGCTCATTCGAATTCACCAATCTCACCGACGGCAACTACACTTTCGAAGCCCGGGCGTTGAACGAAGCCGGCCTGATCAGCGACCCCGTCGCGTACAATTTTCGGATTCTACCCCCTTGGTACCGGACGCCGGAGGCTTACGCCGGTTTCGCTGCGATTATTGCGGCCACCGTTTTCGGTTATATCCGTTTCCGCGAACGCGGGATCCGCGCCCGCAACCAACAACTCGAGGCTCTCGTGAAAAACCGCACGACCGAATTGGTGAAAGCCAACGCCGCCAAAGACGAATTTCTTGCCGGCATCAGTCACGAAATCCGCAATCCGATGAATGGTGTCATCGGCATCGCCACGGTGATCGATAGCTCCCAATTTGATCCCGCGACCCGGCAGCACATGGCCCAATTGCGGCATTGCGCCACGCACCTCTCCAGTTTGCTGGAAGACATTCTTGATTACTCCCGCCTCCAAGCCGGCGCCGTGGACCTGAATCCTCAACCTTTCGATCTGGTGGAAATGACCGAAGCACTCACTGCACTCACCACGGCAGAAAGCACCCGTTACGACATCCCGGTGGAGATTGCCATTTCACCCACAGTGCCGCGTTATCTCGTCGGTGATGTCGCCCGGCTCCGGCAGATCCTCTTAAATTACGTGGTCAATGCCTTGAAATATTCCGGTCGCGGTAAAGTTTGTCTCACCATTTGGGGCCAGCAACTCGTGCCTGAGCAAATTGCCCTTACCTTCGCCGTCAGCGATGACGGACCAGGCATTTCCCCTGACGAGCAAGCCCGTCTCTTCACCCGGTTCGAGCGGGGTGCGGCCGCTCAAACCCAACGCATCGCAGGCACCGGACTGGGACTCGCCTTATGCAAAACGCTCGGTGAAAAAATGGGGGGACGGCTCTGGGTCGAGAGCGAGCCCGGCCATGGCGCCACCTTTTATTTGGCCCTGTCGCTGCCGGTGGCCTCCAGTGCTCCGGCCCGCCTCACCCATCAAAAAATCAAGGCCGGTCCCATCAGTTTACTCCACGCCCTCGTGGTCGACGACGAGGAATACAACCGCATCACCCTCTCGAGCTTTCTCTATGAAGTGGGTTTTCAAGTCACCACTGCCGCCACCGGTGAGGAAGCGCTGGCCATTGCCCGTCAGCAAACCCTGCATGCCATATTCTTGGACGTGAATTTGCCCGGCCAGAGCGGCCCAGCAATTGCCCGCACACTGCGGAACATGCCGAACGTGGGCCCGCACCTGCCCATCATCGCGACCACCGCGTACACGACCGCAGAAAAACGCCAGCAATGCAGTGAGGCCGGCATGAACGCTTTTCTGACCAAGCCGGTCTCGCTCGAAAAAATCCATGCCGCCCTCACCGCCGCCAGTTCCGCCCAACGCCCCGCCCCCTCTTACCATCCGCCCGGCCAAAACCTGACAATCGATCCCCTCAGTTCTCTTCGTCTCCTGGCCGAGCGCAAGGGCATCCCGTTAGAAACAGAACTGGCCCTTTATTTCACCGAGCTCGCCGACGAAGAACGCCGACTCACTGCGGCCATGAAACTGCGAGACTCCACCGCCTCGAGTGATTCCGCCCACCGCCTGATCGGCCGACTGTGTTTCATCCACGCCATGGCCGAAGCCGACCTGGCTCGCGATATCGAGGCCAACAGCATGAATGAATTTTGGGATCAAGCCGACGCATCCGCCGCCCGCCTCATCGGTCAACTGCCGGACTTGCGCGACCGGATGATGCCCACCAATCCAATCGTCAGTGCATAACTGAGCGAGCCACGTGGCTTTCCCGACCCGAAAAAATCACGACCGCTGATTCAATTGATCCGGCCGGGTCAACCCGTTCACGATCGCGAAATGAATCAGCTTGGGCGTCGTGTGGATGTCGACCTTGCGCATAATATCGCGCCGGCGCGATTGCATGGTCGCAGGACTGATATTCAACAGCACCGCGATTTCCTCGTCTGACATCGATTCGCCAATCAAAGATAAAATCCGCAGCTCGTAATCAGACAACACCCGGATGAAAGCCTTCGGGTCGCGCCGCAACCGGGCGGTCGCCTCATTCACCACCGGCACATAATAAATCCGTCCCGCCAACACCGCGAGGATTGCCTCAGTCAGTACTTCGGTCCGTTGCTCATGTTTATCCACGAAGCCATGCAGTCCAATCCGCTGGACTTGCAACATCGTCCATGGATCACGATGCGCGGAAATCCCCAAAACTTTAATCTCCGGAAATTCTTCGAGGATCGTTTTAGCCCCCTCCAGTCCATTTCCATCCGGCAGGGAAAAATCCAGCATCAACAAATCAGGCCGAGCCGAGCGCACCTCCGCCATACCCTCAGCCAACGTGCCATGGACACTCAATACGTCCAATTGCATCGCCCGACAATGCAACTGAAAGAACTCCGCCACTAAGCGTTGATCTTCGATGATAATAACGCGGGCATTGCCTGGAGGGGAATGCTTATCGAGTTTCCCGTTGTTCTCCTTGAGGTTAGTCACGTAGCTCAAGCTAGTTCAAACGAAACGCACTCGGCAAGATATTAGGTGAGAGATGAATTTTTCGTGACTTGCCCGATGGTTCAAGCCCGACTGACTTTGCCGTGAACTTAGTCCTATTCACCTCTGCTGAGATTTCCCAATCACTCCCCCGCACTGATCCCCGGGCGATTCATGTGCTCTCGGTGCTGAAGCGCCAACTCGGCGATACCTTCGATGCCGGACTGATCAACGGCCCGCTGGGTCAAGGCACGTTGCTGAGCATCGCAACCGAAAGTCTCACGCTTGCTTTCACCTGGGACCGCCCGCCACCACCGCCGCCTGAACCCGTCACTTTAATCGTGGGACTGCCCCGTCCGCAAACCGCGCGCGATATTTTGCGCGACGCCACCACACTGGGGGTGACCGCGATTCATTTCGTGCTTACAGAAAAAGGAGAACGGAATTACGCTCACAGCTCATTGTGGACGACAGACGAATGGCAACGCCACCTCTTAACCGGAGCCTCGCAAGCCTTCGCCACCCAGATCCCGTCCGTCACCCGTGGTCAAACCCTCGCTGAAACACTGGAAACACTTTCCTCCTCCGCCCATCGACTGGCGCTTGATAACTATGAAGCCACCGCGCCGCTCGGGGCCGCTCGTCTCCCCGCAAACACCCCGGTCGCACTCGCCTTGGGTCCAGAGCGAGGCTGGTCGGCGGCGGATCGGGCGTTGCTGCGAACTCACGCGTTCCAGCTCGTACACCTTGGCCCTCGCGTGCTGCGTTGCGAAACCGCCGTCGTCGCCGCGCTCACGCTGGTCCGGGCAAGCCGCGATCGACCTTAAAAAAACAAACGGTCGGCTGATGCGCACCCTTCCCGAGCCGTTTCACGCAGGTCCAACCGGGTGGGTTCAACGTAAGTTCACCGGGCATTTCAAAAATAATCACCGGGTCAGGTTTAGTCGCGAGCAGATCCGATAGCTTCGCAAACAGTGCGCCCGCCACCGCCTCGATCTGATCATATGGCGGATCAATAAAAACCAAATCCGGCACCGCACCGCCACCACCCGGGACCGCCGTGGCGTCAACGTTGAGCACCGTCAGATCGTGTTCACCGCGAGCGAGACTTTTGCAGACGGCTGCAATGTTTTGCCTAATGCAAGCAGCCACCTTCCCGTTTTTCTCCACCCATACTCCACCGGCCGCCCCCCGACTCAGCGCCTCCAGGCCATACGCTCCACTCCCGGCAAAAAGATCGAGGAAGTAGGATCCTTCCACCCGCGAAGCGATACTCGAGAAAACCGCTTGCCGCATCGCGTCAGTCGCCGGACGCACCAAATTCCCCTTCGGCAGCCGAAGAGTGATCCCGCGAGCCTGTCCGCCGGTGATCCGCATAGTGGTGGTTATTAAATAGAGGCTTCCGCCAAACCTCGGCAACTTATGTCTACATATTTATCGGAACACTTTCAATTAACGACGGTTAAAACATAGCATTTGCACCCCATCGCTGACCAACTAACCTAATTATTCGCCGCATGACACGTCATTCTTGACCTAACTGACTTCACCCGGCTCCAAGTCTGCGACTTCTTAGAACCAAGCATGAGTTTCCGATTCTCTCTCTGGCTGCTCTTCACTGTCGCGCTAGCCTCTTCGGCTAGCGCGACGGAGCGCAGCGCGTGGCCCTTTTGGATCGGCCAGGAAGATCCGGTTACGGGACAAATCACTGCTCGGCAAATCCTCGGCCCACTCTACACCGGCCAGATCAACCCAGATGGCAGCACGCAGCAGATTTTCCGACCGTTATGGTACCGCCTCACCGCAGGAGACAAGACAACGACACATTTTCTCTATCCCTTCTTCTCCTGGCAGCGTGATGGCGCGAGCACCTCTTTCACCTTTTTCCAGCTCATCAACCATAGCCGCGACACGGCTTCGACCGGCGAATCCACCCAGCGCTTCGATGTGTGGCCGTTCTATTTTTCCCGCGAGACCGGTGACCCCGCCACCAGCTATCACGCCCTGTTCCCCCTCGCCGGCACCATCAAGAATCGTTTCGGCAAAGATCGCCTCACCTGGGGTTTATTTCCGCTGTATTTCAACACCGACAAGAGTGGAATGCAGATTACCTCCGCGCCCTGGCCCTTAATCCGCGTGATCCAAGGTGCCGGCCACCACGGTTTCGAATTCTGGCCTCTCTTCGGTTCACGCGAACACCCAGGCGACTACCACAATCAGTTTTATCTCTGGCCGCTCATCTATAAACAGGAGAAAAATCTCTCCGAACCAGAGCCCGACGTGAAACTCGGCGTGCTCCCCTTCTACGCGCGCGACAGCGGTCCGGGTTATCAAAGCGAAACCTACGTATGGCCATTCTTCGGCTACACCCATCGCACTGCACCGGCGAAATACGACGAGACCCGCTACCTTTGGCCCCTCCTTGTCCAAGGCCGGGGCGAAAATCACTATGTCAATCGCTTCGCGCCTCTCTACACCCACTCCAACATCAAAGGCCACGATAAGACTTGGTTGCTCTGGCCGCTTTTCCGCCAAGATCGTTGGTCCGCCGATGGCCTCGCTCAGGAAAAAAACTCCCTGCTCTTCTTCCTCTACTCCTCGATGGAACAGCGCAGCCTGACCAATCCTGCGGCCGCACCCGCCTACAAACGCCATCTCTGGCCACTGCTCTCCGTGTGGGACAACGGCGCCGGCCTCCGCCAGACCCAGCTGCTCAGCCCGCTGGAAATTTTCTTCCCGCATAACGATCCCATTCGCCAACTCTACACTCCCCTTTTCGCCGTCTATCGTTTCGACCAACGCGCCCCGGGTGATACCCGCCACTCCTTGCTCTGGAACCTCCTCAGCTGGAAAAACTCTCCTGCGGAAAAAGAATTTCACTTCGGCCCCCTCGGCTGGCGTCGCGATGCAGAGGCTCCGCGCGGCAAGTTCTTCTTCTTCGCTTCCCGCACCCAATCTGCTAAACCGGCTCCCGTGCCTTCCACACCATGAAACCACTCACTGCAGTTTTTGAGCACATCGGCGGCGTCGTGCTGCTGCTCCTGCGCTCCCTCGGCTACGCCCCCACGCTCCGCTACCAATTTCCGCGGTTCATCGAACAATGTTATCTCATCGGCTACAACTCGCTGCCGATCGTCACCATTCTCACCTTTTTCATCGGGAGCGTGCTCGCCCTCCAAAGCGGTTACAGCATGGAAAACTTCGGCGCCAAACAGTTCATCGGCTCCCTGGTCGGCCTCTCCGTCTCCCGTGAACTCGGCCCCGTCATGGTCGCCATCCTCATTGCGGGTCGCGTCGGCTCCGCTATCACCGCCGAACTCGCCTCCATGAAAGTTTACCAGGAAGTCGATGCGCTCATCACCATGAACATCCCTCCCGAGCGCATCCTGGTGCTGCCCCGCCTCGCCGCCATTTTCGTGATGATGCCCGTCCTCACCCTCATCGGCATCATCTGCGGCTGGTATGGCGGCGCCCTCATTTGCCAATACACGCACTTCATCTCGATCGACAGCGAAACCTACTTCGCCGCCTTGAAACGCTACATGGATTGGAAGGATATCACCGACGGACTCCTCAAAGCTGAATTCTTCGGCTTCGTCATTGTACTCGTCTGCTGCTACATCGGCCTGAACACCCGTGGCGGTCCGCGCGAGATCGGCGCCTCCGTCACCAAAGCCGTCGTCACCTCCCTCATTCTTATTCTGGTCCTCGATTACTTCGTGACCAAAGCTCTGATCTAATCACGCCATGAGCACACCTTCCCCCTCTCCGGTAGCGGACAAAACTGTCGGCGTCACCGTCTCTCGCCTGACAAAAAAGTTTGGCTCCAGCACCGTGCTGCAAGACATCAGCTTCGAGGTCAAACCCGGCGAAACTTTTGTCCTCATGGGCCCCAGCGGTTCGGGAAAAAGCGTTCTCCTCAAACACATCGCCGGGCTCGAACAAGCCACCAGCGGCGAAGTCCGCCTCGGCCAGTTCGACGCCGCCGATCCCGCCACCCGTGCGAAAATCCGCCTCGCCCTCGTTTTCCAGGCCGGTGCGCTTTTCAACTCTCTCTCCGTCTACGATAATCTCGCCCTCTATCTCCGCGAGCATCGCCTCTACAATGAAACGGGCATCCGCGAGCGCGTCATGCACGCCCTCACCATTCTCTCTCTCGAGAACGCCCACAAAAAATTCCCTTCGGAACTTTCCGGCGGCATGAAAAAACGCGTCGCCATTGCCCGCTCCCTCGTGATGGAACCCCAGCTCTACCTCTACGATGAGCCCACCTCCGAACTCGACCCGGTGATGAGCGCCACCATCTGCGAAATCATCGCCACCCTCCGGGAGCAAACCGCCGTCACCAGCATCGTTGTCACCCACGACCGCACTCTGGCGCTCAACATCGCGGACCGTATCGCCGTCATCATGGACGGTCGTATCCGTGCGATCGGCCAGCCCGCCGATTTCATGCCCCCAACAGATCCCGCCATCATTAATTTCTTCAATCCCATCATCAATCTCAAGCATCCCCGTTTTAAACAACTGGAGCCCACCCATGAATAATCGTAACAACACCATTCGCGTCGGACTGTTTTTTATCCTCGGTCTCGCGCTTGCCTGGATCACCTTTGAGTCGCTCAGTGGCGGCCAAATCTTCAAGAAAAAGGGCTACACCTTGGTCGCCCCCTTCGGGAATCTCAAAGGCCTGAAAACCGGCGACGAAGTCCAGATGGCCGGCGTAAAAATCGGCACGGTCAGCACCACCCGCCTCGGCCGCGAACGCGTGGAAGCCTTGCTGGCCATCGACCCCACGGTGCAAATCCCCACCGATGCCGTCGCGAGCGTTGAGACCTCCAGTCTCCTCGGCAGCCAGCACCTCGCGGTCAGCTTCGGCAAAGCCAGCACCTTGCTGCAGGACGGAGCCGAGATTAAAACCAAAGCCACCGTAGATATGAACGAAGTTATTTCCCAACTCGGTTCCCTCGGAGCCAAGCTGGAGCAAGTTGCCGACGGCGTCAGCAAAGCCATGGGCGGAGGCGAAGGCGGCTCCGCTTCGCTCTTCACCAAGCTCGATCATCTCGTCGATGCCAACGGCCCGAAACTCACCGAAACCATCGCCAATCTCCAAGCCATCACCGAAAAATTACGCGGCAGCGAAGGCACCCTCGGCCGACTCGTTAACGATCCCAAACTCCACGATGAATTGCTCGCCTCGGTCGCCGAGATCAAACTCGCCGCCGCCGACACCCGCCTCTTCGTCACCAATGCCCAGGGCATCATCACCGACGTGAAGAGCGGCCACGGTGCCATCGGCACGTTACTCTACGATCCCGCCACCGCCGATAATCTCAAGCTCACCGTCGCCAATATTCGCGAGCTCACGACGAAACTAAACAGCGGCCAAGGCACGCTCGGCAAATTACTCGCCGACGATCAGCTCTATAAAGATGTGCAAGGCGTCGTGAAAAAAGCCGATAAAGCGATCGACGCCTTGGGCGACTCCGGCCCGATCACCGCCGTCGGCGTCGCCGCCAACGCTCTGTTCTGATCTGATCAATATTGTTGTCCGTTGACTTGAGTGGAACGTGGCCTCCGGACGGGTTTTCTCGTACCGCCGGCGCGCGCTCCGCTACTTTGCGGCAACGATTCCGTCACGATCCGGTGACAAACATTTTGTTTTCTATTTCGTCACAGGCTGCGGGAACTATTGCGGCCAATCGGGTGTATTGTGGGCTCCAACCAAAACACGAACATGAAATCACTCATCACATTTTCCCTCGCACTCGCCACTCTTCTGATCTGCGCGCATTTCACCAACGGCCAAAGTCCCGACATTGCCCTCATCTTGGCCTGTGTATTCGCGGCCGGCCTCATCGCGTGGACCAACCGGCAGTACGAGCGGAAATATTTTCCGCTTACTCGGGCGCGTCCGCTCCGACTTCCGGTGCGCGCTGCTCGCCAGGCACCGCCGCGAAGGCTCGCGGCGTGAGGCCATATTTTGCGCCGTAAAAAATGCTGCAACTTTTCGCGCAACGTTGGGTTCTTCCCATAAACAAGCCTCCAACCATGAAAACATCCTTAGTCTCCCTCTTCACCACCGTCCTTATTGGATCCGCCATTATCGCCAGTGGTCGCCTGATCGACGCCGCCACCTTCGTCGCCATCGCCTTCTCTGCCGGGCTCGTCGCCTGGACGATGGCACAATACCGCACTCAACCGCGGGCCTTGACCAGGAGCCGTCCTGTCTTCTTGCCGGCGCGCAAGACCGTCTCATGCGCCATGCGGCCGACACTACAACGCGCCGCTTAAACCCGCTCCAACGAAATTCAACTGTGGCCCGAATTGTGATCTGAACGCCGCTCAATCCGCCGGGGCGACGAAAGCAACTCGGGCCGCAAAGTTTTATTGAACCACGACAGTCCCCGCCGAACTGGTTTTATAGCGCTCAGTTTTATCATCATAAATACTCATCAGCAGGGTCGAGGTGAGTTGATAGGAGACGGTACCAGAAATCTCCCCGGCACCGGCCGTGCGCTTCAGTGTCGCCGTAGCCAAGGCCGTTGTCTGTGCCGGCAGGCCCAGTGGCACCCCGACATCCAATACTCCGACGGGGTGCCCATTGACCACGAGTATATGGGTGGAGGACACGACGTTGAAAGCACCCACGCTGGGATTGCTGAAAAGCAGCGAAGCAAGAATTGTCCCATCCGCTTTCCTTTCCAATTTAGCCAGCTGCACCTGCAAACCAATCCGGTCCATGCCTGAGGAACAGCCGTTGAAAAGCGTGATGACTCCGAGAGCGAGCAACAGGGGTAGAAACAATTTCTTCATGGGTGGGTAGACGCACAATGCGATTGCCGGATCATTCGGCAAGGCTACTTACTCTTTTTCCCTTCACCCGAACGTTCTTTTTTCGCGGAGTCCTTCCCGTCAAAGCCGAATTGGGCCAAAGCACCCACGACCGCCAAAGTAAACGTAGCGGGCAGTAACCAGGCATTATTATCGATCAGCGCGGGAATTTGCCGGGGTTGCTGGATCAAATAATAAGCCCAATCGATCCGTTGCGTGAAGAACATCAGGGCCAGTAACGCGCGAAACGAACCCACCAGCGACGTCGACAAAATCAACAGGATTTTCTGCAGCTTCAAGGCGATGAATCCTCCGATTAATCCCAGCCCGCACCCGGCCACCAAGGCGACTGCGGGAGTGAAGTTGGCAAAGAGCAGCAGCCCAAGCGTGAGCCCAAAGAGCAGACCGGTGACAAATACCGCCGCGAGGTAGAGCATAAAAGCCAAGCCCCCGCCCAGCAAAGCCCCCGCTGCCAAAACTCCCATCTGTCCGGCCACGCCCAGAGAAAAATGCGCCGCCACGCTCTGGCCAAAATACGCCCCGATCACCGCGCCCATAATCGTAATCGTCACCTTGAACACCCGATAGCCCATAAAACAATCGAGCAGTCCCCAAGCAATCAGGCCGGCCGACAGCCAAGGATAGAGTTCAGGATCAAAATGCACCGCGCATGACTAGCCCGCGCGACCCCATTGGCCAAGAATTTTAATGCCCCCTGCGCCTCTTCAATAAATTACCAAAGCCTTGGCACTCTCAATCACCACCCAAGCCGCCGCGATGGCGGTTATCCAGAAAAGAACTGCCTTGGCCATCCGGCGCCGACGCATTCCCTGTTCATACCGATCCACATGATGGGTGCGATAGCCACTCGACTCCAGATAACTGACGAATTGCGCCTCTTTGACCCCGCTAACCCTAAGATTTCGATCCAGCCGAAAGGGGCTGGTAGTGGGTAAGTGACCGAGCAATCTGGCAAGGGGGCGACGCATGCATGTGTTAATCGGAAATTCTCGCTTCCGTTCAAGGGCTTTGTCGGTTTTGGTCCCCGTTTCACCGCCCGTTTACCCATGCATCACTTCAGCTACCAAGACTCCATTCTCCACTGTGAGGAGGTCTCCCTAGAGGAGATCGCCCGCCAGCACGGCACCCCGACCTATGTCTACAGTGCCGCCACCATGGCCGATAATTACCGCCGGCTGGCGAACAGCCTCTCCGGACTGGACGTGCAACTTTGCTTTGCCATGAAGGCCAACTCCAATCTCGCCGTGCTGCGCCACTTCGCGAATCTCGGCGCCGCCTTCGATTTGGTCAGCAGCGGTGAATTGAAACGCGCCCTCGCCGCCGGGGGCAACCCCCAGGCCTGCGTCTTCGCCGGCGTGGGCAAGACTGAGGCCGAAATTAAGTTCGCCCTCGAAACCGGCGTCTACGGTTTCCACGTCGAGAGCGAACCCGAACTTGCCCGCATCAACCGCATCGCGGGCCAACTGGGCTGCAAGGCACCCATCGCCATCCGCATCAATCCGGATGTCGACGCCAAGACCCACGCCAAGATCACCACGGGCAAGAGCGATAATAAATTCGGCATCCCGCTCAAATTCGCCAAAGCCGCCTACGCTGCCGCCGCCAAATATCCGCACCTCCAAATCAAGGGCGTGCAAATGCACATCGGTTCGCAGCTCACCACCGTGGCGCCCTTTGTCGAGGCAGTGAAAAAAGTGCTCCCCTTCGTGGAGCAACTGAAGCGCACCTACGGCATCACCTATTTCAGCATCGGGGGCGGCATTGGCATCGTCTATCAGGACGCGCTCGCCAGCGGTGCCGCCTCGTGGTGGAGCCCGCGCCGCAAAGCCAAAAAGCCGCTTACCCCCGAAGTTTATGGCGCCGCCTTGCAACCACTGCTCGCCCCGCTCGGACTCAAAATTCTCCTCGAGCCCGGCCGCAATCTCGTGGGCAACGCCGGCGTGCTTCTCTCCCGGGTTGAATATCTCAAGCGCGGTTCCGGCAAAAACTTTCTCGTGCTCGATGCCGCCATGAACGATCTCGTGCGCCCCGCCATGTATGAGGCCTATCACGAAGTCGTGCCGGTGACGCGCCAACGCGGCCGCCGGTCGCTCAAAGCCGACATTGTGGGCCCGATCTGCGAGAGCGGCGACTGCTTCGCCAAGGACCGCGTGTTGCCCGAAGCCCGCGAAGGCGAGACCATGGCGTTCATGAGTGCCGGTGCCTATGGTTATGCCATGGCCAGCCGCTACAACACCCGCGGCATGCCCGCTGAGGTGATGGTTTCCGGTCGCACCTTCGAGCTGGTCAACGCCCGCGAGAGCTTCGAGACTATGATCGCTGGAGAAAAAATTCCCAGTTTCCTGAAAGCCTAAAAGATTTGTGGAGCCCCTACCCCCAGTAAGATTCGCCGTCGTCGGAGCCGGAGCCTGGGGCACCGCCATCGCCATCCATCTGACCCGGCGGGGCCACCCGACCATGCTCATCACGCGCCGCTCCGAACATGCCCTCGGCATGCAGCTGGCCCGGGAAAACCGTGATTATCTGCCGGGCCTGAAACTACCCGAATCATTGGTGGTTACCTCTGATCTTTCGGCGGGATTGCGCGAGGCCGAGGTGGCACTCGTGGCCAGTCCTTCCCATGCCGTGCGCGATTGGGCCCGACAAATCCGCGACGCCCGAGCCAAGCCGGACCGTTTGCAACTGATCATCAGTTTGGTGAAAGGTCTGGAAGTCGGCACGCAACTTCGACCCAGCGAGGTGCTGGCCGAAATTTTGTCCGGCCTCAATGTCGCCACCCTCACCGGTCCGACCAATGCCGGCGAAGTTGCCGGCGGACTGCCGGCCGCGATGGTGCTCGCCGTGGCCCGACCCGGAGCCTTCGTCGAACGCGTGCAAACCGCCATGAGCGGCTCCACCCTTCGCCTCTATACCAGCGACGATCTGGCCGGCGCAGAATACGGTGCCTGTTTGAAAAATATCTATGCCATGGCTGCGGGCGTCAGCGATGGCCTCAAGCTCGGCGATAATGCCAAGGCCGCCCTCATCACCCGCTCGCTGACCGAAATGGTGCGGGTCGGCGAAGCCCTTGGCGCCAAGCGCGAAACTTTTTATGGCCTCAGCGGCTTCGGCGATCTCGTCGCCACCTGCCACGGCACCTGGAGTCGCAATCGCGAATTCGGCCTGAAGATCGGCGAAGGCCGCACGGTAACTGAATTGCTGGCCGGACGAAAAACTATCGTCGAAGGCTATCTCTCCACACAGGCGTTCCATGAATTGTGTCGGGGAAAAGGCATCATCGCGCCCATTCTCGCAGAAGTTTATGCGATCCTTTATGAGAGCAAAAAATCTGCCGATGCCCTCATGAGCCTGATGTCCCGCGAGCTAAAACGCGAACAGACCAGCCCGAATCCGAAAGCGTGATCACCCTTTCGTCTGCTCAATCACGGCCACCTTGCCGTTAGGATGCCTCCCAGGCGACATACCCCGTGATCTCTA
Organism: Opitutaceae bacterium; assembly: GCA_025360455.1. GTDB lineage: Bacteria > Verrucomicrobiota > Verrucomicrobiia > Opitutales > Opitutaceae > Didemnitutus. Next base: position 5,536 of record JANYCF010000233.1, on the reverse strand, counting down.
TCACAGAAAAGCGCGCCGTCCCCTGATTGACAGCGGCAAGGCTGGCGCATCCTTCGGCGAATTCCGCCCAACAAACGCGGGAGGCATAAAGCGGCGCATCGAGATGGGCGCGGAGAAAAGCTTCGGCCCGAATCCGGCGCGGTGCGCCACGCTGGCCGGAGGCGGCAATCAGGAATTCACTGTCGAAAAGCATTAGATCGCAGGGCGCAAATCACGTGAGCGACGACGACCGGCCACGGCACGCTTAACGGCCTTCCAGTCCACGCCTCGGCCAAACTTTCCACTATTCATGTCGGCCAGCAAATCCCGGGCGGTTGCGTGCGCTGGCGGCAGCGTGATGCGCTTCACCACTGCGGAAAAAGATTCTCCCGCACGCCGGCTGGCCTTCAGTCGATTATAGGCTTCGATTTCCAGAGAAATGGTCTTGGAGGGCATGCACAGACACTGCACAGACCGTCCCAAGATTGTCAATCCGCCGGCACCGCCGAAGCGATCACCCTTTAGTCTGCTCAATCACGGCCACCTTGCCGTCCTTGAACACGACGCGGATGCGCTCTTCTTTCTCGGTCACATAAGCTTCAACCAAAGCGGGGCGGTAGTGCATCCGATAAGTCCCTAAATAAGGATCATAATAAACCTGCCGGTAATAGCCGGCGTGGCGCGTGCCGTCATACCGCTCGTAATAAGAATTATAAATCCAGGTCATCGTTTGGCCGGTGGCCGAAACTGATTCCCGTTTTTGATCCGGATCACCAAGGGCGAGGTATACCATGTCCTCAGAATAGCCGATATCGATGATGCCCTGCTTGATTTTGTCCTGGGTAGCGACATCCAGTTTGGCAAAAACCTCCGGCTTTTCCTTGATGCGACTGTCGACGCTCTGACAGCCCGTGAAGTTAAGAAGTAAAGTGGCGAGCCCAAGCAGGGCGTAACGTGGTTTCATGGTGATAAGGTATACTGACAAAAACCTAATTGGTTACCAAAAAAATGCCACTCCCACTTTCAAAGCAGATTTCCGTGCGTGCAGGGAGCATCCGTTCGCCCTTCCGTAGGTTCTGCGTGTTTCGTGGTTTAAATTTCTGAGGTGAGGTAATCTTTCCTCCTTCCTGCTTCATATTTCTGGTTCCCCGCTGTTTCCAGTGTGTAAGAAGGTGCTCCCTCTCTTGTGGCACCTCTGTGGGACCAGTTCGGAGTAGCGGCAGGCGTCCCTGCCTGCCGCGTGCGGCGCGTATAATCGAACCCTACAGGCACAGAGGCCTGTAGCTACTCCGAGCCAGACCCACGACCCACTGGAAACAGCGAAGAACCCTTTTTCTTCCTTCCACCGCTTGACCCCCTCCGTTTTCGCGGGAAGGTCCTGCATGGCTCCATCCTCACCTCCGACTCCTCTCTTCGCTCCGGGCGGTTGGCGGTTGGAACATTCCTACGCGCAGCTGCCGCCGGTGCTGCATCGTCCCGCCACCCCCACACCTGTCGCTGCGCCGCGGCTCGTGATGTTTAACCACCCGCTCGCCATTTCATTAGGCCTGGACGCCGACGCACTCGCGGGTGAAACCGGTGCCGCGATTTTTGCGGGCAATCAGTTGCCACCGGGCGCCTCACCGTTGGCCCAAGCTTATGCAGGTCATCAATACGGCCACTTCACCACCTTGGGCGACGGCCGGGCAATCTTGCTTGGTGAGCAAATCACGCCACGCGGCGAACGCTTCGATCTCCAACTCAAAGGCGCCGGCCCGACCACCTATTCTCGCCGCGGCGATGGGCGCGCCGCCCTCGGGCCGATGCTCCGCGAATATATTATTAGCGAGGCAATGCACGCACTCGGTATCCCGACCACGCGCAGCCTCGCCGTCGCGGCGACGGGCGAAACCGTCTACCGCGAAAACCCCTTGCCCGGCGCAGTCCTCACCCGCGTGGCCGCCAGCCACATTCGCGTCGGCACCTTTGAGTGGGCCGCCGCGCAGCGCGACGACACCACCGTACGCACCCTCGTCGACTACACGCTCCACCGTCATTGGCCAGAACTCATCCACGCCACCAATCCCGCCATCGCCTTGTTCGACGCCGTGATCGAGCGCCAAGCCGCGCTGCTCGCACGCTGGATGCTCGTCGGTTTTGTCCATGGCGTGATGAACACCGACAACATGGCGATCTCCGGTGAGACAATCGACTACGGACCCTGCGCCTTCATGGACGCGTACGATCCCGCGACGGTATTCAGCTCGATCGACCAGCGCGGCCGCTATGCCTACGGTAATCAGCCCGCCATCGCCCAGTGGAATCTCACGCGCCTCGCCGAAACTTTAATCCCGCTGCTGCACCCGGAGGAAGCCCCAGCCATCGAACTCGCCCAGGCTGCACTCGGCCGCTTCGCATCACGTTACCAGCAGCACTGGCTCACCGGCCTGCGCCGGAAACTCGGCCTGTTCACAGAGGAGCCCGAGGACCCCGCGTTAATCGATTCGCTGCTCACGGGGATGCAGCAAACGAAAGCAGATTTCACCAACACCTTCGCCGGGCTTGATCGCGCCCTGCCCGCCGTTGACGCACCGCGAACCGACGAAGCCTTTCACCAATGGCACGCCCGCTGGCTCGCCCGTCTCGGCCGGCAGCCACAATCACCCGCGCAATCCGACGAACTCCGTCGCGCACATAATCCCGCATTCATCCCCCGCAATCATCTCGTAGAAGCTGCGCTCGCCGCCGCCGAGCAAAACGATCTCAGCGTAATGCAGCGCCTACTCGCAGTCTTGGCGACGCCCTACGATCACAACCGCCCCGCACCGGACTATCGCTCGCCCGCACCAGACGGAGCAGCTGACTACCAGACCTTTTGCGGAACGTAGCTCATAGCTGGCGCCAACACCTGGGGGCAGCCAATACGCGATCAGCCTATCCCACTCGACTAAGAGCCTATCCGAATAACCAGTGTTTTCCGTAAGTCGTGAGTCTGGCTCGGAGAAGCCACAGGCCTCTGTGTCTGTAGAATTCGATGACGCGCGCCGCACTCGGCAGGCAGAGACGCCTGCCGCTACTCCGAACTGGTTCAACAGAGGTGCCACGAGTGATGGGGAACCTTTTTTATCCACTGGAAATAGCGAGGAAACGCCTATCCAAATACCCAGTGTTTTCGTAAGCCAGCGTGCTTGCACGCGCTGCAGCCCGCTTGGCGCGACCAAGGTCGCTGGCCTACTGGGCACCCCATCAGGGGTTTTTCGGATAGACTCTAAACACTCCTGCAATCCGTCTTATTCAAATCAGGGCTTCGGTGCGCTCAGTGCGTTTCGGGGTTAAAATCCGAAGTTCATGGATCGCTCTCGGCGTCCTCCGGTGAAAACAATTTCGTCCAACCTCTGCGCTCACTCCCCCTCCCCTTTCCCTGGCGCCGGCTTTGGATAAACCGTCCGGGCACTTTTCCAACCCGTGTCGAACTGCTGTTCAAAACTGGTCCATGTCTTCGAACTCTTATCCGAGACCACGAGCATCGGCCCGTTGATCGATGAGGTCCAATTCCAGAAAAGACCGGATACAATCAGTTCCTGCCCGATCTGGTAAACCGATCCAAACGGCAGAAAAGCATACTGGCGGATCTGCAAATCCAGCGTCGCTCCACTCATCGATTCACGCCATGCCGCATCCACCCGTTGCTTCAGGGCGATGAATTGGTCGATATTCGCTTTCACCTCCTGAATGTGGGCGTCGGCTTTCTCCACCCGCAGCTGGACCCGGGCCGCCAACACTGCCGGCGCCTTTTCATTATCCAGCAACAACAGATGCACATGCAGCGGATTTTTCCGGAGCAACACCTCTTCCAGCACGCCGATTAATTTCGTAACATCCGGGATGGACGTTTGCAGAATCCGGATCGTACACCCGCCGGGCGCGCGTTGCAGGGCGCGATACAAGACATCGGCTTTCCACCGGCTCAGAATCCGACCCGCTGTGGTGATCCCCAAATAACCATAAGCCACCAACAAAAGACCGACCAAACCGACACTCCCTCCGATCGCAAGCGAGAGGGAATCCGGCAGAATTTTTAGCAATATCCCGCCGGTGGTTGCGAACAGACCACCCACGCCCACGAACATTTCTTTTTTCTGAAGATCAATTGCGGCATAAATTTTTGGCGATAGTCGCCTTGGGGTTTAAAAATCTGCATATACCACTCCACGCCGGCGGCAATAAGAAGAATCAGACCAGAGCCACAAAAACACCAGTCCGGGATCGCAATCCCAGCCTGCCGCTCCGCCGCATTACCCGTCATAATTCAATCCGTGACCGCTCCGGAAATGCGTCACCTTTTTTCAGGTAATCTCCAACATGGACGCCACTAACTGCATCGTTCACAGTCGGCCCATCGGACAATTTCACTTCTGGAGTTAACCGATCATCCACTACCCCTATGCAACCTCACTTCGATCTCACGGAGGCCCGAAACCTCATTGCTTTTGCCGCCCAGTTGGAAGGGCCGACCCCGCCTTTGGCTCCGCCTCCCATTCCGGCCGATTGGTCGGTGGTTTTCACTTCGCCAGAATTGGGCGCCTTCGACAACAAATGGCAGCTCTGGAAAAACAGCCAGGCGAACGAATACGCCGTCGTGATTCGCGGCACGGTGGACAAACCCGGCAGTGTGATTTTGGATCTCATGTCGGTGATGATTCCCGCCAGCGGCATTTTGCCCGTCGGCTCGGTGGCTCTCCCCTACAAACTCGCCGAAGATCCCAAGGCCGCCGTCCACCTCGGGTTTGTGCTGGGCCTGTGCATTCTCCTCCACGATGCGACGAACGGCATCCTTGCCCAACTGCGCGGACTCCCGCCCGGCGCCAACCTCTTCATCGCCGGCCACAGCCAAGGCGCCTCGATCGCCACCCTCTGCCGCTCGTTTCTGCAGTACTCCCCGCTTTTGGCGGACAAAAATTTCTCCTACAAAACCTACCTCTACGCCCAGGCCAAACCCGGCAACGATCACTATGGCCGGGATTTCGAGCGCGTGACCGGCAACCGCGACAGCGGCTTCAGCGTGACGAATTCCCAAGACTGGGTGCCGCAGGTTCCCCTGACGATTCAAATGCTCGGCAGCATGAACGAGCCCAATCCGCTCGATTACATCACGAACAATGTCGTCTTTGAAATGCTCAGCAAGAGCATGGAGGCAATGCACGGTCACATCGCCACCGAGCATATCAGGAAACACCTGCCGCAGTTCGCCATCTTGGAACAGGTGCTGAAAAATCAAAACTTCCAAGCGGTCGGGGTTTCCCCGGCCTTGGCCAGCATCGAGATCAGACCCACCCTGAACTTCGTCGGCTGCGGCACGCCCATCATTCTCGCCGGCACTCCCGGAACCAATCCCACGGAGCCGAAAGACTTCTTCTGGCAACATCACGCCGCGATGTACTTTGATCTGCTCGGGAAAGTCTTCCCCTGACCGCTCAGGACCGCGAGGCGCGGTCATTCAATTACCCGCGCCAAGAAATCTTCTGCCCAGCGTCTCAAACGCCCCAAACACTGAGAGGGCGTCTAAAAAGGGTCCATG
>JANYCF010000209.1 GCA_025360455.1 Opitutaceae bacterium | reverse complement strand
ACGCGCGGCGTCGACATCGGAGCGAAACAAAATATCTACCGACTGATCGACGAGCTCGCCGCTTCGGGGAAAGCTGTGCTCATGGTCAGCAGTTATCTTCCCGAGTTGCTCGGCACCTGTGATCGGATCGCGGTGATGCACCGCGGCATCCTCGGCCCAGCTCGCCCCGTAGCCGAATGCACCGAACACCAAATCATGCTCGCCGCGACAGGCACCGCCTAGGAAATGAAATCGTGAAAACTGAAAATCGGACATCTAAAATCTGTAATTTTCAAGCCGCTCACCGATCCCCATCCGCTCTCTTAATTTCAAGATCCCAGATTCCCGATGCCCGATTTCAAGATTTCCCCTCACAAGATAGTCTCTTGCGCCTTCCATGTCTGAGCCCTCCGCCGCTTCTTCCCCGACCTCGTGGCTGCGCCATGTGATCACCGCCGTCGGCCCGCTCGGCGGACTCGTCGCCGTTTGCGCACTGTTCGCGGTGCTGCGCTTTGATACTTTTATCACCCGCGACAACTTCGCCATCATCCTCCAGCAAACCGCCGTCATCGGCATCGCCGCTCTCGGGATGACCCTCATCATCATTGCCGGAGGAATTGATCTCTCGGTTGGCTCCATCATTGCGCTCGGCACCGTCGTGATCGCCCTCTTGCTTCAAAGAGGATTTTCTCCGCTACTGGCGGCGCTCGGCGGCGTCGGTGCCTCCGCCCTCTGCGGGGCGTTCTCCGGTTTATTGATTACCCGACTACGACTCCTGCCCTTCGTCGTCACCCTTGGCATGATGGGCGCCCTGCGCGGCGCAGCAAAGGGTCTCGCTAGCGAACAACCGATCTACCCCGACGAAACGTGGCTCAACAACCTGATGCAACTCGGTCGCCACGGCGGTTTGCCATCCGGCGTCTGGCTCATGCTCGGCTTGGCGATACTGGTTTCCCTTTCACTACGATACACGCGCTTTGGCCGCCATGTCTTTGCCGTCGGCTCCAACGAACTCACCGCCCGACTCTGCGGTGTGCCTGTCGAACGGGTAAAGCTGTGGGTGTATATTCTCGGCGGCACATTCGCCGGCGGCGGGGCCGTGCTGCAATTCGCCTACCTCACCGGCGGCGATCCCACGACCGCGTCCGGTCTCGAATTAAACATTATTGCCGCGGTTGTCATCGGCGGTGCCAGTCTCGCCGGTGGCCAAGGCACGATCACCGGCACCCTCGTCGGCGCGCTCATCATGAGCGTGGTCGCCAATGGGTGCACCAAGCTGGGTCTATCGAACTGGGTCCAGGAAATCGTCACCGGTGGCATCATCATCGCCGCCGTACTCCTCGACTACCTCCGCCGCCAAAGCGCCGCCCGCAGCACCGGTTGACGCACGCGATTTCATCGGCATTTCATCGCGGCTTCACACAGAATTCTTTTCCTGCCGCTAATCTGCGGGCATGGAAATTTCCTCCGCCAAAATAACTACCGAGCCGACTTTCCCCTTCGGTCTCTGCTTTGCCTTCCTCTTCCTCGCCTTCACCGGCTTGATCCACGCGGAGACCGCGCCCGATCAAACGCTCTCGCCTTACTTCTGGGTAAAGACTGCGCCTCGCACGCCTGCTCCCGGTTCGGATCAACCCCACCAGCCTGTTTCCACTGAGACCGTCGATCCACTGCCGCTTAAATCCACCCAGGTTTCCGCCACCATCGCTGGCGTGATCGCTGACGTCACCGTCACCCAGACCTACGCGAACCACGGCAAAGTTCCGCTCGAAGCCGTCTATATTTTTCCTGGCTCCACCCGCGCGGCCGTGCATGGGCTGATCCTCCAAGTCGGCGAGCGCCGGATCGTCGCCGAAATCAAAAAACGCGACGAGGCCCGCCGCACTTACGAAGCCGCGAAGACTGCCGGCCAGACCGCGTCGCTCCTCGAACAGCAACGCCCGAATATTTTTCAAATGAACGTCGCCAACATTCTGCCGGGCGACGAAGTCCGCGTCGAACTCCACTACACAGAGCTCCTCATTCCCGACGAGGGCATCTACACGTTCACCTATCCCGGCGTGGTGGGACCGCGCTATTCCAATCAACCCGCCGCCACCGCCGCTCCCTCCGAGCGTTGGGTCGCCAATCCTTACCTTCACACAGGCGAATCCGATCCCGCCCGTTTCAATTTCGAACTCACCCTCGCGCCCGGCCTGCCCATCCAAGACGCGAACTGTCGCACGCACGTGACACACCTCACCTACCAAAATGCGAATGAAGTCCGGCTCGCTCTCGACCCGATCGAAACCACCGCCGGCAATCGCGACCTGATTTTCAACTACCGGCTCGCCGGCTCGACCATTCAATCCGGCCTGATTCTTTCCGAGGGTAAGGAGGAAAATTTCTTCCTCCTCCAACTCCAACCTCCGGCCCGCCCTGCGCCTGATCAGATTCCGCCACGCGATTATGTTTTCATCGTGGATATCTCCGGCTCCATGCACGGCTTTCCGCTCGACGTCGCCCGCCAGCTGATGCGCGACCTGCTCGCCACGATGCGCCCGCAAGACACCTTTAATCTCCTCCTCTTTTCTGGCAGCAACCGCACCCTCGCCCCCGCCTCGCTTCCCGCCACTCCCGCCAATATCGAAAGCGCAATCAACCTGCTCGCGAATTACCAAGGCGCCGGCTCCACCGAACTGCTCCCTGCGCTCCAGGCCGCCCTCGCCCTGCCCCAGAGCGAAAACACCGCCCGCTCCATCGCCGTCATCACCGATGGCTACGTAACAGTTGAAACCGAAGCCTTCGAACTCGTCCGCGAAAATCTCAATCACTCCAGCCTTTTCGCTTTCGGCATCGGCTCCTCCGTTAATCGGCACCTGATCGAAGGCCTCGCGCACGCCGGCCAAGGTGAACCCTTCATCGTCACCGAAGTGGAAGAAGGCCCCGCGATCGCCCAACGCTTTCGCGCCATGGTGGCCACACCGGTTCTCACCCGAGTCGCCGTGGATTTTCACGGCTTCGAGACCTACGACGTCGAACCCCTCAGTATCCCCGATGTCCTCGCCCAACGCCCCGTCATCATCCACGGGAAATGGCGGGGCCCGCGTACGGGCTCGATTACCTTGCACGGCCTGACCGGTGCCGCGCCCTATGCGCAAACCCTCGATCTCGCGCACGCCGCGACTCTGCCCAACAATAATGCGCTCTCACATCTCTGGGCCCGGTCACGGATTGCCACGCTAGGTGATTTCGAAAACCTCCAGCACGATGATGCGCGCGTCGCTCAAATTACCGACCTTGGCCTGCACTATCATTTGCTCACGAAATATACTTCCTTCATCGCCGTCGACGCGCCCATCCGCCGCACCACGCCCGAAATTACCACGGTGAAACAACCGTTGCCACTCCCTGCGGGAGTGCCGGAAGAAGCCGTCGGCCAGAACCTCGCCACCTCACCCGAGCCCAGCACGACCGCGTTGCTTATTACCACAGCAATTTTCGGGCCCATTGCGTACCTTCGTCGCCGGCGTCGCAAATCCCTCATCTAACAATTCGATTCCGTACGTCTGATTGGTTTTTGCAGGGCCGGCGTTTGCCGGCGTGCCACGGCCGGCGACAAGCACCGGCTCTACAACAGAAATCATTTCGCAGCCGATCGGACTTCACCATGTCCCGCCTCACCGCCCTCCTTGGCTTGCTCTTCGCCGGCTGGCCCGTCCTTCGCTGGTACGGACTGCGGCTGCACGATGGCTCAGATGAACCGCTCGGTCTCGCCGCTCTCGCCGTCGCTCTCTGCTTCGCGCCCCGAAATGGTTGGAAAGAGCAGCTCGCGCGCCCTCACGTCTTCGCGTTGATCGTCTTTCTGGCGATTTACGCTCTGGCTTATCCATGGCTGCCGGCCCTGGCTCGCGCGTTGCTCTTTGTCCTCATGATTGGCGTCACCATCGCTCCGAAAAATCATGCTTTGGGTTGGACCACGCTGCTCGTTCTCTCGCTACCACTCCTGGCCACGCTCCAATTCTATCTCGGCTATCCGCTTCGACTTCCCACCACCCAACTCTCCGCCGCGATGCTTCGTCTCTGCGGCGTCGACGCCCACGCCGATGGCACCACGCTCCTCTGGGCCGGCGAACGCGTGATCGTCGATGCGCCGTGCAGCGGTATTCAGATGGCCTGGGCGGGAGTGTTCGTCGCCGCCACGCTCGCCTGCGCCCACCGTCTCCCGTGGCGCGACACGCTCCGGCTCTTCCGCTGGGCAGGAGCGCTTATATTTTTCGCCAACATCCTTCGCTCCACCGCGCTCTTTTGCTTGGGTGCCGGACTCTGGCATCTCCCCGGTTACGCCCACGAGGGCATCGGCCTCGTGTTGTTTGCTCTCACCGCCGTACTCATCAGCCGTCTTGCCATTCGTGAAAACGGATCAGCCCAATGCGCGATTTAAAGCCAGTCGTAATTAAATGGTGGAGCGTGTTGCCCTCAACACGCTTTATTCCGCCCGCTTCGCATCCAGCGCATTGGGGGCAATGCGCTCCACCCGTCCAATCTTCGCACCGCCTCACCCTCCTCTTTCTCACTCTCTGCATCCTCACCGCCGCGCGACCACTCCTCACCCATTCACCTTCCACTTGCCCTTCCGCTGTCACCGCCGGATTTCCCGGCTGGGCCGCTGCGCCCATTCCCGCCGGCCTCACGCCGCTCGCCCTGAGTCCCCGCGAAGCAAAGTTCGCCCAGCAATTTCCCGGACAAATCGCCGCCTTCACTGACGGCCAGACTACTTGGCTCGTGCGTTGGCTCGCGCAGCCCACGCGCAAACTTCATCCCGCCACCGATTGTCTCCGTGCCACCGGCTATAGCGTGGCCCCCGAACCCATTTTCGCCGGACACGACGGCACGCACTGGGGCACGCTCCGCGCCACGCGCGGCACCGAAAAGCTCCTCGTGCGTGAGCGGATCATCGACGTCCAAGGCCACGAGTACACCGACGTCTCCGCGTGGTTCTGGTCCGCCACCCTGGAAAAAAGCCCCGCCCCCTGGTGGTGCGTGACACAGATTGAAAACAAATAATCCGAGGAATACCAATCGCTCGATGCTTTTTCTCTTTTCAGCTGGTAGGGCGCGACCGGGACGAGTGCGAAGCCTCGGCCGCTGGGTGCGCCGTATCAACATTCGTGGCGGGCCCAGCGGTCCCGCCCTACCCCATGAACTCTTTAAAACGCGCGCTTAGTGATCGAGAAATGCACTGCGCGAACCGATCACACCCGCACGGCTTTCCAAATCGCCAGACATTCTTCGATCAGATTCGGGAGCTCGACCAGCGGGATCATGTTCGGTCCATCGGAGATCGCATTCGCCGTATCGGGGTGCGTCTCAATGAAGAGTCCGTCCGCCCCGGCCCCGAGGGCGGCTTTGGCAAGCGGGCCCACAAATTCACGCTGACCACCACTTTTCCCGCCGGCGGCACCGGGCAGCTGCACACTGTGCGTGGCATCAAAAATTGTCGGCGTGCCGAACGTTTTCATGATCGAGAAACTGCGCATATCAACCACGAGATTCTGATAACCAAAGGTGGTACCGCGCTCAGTCTGCCAAATTTCAGCGGCCTTTCCTTCTTTCAGTTTGTTGACGACGAATTCCATTTCCTGCGGAGAAAGAAACTGACCCTTCTTCACATTCACGACCTTGCCGGTCGCGGCGGCGGCGAGCAGCAGATCCGTTTGCCGGCACATGAAAGCTGGAATTTGCAGGACATCGCACACGGCCGCAACGGGCCCGGCTTGGGACCGTTCATGAATGTCGGTCAAAACCGGAAAGCCGAAATCTTTTTTCATCAGGGCGAGCAGCTTCAAGCCCTCTTCCATTCCGGTGCCGCGTTCGCCTTTGAGCGACGTGCGGTTGGCTTTGTCGAATGAGCCCTTGAACACGATATTCAACTCGTGGTGCTCACGGCCAAGCTTCTGCAAAGTTTTGCCGACGGCACGACATACTTTTTCATTTTCCAGTGAGCAGGGACCGGCGATGAGAAGGAAACGATCAGGGTTGAAGAGCATGGGGGTAGGGGGAAAAGGGCTGAAGAGCGGAAGGACTCAAAACTGAAAGAAATTTGCCGGTGGTGATAATAATTTAGGGTGCAGAGAAAGCTTTCAGCCATTCAGTCCTTCAGCCTTTTTTCTTCTTACTCTGCTTGATGGCGGCAGCGATGAAAGCGGCAAAGAGCGGATGAGCCTTGTTGGGCTTGGACTGAAACTCGGGATGACATTGCACGCCGAGAAACCACGGATGGCCCTTCAGCTCGGTGATCTCGACCAGTCCGCGCTTGGGATTCCATCCGGAGATAACCATGCCGGCTTTTTCGAGACGCTCGATATAATCGTTGTTCACCTCGTAGCGATGGCGGTGGCGCTCGGAAACGACTTCGGCGCCGTAGGCTTTACGGGCCAAGGTGCCGGGCTTGAGCGTGCAAGAATAGGCACCGAGACGCATCGTGCCGCCTTTTTGCACCACATTGCGCTGCTCATCCATCAATGCGACCACGGGCTCCGGAGTTTTCGGGTCGAACTCCATCGAGTTGGCTTTCTTCAATCCGAGGACGTTGCGCGTGAATTCAATGACGGCGACCTGCATGCCGAGGCAAAGGCCGTAATACGGAATTTTTTCCCGGCGGGCAAACCCGGCTGCCGCGATTTTTCCTTCGATCCCGCGATCACCGAATCCGCCGGGGACGAGAATGCCATCGAGTTTTTTCAACTGCTTCAGACCGGTCTTGCTCTCCAGCTCCTCGGCATCGACGCGCACAATGTTCACGTGGGCGCGATTGGCGAAGCCGGCATGGCTGAGTGATTCGTAGACGGATTTATAAGCGTCCTGCAGTTCGATGTATTTGCCCACGACCCCGATGTTGACCGTGTGCTTGGGCGACTTGATGCGATCGACGATATCGGCCCAGATGTTTTTCGGATTGGGCCGGGCGCGAATACCGAGCAAATCGCACACGAGCTGATCCATGCCCTGCTTCTGGAGCATCGTGGGCAATTCGTAGATGGAAGATTCCACATCCTGCGCCGCGATGACCGCCTTGACCGGAACGTTGCAGAACATCGAAAGTTTTTCGCGCATCTCCATCGTGAGAGGCTTCTCGCAACGGCACACGAGCAAGTGCGGCTGGATACCAATCTCGCGCAATTTCGCGACACTTTGCTGCGTGGGCTTGGTTTTCAATTCCCCCGCCGCCGCCACGAAGGGCACGAGCGTGACGTGAATGAAAGCGCATTCCTTCGGACCGACTTCGAGCGCGAATTGGCGCAACGCCTCGAGAAACGGCAAGCCCTCGATATCGCCGGTCGTGCCGCCGATCTCGGTGATGAGAATATCCACGCCTTTGCCACCCTTATAAATGCGCTCTTTGATTTCGTTCGTGACGTGCGGAATCACCTGCACGGTTTTGCCCAGATAATCGCCGCGGCGTTCCTTGGCAATCACACTCTCGTACACCTGGCCCGAAGAAAGACTGTTGGCGCGAGAGAGGCGGCCGGAGGTGAAACGCTCGTAGTGGCCGAGGTCGAGATCAGTTTCGGCGCCGTCATCGAGCACATACACCTCGCCATGTTGGTACGGACTCATGGTGCCCGGATCGACATTGAGGTAGGGATCGAATTTCTGGATCCGCACGGTCAACCCGCGCATTTCCAGCAGCGCGCCGAGCGAGCCGGCCGTAAGACCTTTGCCCAAAGAGGAAACGACACCACCTGTGACAAAAATATATTTCACGACTCAATGAAAACCGGCGAGATTTCCAGACACAAGAAAAAGCTTTGCCACGGACCCGATTCCTCGCGCATTTTTTGTCGCTGTGCGATCCAAACCCCAACTTCTCGTCTGGCTGATGTGCGACGCCGTCCACATCGACCCGGCCACCGGCAAACATACGATTCTGGGGGTTTTCTCCAACATCAAGGGCCGCTCCTTCCCGGTCGTGCATCCCCACATGGTCTGGTTCTTAACCCTGACCGATGCCTCACCCGGCCAACATCGCATTAAAATATCGATGGGCATGGACCCCACCAACCCCACCGAGCTCCTTCAGCGCGAGTTCGAATCCCAAAGCCCCCTCACCCGTATCAACCTGGTCAACGAGCTTCGTAATCTCCAATTCAACCAGCCGGGTGATTACCATATTGTCATCGAAGTGGACGACGAACCCATCTTGGCCACCAATCTGACCGTCACTCTTTAAACTTCAACCATGTCCCCATCCTCTTTTGACCTGATCGGTGTCGGCAGCCCCATCATGGATGTGCTCGCGCACGTCTCCGACAGTTTTCTCACCAGCCATGTCCCCGGCGACAAAGGCGGTATGATCCTCGTCGACGACGCCGATATCGCATCGCTCCTCGGCAAAATCGGCCCGCAAATCGCCATCACACCCGGCGGCTCCGCCGCCAACACCACGCTCGGAGCGACCCGTCTCGGCTTGAAAACGACCTTTCTCGGCAAAATCGGAGCCGATCAAACCGCCGAAGCCTACCACCGTAATTTCACGGCCACCGGAGGTGACGGTTCACGTTTCAAGCGCGCCAATCTCCCGAACGGTCGTTGCCTTTCCTTAGTCACGCCCGATGGCCAGCGCACCATGCGCACCCATCTCGGCGCCGCCATGACTTTGAGCCCTGATGAGGTGTCTTTGGCTGATTTCAAAAATGTCCGCCACGCCCACATTGAGGGCTACCTGATGTTCAATCCCGCACTAGCCCAGAAAGTCGTCGATACCGCCCGCGCCGCCGGTTGCACGATCAGCCTCGATCTTGCCTCGTTTGAAGTCGTGGGCATCGCCCGCGATTGGATTCTCGGTCAATTAAAAGCCGGGGTGCGCATTCTCTTCGCCAACGAAGATGAAATTCGCGCGCTCTTCCAAAAAGAAGCCTCCTATGATGATTACGCCCGCCAGCTTGCCGGCTACGGTGGCATTGCCGCGGTGAAGATGGGTAAAGACGGCGCTTGGGTCGCCAGCGGCAGCGAACTTCATCGCATCGAACCCGTCAAAGCCGACCGCGTGGTTGATACCACCGGCGCCGGCGACTCCTGGGCAGCAGGTTTTCTGTACGGACATCTCCGCGGAACTTCGCTCGCTGCAGCCGGCGCACTCGGTTCCCAGCTGGGAGCGGAAACGGTGCAACACCTCGGGGCGACAATTCCCGAGATGCACTGGCCCCGTCTCCGGGCATTGGCCGAATCACTGGAGCGCACAACGGCAGCCAGCTAATTTTCCTTATTCATTCAGGCCGTATTTTTAATACGGCCTTTTTCTTAACCGCCCGCATTGTCACCACTTAGTTTAAATATTACTCTGTTATGTTTGATGTGGGCGGGGTGCCCTCACCCCGCTGGTTTCAGCTCGCGCCGCACGTGCCTCGCGGGGTGAGGGC
>JANYCF010000197.1 GCA_025360455.1 Opitutaceae bacterium | reverse complement strand
ACCTCAAGACCCAACCTTCGCGATATTCCTCCGCTCGCGGATTGATCTATCCCGCATCGAGGGCACCAGCCTCGCCGCCGCCGCTTAATCGCCCAACGAATCCGGCACTCTCAAGTAATGAAGAGGAATGCGTCCATAGTTTTAATACAGCGATCATCTAGAGCGGTTTTAGCTAGCACGTCTAAGTCCTCGTTGATCCATCGTTTCTATTTCAGGTTTTTTCGGGATTGCTAGGCGCGGGGGAGCCCGCATCACTGACAGGACATGGCATTTGATCTTAAGCGTGTGTTGAAAGTGATGCTTTTCGCCTCGGGCAGTCCGCTCTCGGTGAAGGATATCCATACGGCAATCACCCGGTTTCATGAGCAGGCCACCAATCTGCCGCTCGGCGATACGCCGGTTCCGGAAGCTGCTGAGGCACAACCCGAGGGCGTGCCGGTCGTCCCCGTGGAAAGCGGTGAGGTGATCGCTCCGGAACCGATGGAAGACGACGAGATGTACCGGGATGTCCCGGCTTTGATCACGACGGCGCAAATTCGCGAGGCGATGGAGACCATTGCGCTCGAATTGCAGGCTGCGGCGAGCGAAGTGCTGCTCGTGGAAGGCTCCACGGGTTGGCGCTTGGTCACGCATCCGCGTTATGCCCGTTGGGTGCGCTTGCTGCGCAACGAGCCGCCACCAGTGCGGTTGAGCCCGTCGGCCTTAGAAACTTTGGCGGTGATTGCCTATCGTCAACCGGTCACGCGGGCCGAGATCGAGCAGATTCGTGGCGTGTCGGCTGATGCGGGTCTGACCAAATTGCTGGAACGCGATTTGGTTTATGTCGTCGGTCGTGCCGATCTTCCTGGTCGGCCCCTTCAATACGGGACGACGGATGCGTTTCTTGAATTTGTGGGCATCAAGTCTCTCGATGAGTTGCCCGCTTCCGACGTATTGTCGCCACGGCAGATTGATACCTGGCTGCAGGCGGCGAACCAACCCAGCACCACGGGCGATGCCGCCATGGGCTTGGATGAAACGGAAGAGACGCAACTTTCATTGGAGCAGGCCGGAGCTAAACCGGAAACAACCACCGCATTATGAGTCAGCCTCTGCGCATTGGAATTATCGGAGCGGGTCACAATACCCGACTGAAACATATTCCGGGCTTCAAAGCCATCGCCGGAGTTGAGGTGGTGGCCGTCTGCAATCGTTCCCATAAGTCAGGCGAAAAAGTCGCGGCTGAATTTGGCATTCCGAAAGTGGCGGCGAGCTGGCAGGAGATCGTGGAGTCGCCGGAGATTGATGCGATCTGCATCGGCACGTGGCCCAATCTGCACGCAAAAATCACGGTCGCCGCGCTGCGGGCGGGCAAGCATGTGCTCACGGAAGCGCGGATGGCGCGGAATATGGCCGAGGCGGAATTGATGCTTGCCGAGGCGAAACTTCACCCGGCGCTCGTCACGCAAATCGTGCCGGCCCCGATGTCGCTGCCCTTTGATGCGACGATAGCTGATCTGGTGGCTTCCGGCGCGTTGGGCACATTGCGTGAAGTGGTGATGATTTGCACCAATGGGGCGTTGGCTGATGTGACGCTGCCGATGAATTGGCGGCAGAATCACGCGTTGAGCGGCAAGAACACGCTCTTTCTCGGGATTTATTATGAAATGATTTTGCGCTGGTTGAAGACGGAGCCGATGTCGCTCGTGGCATCCGCCAGTGTGTTTACCAAGGAACGGAAAGATGCGGAGGGTTTGATGCAGCCCACCATCATGCCGGAAAGCTTGGGAGTGCTCGGGCTGTATTTGGATGGTTGCCGATTGGTCGGGCATTTCAGCGGGGTGGAAACCACCGCGCCGCGTAGTGAGATTCGGTTGAATGGCAGCAAGGCCGGTCTTCGCCTCGATTTGGCGCGGGAACAACTCTGGCTGGCCGAGGCAGGTAAAACCGAACGGCAGTTGGAAATTTCTTTGGCGAAACGCGGCAGCTGGCGAGTAGAGGCGGATTTTGTCGAGAGCATCCGCGAGAAGAAGCCGGTATGTCTGACGGATTTCAAAACCGGCGTGGCTTACATGCGCTTCACTGAAGCCGTCTGGGAGTCATGGAATAATGATTGCATCCGCGTGACGCTTTGAACTCGGAGGGTGGCGAGGGCGATTGGTGGTATGCGATCGGACACGCGTGCTTGAAAATTACTTGTAGGAGCCTGTTCACAGGCGACACAGCACGCGGATGCTTACGGACGTTTCGAATCGCCAGTAAACAGGCTCTAACAAGTGAGGCGAACTGATCTACGGCCGCTCTGGCTAGCGATTCGCCGGTGACGTGGGCGCTGATTTCGGCACTGGGGGTAGATCGTGGGCATGTCGACTACGCGTGTACAGTAAGAGGCCGCAGATGACAATTCCGAGGAGCAGCAGGGCGAGACCGAAGATCATGAAGCAACCTTTGCGCGTACTCTGGGTTAAGTTTTTTGGATTGGTTTCGTACTGGGCAATGAGTGCATCAGCGTCGCGCACGTCAGGAGCGGAAACTTGAATCGCTGGTAGCGCTACAGCATCCTTGATCAGTGCCGAGGAGGCGGTAGCCGTGGGGGTGGGAGTGATCGAAGCACCGGCAGCGCGAGCGATTTCTTGATCGAGCCAGGTGAGATGACCTTGGATGAGGGCGCGCTGGCGCTGGAGTTCGGAAAGCCGGTCGGACATGACGAACGTGATGAAATCGGCTGTCAGCTAGTTCCGCCAACAAAAAAAGCGCACCGGATGGTGCGCTTGAATTTCAGTGAAGGTAACGTCTGTTTAGACGACGCTGACTTTGCGGTGGGCTTTGTCGAAGGTGACGACGCCTTCGCGCAAAGCGAAGAGAGTCCAATCACGACCGACACCGACACCGGCGCCGGCGTGGTGCTTGGAACCGCGCTGACGCACGATGATGCTGCCGGCGAGGGCCTTTTCGCCGCCAAAAAGTTTCACGCCCAGGCGCTGGGAGCGACTATCGCGACCGTTGCTGGATGATTTCTGACCTGTTTTATGTGCCATGGCGGGTGATTATTAAGCGGTGATGGATTCGATCTTAATGACAGAAAGCTCTTGGCGATGGCCGCGTTTGCGTTCCATGCCCTTGCGCTTCTTCTTCTTGAAAACGATGACCTTCTTGCCGCGCTTATTCTCAAGGATCTTAACCTTGACAGAAGCGCCGTTGAGGAAAGGGGTGCCGACCTTAAAGGCCTCACCCTCGCCAGCGGAAAGGACTTCGTTAATTTCGACAGTGGAGCCGGCTTCCGTTTTCGGATAGCGGTTTACAATGAGAATGTCTCCCTCGGTGACCGAGAACTGCTTCCCCTGCGTTTTAATAGTGGCTTTCATAAGTTCAAAGGGCGAAATAAGGTGACCGGTGCGGGGGTAAGCAAGGATTTATTTTCGTCCCGAGTGAACATTGTTTCGAGATGCCTCAAAAGTGGCCTATCGGCAGCTTGCCGAATCGAGCCAAGAAGAACAAAAATGAGCCATGAGAAAGATTATTCAGCCCGGTGAATTTCAGTCACGAGGAACCGTGGTGTTGGCGAGATGGTTGTTGGGCAAGGTTTTAGTTCGTAACGATAGTACGGAACGGCGTGAGTGCCTGATCTGCGAAGTCGAAGCCTACGATGGCGAGCGTGATTTGGCGTGTCATGCCAGCAAAGGACGGACGAAGCGGACGGAAATAATGTATCAGGCCGGGGGCGTGTGGTATGTTTATCTCTGTTACGGCGTGCATGAGATGCTGAATTTGGTGACTGGCCCGGCGAATTATCCTGCGGCCATCCTCATTCGGGGTGTCGAGGGTATCTCCGGCCCGGGCCGACTGACGAAGCAGTTGAATATCGGGCGAAATTTAAATGGCGCTCCGGCGATGCCGGCCTCTGGACTCCATGTGGAGGATCACGGGATCAAGGTGTCGCGAAAAATGATAATCGTTGGGCCGCGGGTCGGCGTGAATTATGCCGGGCCCGTGTGGTCCGCGAAACCGTGGCGCTTCAGGATCGATCCGGCGCAACTGAAATGATGCGCAGATGAATAATCCGAGTGGTTCTTCGTTATTTCCAGTAGGTATATGCGCAAAAATAGATCCAAAGCACCAGGAGTGAACGAGGAAGAGTTTTTGTCACAGAGGACACAGAGGTGTCACAGAGAGCAGGGAGTAAGGCACCAAGCCAAGAAGAGTTGAGCAAGGTTGAGACGTGGAGCCCCCTCATCCGTGTTTATTCCGATTCGGCTCTGTGGCCTCAGTGAACCTCCTGCCTTGCCTCTGTGTCGAAAATGGGGTTCTCGCGGACGGGTTACACCTCTCGTCACTCACCGCTGGAAGAAAAAACATCTCGATTTTATTTCGCTGCGTCAGTTGGTGCCTGATATTTGCTGAGCAATAATGTCGCCGAACCGAAATTAAGTTTGAGCTGCATCTTTACGGGCAGCCGGCTCTCATCCTGTGCGATCCAGACCTTTATTTGTCCGCCTTTTTTAAACATACCCTTGGGGTCTTTCTCCATTTTGGGAATGAGGACCTGGGCTTGGAATGTTCCTCGCGGGGTATATACTTCCTCGATGCCGTCGGCGTAGATCGCGAGCTGATAAAAATCGCGACCGAATTGGACGAGAATATCGCGCTTCTCCCCGGATTTTAAATGCCAATCGCGGGTTTGGATGAGCGCACTGATAAGATCCATCGGATCGCCGGCAGGAATGGGGAATTCGGTGCTGCGATCGGCGCGGACCCGGTCGGTGTAGCGGGCCACGCCGGCCACGTAATCGAGTAACAACTCGGTGTCGGTTTTTTGGTCGGGATCGGAACCGCTTTCTTTTACGGATAGCATTCGACCGGTGGTTTTATCGATCACCACTTCGGCATGATTGTCGAAGGCATAGAAACTGCGGATAATTCCCCGGGATTTGGTGTCGTTGGTAATGCGGACGATATCCGTGCCTTCGACCTTCTCGTGGTGAGCTGTAATCGTGATATCGCCGGCGCGGGTGAAAATAGCGAAGCCGACCTTATAGGTGAAGCTTTCTCCATCGCGAATAGCCGTAAACGGCGCAGCGGAGAGTGCGGTGGCGGCGAGCATGGCCAGTGGAAAGATAAAGTTTTTCACGTGTAATAGGGACAGCACGAATGAGGGTTTGTGCTTTAGGCGTCGAGTTTTTGTCCAATGAATGGATGGATTTTTTTAGGGGAGCGAGCTTGCTCGCTCCCACTCTAATTCCCTTCGTTTAAAGAGAAAGTTCCAACTGGTTTCCCTGCCCGATGGCCCACGCCTCAATGCCGCGCTGACGGAGAGTCAGGGCGAACTCCTTCGCGAAACCGTGCAACGTATAGACGACCTTGGGTTGGACGCGCTCGACGAAAGTGAGCAGATCGTGGTAGTCCGCGTGATCGGACAAGGGGAAAGCGGCGTCGCAGCCGTATTGGTATTTCGTGCTGCTATCGATCGCCCAACCGGTGACGGCGGCCGTACGCTTCGGGTTGATCCAGTCTAGCTGCGGCGAGCGATGCGGCATGATGACGACGTGGCCGGCGTGGCGGTTTTGCTCGAACTCGGCATACGGTGGCATTTTCTGCCCGAGTTCCTCGTACACCTTGGTCATGCGATAGGCCGCCGGTGCGAGTTGGATGGGCAACCCGGCTTGCCCGAGCAGTTGCACAAGCTCCTGCGTTTTGCCCAAGGCGTAGGCGTAGAGCACCGGCGTGGCACCGTCGGCCAGAGCTTGCCGGCAAAACGCAATGATGTCGGCGTGCACCTGCTCCGTCGGCGGCATCACATAGTGCGGCCGGCCGAATGTCGTTTCCATGATGAGGACGTCGGCGTGCGGCGTCACGCAAGGCTCGGCGGCGAGTCCCGCGCGCAGTTTAAAATCCCCCGTGTAGAGCAGCGTGCCGTGTTCCGTCGTGGCGTGGAATTGCGCCGATCCGAGGATGTGTCCGGCCGGATATAGCTGTACCTCACAACCCAACGCCAACGCATGTTTTTCTCCGTAGCGCAGCGCCGTCATCTGTCGGCGTCCACCCAACCGTTCCTGCATCAATCGACCGGTGGCTGGAGTGCAAAGCGATTCGCGGTGACGCGCGATGTGATCCGAGTGGGCGTGGGAAACGAAAGAGCGCGGCATGCCATTTTGGCAATCCAGCCACCAGCCCAGCTGCGGCAGCCAGACCCCCTTTTTGTAGCTTACTTCCCAGGACATGGCGGCGAACGTAAGGAGGTGCCCGCTGCGGTCAAACGTCGCTCTTGCTGAAATAATTTCGTCGCACCAACCGCCAGGCCGTGACGAAGAACGCCGTGAGCGGCACGGCGAGCATCATGCCGAGAATACCGCCGAGCGCCTTACCCCAGAAAAATACCGCGACGATAATCGCGACGGGGTGCAGGCCGGTCTGTTTCCCCATGATGCGCGGCGTCAGGAACCAGCCTTCGATCGCCTGCACGACGACAAACACTCCCGCACAAATGCCGACCAAGGTCAGACCGCCTCCGTCCGGTTGCAGAAAGGCCAGCGGCAGGGCGATGCTCATACCCAGTATCGAACCGAGATACGGGACAATGTTCAACAGGCCGGTGAGCAGACCGATCGCGAGCCCGAATTTCAGTCCGCCAATCGTGAAACCCGTCGCCAACAGCACCCCCATGATCAGTCCGATGAGTAATTGACCGCGGAAAAACGCGACCAAGATGCCAAGGAATTCGCGAAGGAGAAACACTACATCGTCACGATATTCTTTTTTCAAAAAAGGCAGGTGGTCGGGTAATTCCTTCGTCGGATCGTCATCGGAGAGCAGAAAGAAAAACAGATAGACGGGGATGACGGCGAGTGACGCCGCGAATCCGAACAGCCCGAAAACACCCGCCCCGGCGGATTTAAGGGTAGGCGCCAGATGCCCGAGTAGATCCTGCGCTTGTTGGGTCAGGCCATCGAGCGCCGCTTTGACCGCCGGGTTGTCGAGATAGCGGCGCACGACGGCCAGCCATTCCGGGAAATGCAGTTCGCCATAGCTGACGGACTTTTGCCAAAGGACAGGCAGGTAAGCAAAAAAATCGACTACCTGTGAAATAATCGCGGGGGCAAAAGTGAGGAGGAGCGCCGTGAGCAGCAGCAAAAAGACGGCGTATAATAATAACACCGCGACCGGGCGTTTTAACTTCAGGCGTTTTTCGAAAATTGTCACCACGGGGCGCATGACGAGCGCCATGATCCCCGCGACGGCCAGCGGCCAGATGACGCTGGAGAAGGCACTGATGAAATTCGCCACGCCGGAGAGCAGGACAAAGATGAACCAGCCGATAGCGCCGAAAGCGGTGAATCCGAGGGCAAAGCCCACGAGCTTGCGCTGGGCAGGGGTTAGGAGCGGCGTGGACTCAGCAGACATAAAAGCAGGGAAGCGGGGAGTCGGTTCACAGGCAAGCCCGCAGAGGTGTAACTGCTCAACCACACTAATATAACACTCATGTGATCCCGCTACTTCACCCGATGAGTGATTCATCCGGTAGATCAAAAATGTAGCCGCAGGGCTTTTTGACTCCGCTCAAGGCCCGGAGCATTTCGAACGGGGAGCGCAGCGACAACGTGGTTGAGGCGATGACCACACTTTAACTGGCGCTCAAGTGCGCTATCGCGACAACCACCAAATCATGAGAAATAGCGAATGATAAAACAAACAACATGAAACATGTTAGCGAT
The DNA here is from genome assembly GCA_025360455.1 of Opitutaceae bacterium. Lineage (GTDB taxonomy): Bacteria > Verrucomicrobiota > Verrucomicrobiia > Opitutales > Opitutaceae > Didemnitutus. The sequence goes on along the minus strand of JANYCF010000197.1, from coordinate 7,839 downwards.
AGCCGGTGGGTACTCACTACACCCGAGAAAGGTTGGCCGCCGCTCGGAAGCGAACATTACGTCACGCGACCTTCAGGCGCGCACGAAGCATATGGAGCGGGGGTCAAATCCGTGTCATTGAATCCCGAAATTTGATAATCGTTTTTTGGGGGGCTTTCTCATTAACCGAAGGGGCGCTGTATCGCCATGCACCTCACAATAAGTCATCACCGCCTAGGAATACAGGCCAAATGCAAGGTGGCCTGGTCGGGATCGGTGAGTGTGGCAAAGACAGTTCGGGGTTTATTGGAAAGATATGAGAGCAGTCCCGCCCCACCACAAACTACCGGATTTGGACGACACCGGTTTATCAACGTTCTGGCACTGCGCTCGATTTTCTCACGAGCACGGCGAACGAAATCTTGGGAAAAGTGTGGGCATTTGTGTGGGAGGGAAACCGAAGCAAGCGAACAAGCGAAGTGGCAGTCTTAGCGGTCTCATAGTTGCGTTGAAAGCAGGGTAACCAATCGGAGGGGAGCCTGCGAGTAGCGATGGGGACCGTTGGGTCGAGTAGCGTGCCATAGAGCGGAACGTCGGGGAGATACTGCCCCGGTAAACGTTTATCGAACTCGTGGCATTGTGCATCCGAGCGCGAATTCTCCCTTTGATGAATCGGATGCGTCAATTGCGCTAGTCCGGGTCTGTGGGGGGCGGCGGGCCACCGCCGGCACTATAGGGACAAGCAGGAGATTATCTGAGACGTCTGTCGCTACGCGAGGATTCACTCATATCCGTTTTTATCGCGTTGATGAAATCCGGAGAATTGTGAGCATCAGATAGTTCTCGGTTCCTACGTCGTGAAACTCGCGATGCCCGGAGCCGGCTCTACCCCGCCATGCAAGTCTCGTTCATCATCCCGCTCTACAACTGCCTTGCGCTGACGCAGGAGTGCTTGCGTACGTTGCAGGCCACGTTGCCGGCCGGACTCTCGCATGAGATTATCTTCGTGGACGACGGGAGCACGGATGGCACGCGCGAATGGCTGGCTGGCTTAAGCCAGCCAGCGGTGAGCCCGCCTGCACTGAGCAAGGTCGAAGTGCCGAATCCGCCTATTATTACACCTGCGCCCTGTCGCGTGTTTCTGAATGAGCGCAATCTCGGTTTCGCTGCGACGTGCAATCGCGGCGCGAAGGAGGCGCAGGGTGAGTTTCTATTTTTCCTGAACGATGATCTGGTTTTTTTGCCGGGTTGGATTCAGCCCATGTTGGCCTTGGTGCGTCAACCCTCTGCAGGACTCGTGGGCAACGTGCAGCTCAACGCCGCCACGGGGGCGATTGATCACGCCGGTTTGTGGTTCAATCGCAAAGGCAAGCCGGAGCATATCACCCGTCTTTCCTGGCTGGCGCGGCTGAGGGGAGAGAAGAAAGTACCGGCTCTGACCGGTGCCTGTTTCGCCATCAAGAAAACTTTATGGCTTCAGCTCGGTGGATTTGATGAAGGGTTCGTCAACGGGAGCGAAGACGTTGATCTTTGTCTCAAGGCGAGAGCGGTGGGCCGGCACAACACCATCGCGACCAGCAGCGTGGTGCGCCACCACGTGAGTCAGTCGCCGGGGAGGAAGTTGCGAGACGAGGAGAACAGTCGCCGGCTGCTGACGCGTTGGCGGTCGGTGATCGCGGAATTATCAACCCGTGATATCTGCCGCGCTTGTCTGGAAGTCGTCTGGCATGATCCGATCAATTATCCTGATCCCCTGATGGCGAGGGATGCTTTGTTCTATCTGGGTTGTTTGCTGCCGCGCCCGACCGCCCGGCTTGCCGCCGCAACCCACACGGCATTCGAAATAGAATTTCAGCGTTGGTGGCATGTGCTCGATGGTGGCCCGCCGCCAATGCCGAGCCGGTATTGGCTCTGGCAGTTGACCCAACAGCATAGCAAGCGAACCGCAGAATTGTAATTTGTACTGTAGCCGCGCTTGAGCGGGAGGCGAAAGCGCGGACCGCAAGCGTGACCGCGCTGTCGCTACGCTCCAACGCGGCTACACTTTAAATTGAACTGTTCCAGGTCGACTCAGCTCCCCCGCGTTCCACGGTGCGCACCACGGATTGCGGACGGCGATTTACGGTCAGATACATCCGGCCGATATATTCGCCAATCAATCCGAGTATGACCAACTGGGTGCCGGAGAGCAGGAGCAACGCACCCATGAGTGAACCCCAACCGTACGCCGGGCCATTTCCGGTGAGGAAGAGATAGATGACGATTCCCAGTCCGATCAAGCCAGCGACGGCCATGACCAAGCCGAGCAGGGTCGCGAGGCGCAGCGGCATAATGGAGAAATTCACAAAAGAACTTACCCAAAGCCGCAGCAAGCGCCGCAGCGTGTAGCCGCTCTCGCCCGCTTGCCGTTCGTCGTGGCGTACTTCGAGCGAGCCGACATTTTGCGTCACCTGCAAAATCAGTCCGTCGATATACGGATAGGGCCCGGTGTGTGAACTGACTTCTTTGGCGACGAAGGCGCTCACGCAGCGGAAACTTGAAAGATAAAATCCGGCCGGTTTGTCCAGCATGTGATCGGACATGCGATTGGTGAGGGCACTGCCCAGATTGCGCCAGAGGGAATGTTTTTTTGTCGCGTAGTGGCCGTAGGCGGCGTCCAGCGTGTTGCTGCGAGCATATTGCCAGAGACGTACGGCTTCGTCGGGTGGGTTCTGGCCATCGTCGTCGATGTTTACCACGTAGTTGCCGCGAGCATGCCGATAGCCGGTGAGCACGGCGTTATGTTCACCGAAGTTGCGCGAGTGATTGATGAGTGTAATCGGGATTTTTGCCTCGCGCACCAGCTCGCGGCACACCGCGAGCGTGTCATCAGCACTGCCGTCGTTCACTAAAATCAACTCGTGTCCGCCTTCGACCTGCAGGGCTTCAATGGTTTTCACCAGCGGGCGGATGGTGGCTGCGCTGTAATACAGAGGAATGATGATGCTGAGCGCTGGCTCGGGCGCGGAATTACTCATGGGTGGGGTGACGCCGTTTTTGTGGCGGCGCCAGCGGCCAGCAGCAAGTCGCAAACTGTATCCACGTCCGCAAGCTGCAAGCCAAGGTGCAGCGGCAGACAAAGCACCTCGGCACAGGCGCGTTCCGTTTCAGTCAACGTTAGTTCTGCGACATGAAACGCGGGCTGACGATGAATCGGCACCGGATAGAGAATGCCGCAGAGCACGCCCTGTTGTTCGAGTCGCGACTTTAGTTCATCGCGACGCGACGTGCGCACCGTGAATTGGTGCCACACATGGGTACTGCCGGGAGTGGTAACGGGCAGCTGGAATGATGAGTCGCGCAGCCGTTCGAGATAACGGGCGGCGAGGGTGGCTCGGTGCGCGTTTTCGAGATCGAGTCGGCCCAAGCGTACGCGCAAAATCGCGGATTGTATTTCGTCGAGCCGACTGTTGCGGCCGTGGAGATCGCTCACGTAACGGCGACGCCAACCGTATTGGCGCAGCAGGCGCAATTTTTCCAAGAGGGCCGAATCGCTCCCCACGACTGCGCCGCCATCGCCGAAGGCCCCGAGATTTTTTGTCGGATAGAAGCTGAAGGCGGCCAGCTGGCCCCACGCACCGGCTTTGCGACCGCCGACAGTGGCGCCGTGCGCTTGGGCGCAATCCTCGATCACTACGAGATGGTGGGCTTGGGCAAGTTCCATCAAGCGCGGCATGTCCGCTGCCTGACCGTACAGATGCACGGGCATGAGCGCTTTGATGCGCGGATCACGGAGGCGGGTGAGCATTTCCTCAACCGCTTTCGGATTGATCAACATCGTGGCGGGATCGATATCGACGAAGAGAGGAGAGGCGCCGGCCGCAGCGATGGCCGCCGTGGTGGCTGTGACGGTGTTGGCCACCGTCAGGACTTTATCGCCGGGGCCGATGCCGGCGGCGCGCAAGGCGAGTTCGAGGGCATCGGTGCCGTTGGCTACGCCGACGCATCCGCTGACCCCGAGGTAAGCCGCGAATTCTTTTTCAAAGGCTGCGGTTTCCTCACCCAAAATATAAATTCCACTCTGCATCACGCGCTGGATCGCGGCATCGATTTCGGCGGCGGCGGCCAAATAGCCGGCCTTGGGATCGGCGGGGAGGATTTTTGGCTTCATGGGTGATTTTTAAGAATGATGAATTCTATTTTGGTGGAACCCGGCCTCCGGACGGGTTTTCTCAGTGCGCATCCTGCAAACCCGTCCAGAGGCCGGGTTCCACCTTTGAGAGCCAGGCTCCGACAACAAGAAGCAAGGCGATTGAACATGGCGTGCGTGCTCAAAGGTAATGGGGCAACTCTGCGCGGTAGTATGCCACGGTTTTTTCCAGCGCTTCGCGGATGTTGGTGCGGGGTTTCCACCCGAGCTGGCGGCCGATCAGGGAGTCGTCCGCATAGAAATCGCCGATGTCGATTTTCTTCCGATCAGCGGGATATTTTTTCACGGTGTACGTTCCGCCGCCGGCTGCGGCCACGAGCATTTTGGCGAGACCGGATAAACTTACTTTGCTGCGGCCACCGAGATTGTAGACGGCGCCGATTGCTTTGGGGTGGCACGCGGCGAGGAGAAAAGCCTCCACGGCATCGTCGACGTAAGTGAAATCACGGAGCTGTTCACCTCCCCAGACCTCGAAGGGCTGGCCGCTGAGAATCTGCTTGATCCAGATGCCGACGAAGGTCTGCCGGGCGTCTTTCACCCGCATGCGGGGTCCGATCGTGTTGGTGAGCCGCAGCACCGTGCTCTTGATGCCGTGAACCTCACTGTAGAGGAGATGGTATTGTTCGCCGGCGAGTTTGTTGATGCCGTTGATATCGACGGGTTGGAGCGGATGCTTTTCGTCGACGGGCAGATAGTGCGGCCGGCCGTAGATCTGGCGCGTGCTGGCGAAAACGACGCGGATGCCGGGATTGTGTTTCCGGCAGACTTCCAGGATTGCGAGCTGTGAGCGGCAGTTGATTTCAAGGTCTACTTCGGGGGCGGACATCGAATCCATGTGGCTGGTCTGTCCGGCCAGGTTGAAAAGAAAATCCTGGTCCTTCAGCAGATGGGGCAGCGCGTGGTTGTTGCGCACATCCGAAATGTTGACCTGCACGCGTCGCTTGATATCGGCGATGTTGTGCAGGTTACCGCCGTACTCGGGGATGAGGCTGTCGATCAAGGTTACCTTGGCGCCGAGTTGCACGAGGGCGCGGGCGAGAGTGGAGCCGATGAAGCCGAGTCCGCCCGTGATCGTCACGCGCCGGCCACGAAAATGTTTTTGCAACGGGTCCGGGCGTTTCATGCGTGGTCGGGCTTGCGGCCGACGAGGAGCACCGAGCTGCCATAAGGCAGCCGGCCTCCGGTGCTCAACCAAGCGTGTTCAATTGCCATCATGGTGTTGAACATGGCTTCCAGCGGGACGGGATACAAGCGCACATCGCTGGTGGGATCGGCGGGCGGGAAGATTTTCCGGCGCAACACCGCGAGGGGGAAGGGGAGCGTGTTCCAATAGGAAGACCAGATCGGTTGCAGTCCGGCGGTCTGGAGAAGTTCTTTCACGCCATGGCCGGTATAGCGCCGGAGATTCGCGACCTGTTGATCATGGTAAGAAAAAAGCCATTGGTAGGCGGGCATCGTCAGCACGACGACTCCGCCGGGTTTCAGGCAGCGCACAAATTCCCGCAGCGCGGCTGGAGGTTGCTCCACCTGACAGAGCACGTCACAGGAAGTAATCGCCGAGAAACTCGCGTTGGCGAAGGGTAACCGGGTGATCGAGCTTTCTGTGATCTCCGCTCCCGTACGTTCCCGCGCCAGCTCACAGGCCAAGGAAGATAAATCCACGCCACTTAATCGCCACGTCGGTTGTTCGGCGCGTAAGTGACGTAACAATCCGCCGGTGCCGCAGCCGGCATCGAGGATTGCGGCGTCAGCCGATAGCCCGCTCGCTACCAGACTTCGCGCGACGTGCCGGTGGAGCGCACGGTAGTACCACATGCGATCCTCGACCTCGGCCATTTTGCGATATTCGTCCGGTTGCATGGGTTTTAGCAGCGAAGCTCACTACGGTTTGATGGCAACGGGATCATCATCGTTCGGGTAGGATGGTGAGTTCCAATACATGCAAGGCGATCCCTAGCTTGCGTTCATCCTGGCCTTGTTGCGGTTGGTTCTTATCTCCGGGAATCAGGGTCAGAATCGAAGGGCCTGGGGGCAGATTGATTTGAGTGCTCTCAGTCCAATTGGGCTCTCGGTCCAAAACGGCATCCAATACCGGCGTGCGGTTAAGTACGATTGATGCCCGATCGCCGCGATGTAAGCCTTCCAGCATGAGGCGCAAACTGAGTGAGAGGGGAGTGGAGGTGGTGTTGTTGACCAAAATCTGACCCACGCCATTGGACCAGCGCCATTGACTGGAGCCGGAAAGCTCCACTGCGTGCCATCCCCGGCCGAAATCCAGTTGCACGGCGCTCGTGCAGCCATGTCGGATCAGCTGGAAATTTCGGTTCAAGTCATGGTAGTCCGACTCAGCCGCGGGACGCACCTGCAGCATCGTATGGAGGAGATCCCATTCACCGCGCAAGGGCGTCGCGTTCCGGCCTTCATAGGTGGCTTGGGAAAAATAATGGGGCTTCTTTAATAAGAAAGCGTCGGCCCAAAGCCGGACCCAATATAATTTGATGGGGATATTGAGGGAGGTCACGTCGTCCATCAGTTCGATTTGCCGCAAACCGGCCAGATGTTTGTCTACCCGTAGCGGTGGGTTGGTCATCTTGCGGCGCGACTCTTCGGCCCGTAACAAAGTGAAGCCCAAAATGAGCCCCATAAAAATGATGGTTCCCCGCGAACGAGCCATTTCACGATGGAGCACGAGACCGCCACAGATACCGGCGAGCAGACCGGGATAAAAGACAGAGATGATTTTGAAGGCATCATAGCTGGCATTGGCGCGGCCCAGGCTTTCCCAGGCGAGAATAGTCCAGCCCAGCGCGACGGGCAGCACCAGGGCCATCGCCGTGAGCGCCTGCGGTTTTTTCTGACGCCAAGCCCAGAGGAGCCAGCCCAGCCAGCCCAAGGCCAACGCGCCCATCAGCGGCCATCGCCACAGAGAGGGCAGGGCTTGAAGATAAATATCATCAACTAATCCCAGCCAACCTTCCCATGTCAGCAGCGGTACGCTCCAACCGTAATCGTGGTCGGAAAATAGTTGGAATCGTTCAATGATCCCAGAAAATCTTGTCCAGAAAAGGAGCAGGCACAAAAATAGCGCAAGGCCAATTGCCCAAACGATCCGGCTGAGACGTCTCATTGGCGAATTGATCCATACTCGACGAAGCACCCAAGGACCGGCCTGCGCGAAGCAGATTATCAAAATAAAATTATAGCTGCCAGCCAGCAACCAAAACGCGGCCAAGAGTAAACCCACCCAAGGCCAAAGTCTCCTTGCACCTTTTGGTTCTCGAATAAGCAGGGCAAGAATTACGATCAATAGACTGATGCCCTGCACCGCCAATAATTGTCCCAATGCGCCCTGATGCACCGCATAGGTACTCAGTGGCGATAGCACATAAAGACAGGCGATAAAAAGTGAAACGACGTTCTTTAGGCCGGCGACGACTCGCGACAACAGATACACGAGTGGCACGTTCAACAGCAGGAGGATCACTGCGGTGACACTAATTATACGATGAATGTCGATATGGAGAATCGAACTATTGTGGGCGATCAGAGCCGAAGGGGTGAAATGATTTAAGCGTAGCCAGAAATCGAAAAAATAATCGGTCGAGCCGACGTGAGTCACTTCCTTTAATCCCAGCATCCCGATCCGGTCATCGTGGGAAAACTCCGCCAGC
>JANYCF010000159.1 GCA_025360455.1 Opitutaceae bacterium | reverse complement strand
GGAAGACTTTCAAGATGGCTAAGTCCTTGAATTTAGTAACCTCGAAATCAATTGGAGTTCTTACGCGACCATCCACCACCGCTTCAATAATCGGAGCGTTGTTAAGCTGTCGTTCTTTAGCCATGGATCAGTTTGAGCAATATGATGCGCGATTCTGGCAGCAACCACTATTTACGTCTACAGAACGCTTCGTTGCGTATTGCGGTTTTTGAATATCCTTCACCACCCGTAACTGCGTTTAATCCTGAGTTCTTCGTACAAGTCTTCAGGCAATTCATCTAGAAACCGCGACGGATTCAGCATCATTCCGCCGGGGCCGGCGCGGCTCGCGACTTTGGGGTAGCTGATGTAGAGTTCGTTCTTGGCTCTGGTCACGGCGACGTAGAAGAGGCGGCGCTCTTCCTCGACATCTCCACTTTCGATGGCGCGGCGGCCGGGGAATTGGCCATCGGCGGCTCCGATCAAAAACACGACGTCGTACTCGAGGCCTTTGGCTTGGTGGACGGTGGTGAGCTTGATCGCTTCCTCGTTGGGATCGACTTGCTTGTCGCTGGTCTCGCCGTTGAGGAGCACGATCTGCGCGAGGAGATCCTGCATCTCCTCAAAGCGGCTGGCGAAACCGATGAGGGCCTTCAATTCCTCGAGGCGGTCGGTGTAGTCGGCATACGCGCCTTTCAGGTAGTCGCCGTACCAACCGTCGATGGCGACGGTGACGGTGTCGCTGGGTTTCTGCGTGCTCATGGCGTCGGCGACTTGGCGGAGCGAGGCGCAGAAGTTGCCCCACTCATCCTTGGCGTCCTTTGCGACCTTGCTCTTCACGTCGTCGGTGGCGAGGGCGTCGATGAAATTCTTCTGCATGAACCGCGCGTGTTCAAGGGCGGTGGCGTGGATTTTCTGCGCGCCCTTCTCGCCGATCTTCGGGAGGAGGATGGCGATGCGTTGCCAGGCCTGGGCGTCGGCGGGGTTATAGACGAAGCGGAGGAGGGCGATGAGGTCGCGGACGTGCTGGCGCTCGAAAAACTTCACGCCGCTGGTAATCTGGTACGGGATGCCGGCGCGGGAGAGCGCGAGCTGCACCTCGAGGGCGAGGAAGTGCGAGCGGTAGAGGATGGCGATCTCGTTGGCGGAGACGCCGTCGTCGTTGATGAGGGAGTGGATGCGCTTGAGGATGAACTCGGCCTGCTCGCGGTCGTCCATGGTGGAGACGATGAAGGGCTTCTGGCCGTGGGCGCGGTGGGCGCGGAGTTCCTTGTCGAAGTGGCGGCCCTTGGGCTGGGCGTTCAGGACGCCGTTGGCGAAATTCAGGATCTCAGGCGTGGAGCGGTAGTTGGTCTCGATGCGGTGGATGACGGTGCCGGCGTGCCGCTCGGGGAACGACATGATGTTCTCAAAGTCGGCGCCGCGCCACGAGTAGATGCACTGGGCGTCGTCGCCCACGGCCATCACGCAATGGTGGCCGGCGAGCTTGTCGACGATCTGCGCCTGGATGGTGTTGGTGTCCTGGTACTCGTCGACGAGCACGTGGCGGAAACGGCTGGCGAAATACTTGGCAACCTCGGGCGCCTCGGTGAGGAGCTTGAGCCAGAGTTCGAGGAGATCGTCGTAGTCCACGACCGACTGCTCGCGCTTGGCCTTGGCGTAGGCCTCGGCGAACTTCGGGAAGACGTGGGCGATGTCGGCGTACTGCGGGAAGTTTTTCGCCACGGTGTCGGCGAGGGAAAGCTGGGTGTTGCGCGCGAGGGAGAGGACGCTGAAGAGGGGGCCCGGGCGGGGGTTGGTCTTGTCCTTGAAGAAGAGTTTGTCGGAGGCCTCGACGGACTGCTTGAGGAGGGATTCGGATTCGTCGGCGTCGAGGATGGTGAAGTTCTTCGGGAGTTTGATGGCCTCGCCGTACATGCGCAGGGCACGGTTGCCGAGGGAGTGGAAGGTGCCGCCCCAGAAGCGCGCGGGTTCGATGCCGGTAAGGTCGTGCACGCGGTGGAGCATCTCCTTGGCGGCCTTGTTGGTAAAAGTGAGGAGAAGGATTTCGCCGGGCCTCACGCCTTGGGAAAGAAGGTAGGCAACGCGGTAGGTCAGGGTGCGGGTCTTGCCCGAGCCCGCGCCGGCAAGCACGAGGAG
>JANYCF010000114.1 GCA_025360455.1 Opitutaceae bacterium | reverse complement strand
GCGGACGTCGCCGCACCCGGGACCAATCGATTTTCCGGCTCACCCGGCGGGTGAGGATTTTCCGCGCCAATATTTTGTTTCATCGAACACGCAGCCAATCACCTCCGCCTTATTTTGTCCCGATCAACCGTCGTTTCTAGGATTACGGATCCAATCTTGTGCGAATAGCACAGCATTTTCGTGGTTTGTAATCCCACCATCGAGTTGTCGTTGGAATGCCTCATCAATGATCGCTTTGAATTCAACTCCGGGTGCGAGTCCGAGAGCGATGAGGTCACGACCTTGCAGCAACGCTTTGGGTTTTTCATGCAGTACCTTCCCGATCTGCGCACGCGAACGGAGCCACTCGATCGCTGGTGAATGCTCGGGGAGCGGTGGCCGGCCGGCCCGATCGCATTCACAAACCAAAGCAAGATCATCGAGCGAACTTCCTTGTTTGCTGAGCTGAAGTGCGAGCCGACGAATTGAGGCGTCCATGGCCTCCGGCTTGCCCTGCTTGAGCACCTCTTTGTGCAATGAGCCGGGCACCATGTGGCGTCCCACGAGAACCTTGATTGCTTGGATGAGATCCGTTTGATCGGTCATCCGTCGGAGAAATACCTCGGCAGGTGCTTCGCCGGCTTCTTCATGACCGTGGGCCGTCACACGACCATTGGTTATCTTGGTGTGCGTAGCCTTGCCAAAATCGTGGCAAAGGACAGCAAGGCCCACCCGCAGATCCTTTTGCTCGTCACCGGTGCGCCGCTTGGCAAACGCATCCAGGCAATGTCCGGTGTGAATCCAAGCATCGCCCTCGGGATGCCACTCGGGTTCCTGGGGGACTCCTTTGAGCGCAGCCAACTCGGGAAAGCATCGATCCCACCCCGTCGAGGCGAGAAACTGAAGTCCCTTGCTCGGCACTTTTGCTTTCAGGATGAGTTTCTTCCATTCTTCCAACAACCGCTCGCTTGAAATCCCATCAGAGTTCAGTCCCTGACAAAACCGGATGGTTTCGGGATGTGCGGTGAGACCGAACCGGCCGCAAAATTGCATGCCGCGAAGAACCCGTAGCGGATCTTCGGAAAAACGGGGCGAAACATGCCGGAGCACCCGGTCGTGGATATCGGCCACACCGCCATGGGGATCAATTATCTCCTCGGTGAGCGGATCGAGTCCGATAGCATTCATCGTAAAGTCCCGACCACTGGCTGCCTCGGTAAAAGTCATTCCGGGGTCCAGAACCACGGCATCGGCTTTTGGCTCACGGCGCGGGAGCGCGACATCAATAGCGTTTTCCGTGCCCATCTCCTCATTCCAAATTTTCCAAACCGGAAAACTCCGGCCCACACGAATCACATTGGCAGCTACACCTTCAAGAAGCCTTCCCATTTTTTCCGCATGAATCCCGAAGACCTCCACATCAAAGTCCTTGGGCTCGACGCCATAAAACCGGTCACGCACGCAGCCACCGACCAGCAAGGCCCGTCCGCCCTCATCGCGAACTGCGCGTGCGAGTGAGATGATAAGTTCAGTGATCGGTGACGGCTGCATGTGATGATGGTGGCAAATTATCCTTCAGCGGAGGGCCATTCGCTATGGCCTCCCGCCACTAAGAACCAGCGGAAAGCCGGTCGATGGCCGCGGCCAGATTGGTCCGGGCGGCGATTTCGTAGCGAGTGCTGAAGTCTGGAGTCTGGTAGAGCGCAGGCCGTTGCAGGAATCCGCTGAGGATTTCTGCGCGCTTGGTGCGAAAGGTTTCCTCCGGCACCCACGCGTACTCGGCGCGGATCGCTTCTTCGTATTGCCAGAAACGGGCCGAGGGCTGGCCCAGAATGGCTAGATCGATGTCGAGCAGCATCGCGGCGTCGCGTCCTTCCGCTCGGTGGGTTTTCGTCGCGAGAATCAGGCGGCTGATTTCAGCCACACGATTCGCAGCTACTCCGACACCGGTCAGGCACTCCTCTGCCAGCCGCGCACTGTCCTCCTCGTTCGTTGCCGAACGCGGTTCATAAACCGCATCATGAAACCACAACGCCATGCCGATCGACTCGCGCGACTCCGTCGCCACTTCCGCCGCAGCCAACTCAGCCAGACATTCCTCGATATGCTGGAGGTTGTGGTAGTGCCGGTGTCTCTCGCCATACGCCGTCACCAGCCGCCGGTGCCAAAGCGAAAAGTCACCGCGCGCACCGAGCGTGTGCCACAGAGTTTGCCACGCATGAATTTCGCAATGGTTCATTTCGGAAGACTTGATCCGGTCATGCGCAAACGTATCAGCAGGTCGTACAAGCGCGCCCGGGTAGCTTCGGCTGGGGCTTCGATCAAGGTACTCGCATCGTGGGCAGTCTGCAGCTCGACGCGCAGTCTTTGGTATTCCGACTCGTGAAAGGCGAGATCGGCATCGTCCAGCGTCGATTGTTCGGGTCCACCCAGCTTGCGTGCAACCAAGTCAGGAATGTAGGGCAGTTCGAAGGTCTCGTTCAGTTTGACCAAGTTCGCCTCGATCACACCGGTGCGCATCAGCCAGATGCCGGTGAGCAAAACCCGATAGACATAGAGCAAAGGCTTCACGCGGCGCTGCGTCTCTTTGAGGAACAGCTTCCACTGGGTTTCGGCGAAACCGAAATAATGGTGGGAGTGGTGCCGGGTGATGCAGCCGCGAGCGATGGCTTTCAGTTCCTCGTGTCCGGGTGACGTCTGGACCATGAGCGGAGAATAAAGCTGTTCAAGCACATAGCCGTTTTTCTTGAGCAGGAGTTTGAAGAACTTCCTCGCGTCGTGACTGACGATGTCCATGTCCATTCCCTCGATTATCCGTGAATCTTCCAATGTCTCGTCAGCAACTTCGAGACCGGCGATCTTATCGACGGGGAGAATGTGCGCACCGCGCAGATCGAAATCCGAGTCCGGCGACGGAAACCCGTAGAGATGGGCGCCACTGATCGTTGCGAAAAGCAATGGGTAGGGCTGCGCGGCAACGATCTGGTGGAGGCGCGGGTCGATGATGAAGGCGGGCATGTCGTTTGGGTTTATGTCGTTTCGTCGCGATCATGCCGATGCCAAGAGGTTCCTGCCTGGTGGACAAGCCTAGCCACGAGTTTGGCCGATCCATGTTCCTTTGCGTATGAGCGTTCACGATCACTGATCGGAATTAGCCAGAGAACGGTGACCGGATCGTCATCAATCAGCGGAAGGTTCATCTGGGGAAAACCGGCCGGCTCTGACAGCAGCAGCACGAAAGGAAACTTTCCGCCCGAAAGTTCACCAAATGTATCGGCGGGAAGTGTATGACCGGACCCAAGCCACGTGTGTTGCGTCCACGGCAAATCGGACTGCCCGCTGACATAGGCCGCTACTTGCTTGATTGCCTTGTCCGGCAGCACACCAGGCAGCCGCACGGCGAGTTCGATACGTCGTTGCGGGCGGGAGTCAGCCAAAAATTCGGCTCCCGGTTGCGGACGCAAGGCGATGCCTACGGTCGAAAGATAGACATCGTCGCGTGAAGGTGTTCGGACGAGTGCTTTTGGGGGCCAGCCACCGCCGTCGATAGCATAAAAGTTAGAGTACTTGCCCAACGCAGACTCGATTACGGCGCACACAGACGATTGCCAACGCGGCCATGGACTTTCTGTTTCATCCCAAAGCTTCCACCAACGCCGCGCCCGCTCAAATCTTGCAAACTGGGCATTCGTGTCGGCAGTTCCCAAAGGCCAGCACAGGGTGCTCTCCGCGATACAATCGCGCGCATAACCCGAAAAGCCGTTTTTCCCGCTCCACAAGGGAATGACCGCCAGCAGATCTCCCTTTTCAAATAGCGCGGCGGAGTCGCCTTCTTCAGACCAAATCAATTCTAGATCCTCTTCGCGAAACGATGCCGCTCCCTCTGGATGACGGCAACAAGCGCGCGGCAGTAGTGGTGGAGTTCCCTCGCGCATCGCTGCCACATCCAGCACTTCAGGTGCTGTCCGAAGATTTCGTACCCAACACGATTTCACGCCAAATTCGTCCTCTGGTTGCCCCTTCATGTAAAAGTAACAAGTCCCTTCGCCCTGCTCCACCACCGCAATGACATTCCCGTTGGGAGAGACTTTCTCAAGCAATACTTCGAGGGGATTCATTGATGGGTTTGGGATTTAACCTGACTAGCTTTTGCCGCTTCACGGCGTGCTTCAATCAGGAACGCGTTCACTCGTTCATAGTCCGGGCGCTCGGGAAGTTTCGTTTCGGCAAGCGCCTGTTCGAAGTCGCGATGCAGTTCCTGCCGCCAGGCATCGATCTC
>JANYCF010000068.1 GCA_025360455.1 Opitutaceae bacterium | reverse complement strand
CAGAAAGCAGATCACCGTGCTCGAAAATTACACTGCCAAACTCACCCGCGCCCGCGACCTTTTGCTGCCGCGGCTGATGAGCGGGGAGCTCGTCGCGTAATTATTCTGCCCAGCTCATTTGCCCCACCGCCGTCATGTCCGCCAAAAAGCGCATCTTCATCAGCTCCGTGCAGAAGGAATTGGAGTTGGAGCGGGCGGCCGTGGCCAGTCTCGTCGCGACTGATCCGTTTCTCCTGCAGCATTGCGTGCCGGTGCTGTTTGAAAAGGAGCCGCCGGCGGCCCGGCCGGCGCCGAAAGGTTACCTGGAAACACTGCACGGCTGCGCGCTCTATGTTTTGATCATCGCCCACGAGTATGGCCAGCTCGACGGGGAACTGTCCGCCACCCATCATGAATACCGGCTGGCCCAGAAACTGAAGCTGCCCACGATCGTTTTTCTGAAGGGCGCCCAGGACGAGGCGCGCAATGCCGAAGCGAAGGCGTTTTTCGCGGAAACGAAAAAGGACGGCTACAAATACGTGCGTTTCCACGACCGCGAGGACCTCAAGCCGGCGATGCTCGAGGCCCTCCGGTGCGCTTTGGCGGACGTCTTTGGTCTCAAAGCCACTTCGGCCGACGTGAGCGAGAGCGAGCAGCTGATCGACGCGGCCTCGACCTTTGAATCCACCGTCCTGGCGAATGTTTCCGTCGAGAGCCTCGACCAAGCTCTGCTCGACCGGTTCAACCAGCAAACCGTGTCGGGCGATCCGGAAAGGATCTGGCGCTCTCCTGCGGAAGCGCTCCAAACGCGCGGACTGGCGGTGCCGGGCCAGGAGAAAAACACCTTCCGTGCCACTGCGGCCGCCTTGCTGCTTTTCGGACCCAGCCCGGCCTTCCGCTTTCCCCAATGCGAGATCCTGGCTGACGCCTACGACGAAACTCGCGTCAGTGGCCGACCCAAGGGGCAGGTGACGATCAACGCTCCGTTGGCCCACGTACTGGACCACGCCCTCAAGTTCATCGACGATCACACCTTTCATCCCCGACGCGTGGTCGGATTGAACAACCTGCGCCTCGACGAATATCCCGTCGCGGCACTGCGCGAAGCCCTGGTCAACGCGGTCGCCCATCGCAGCTACGACGATGCGGCCCGGAAGATCTTCGTCCGGGTCTTCAGTGATCGCGTGGAAATTTCCAGCCCCGGCTATCCGCCCAAGCCGCTGACCCTCGCCAAACTCCGCCGCGGCGGATACAAGCCCTGTTCCCGCAATCCGCTGATCGCCCAGACGCTGGCCACGCTCGGCGTGATGGAGCAACGCGGCAGCGGCTTCGCCCGGATGCAGGACGCCATGCTCAACCACGGACTTGAGGTTCCGCTGTTCGGGCAACAGGACGGTTTTTTCATTGTCACCTTGCCCGGCCCGGCGGGAAATTATGACCGGCTCATCCTACCGGCCGGGGTCAGCGGTCCGATTACGGCGGCGGTGGAGGAGCAGCTCAATAAGAGGCAGCGCGCGATTCTTCTTCATGCGCAGAAGTCTGGTGCCGTCACCAGTGGCTGGTGCCGCAAGCGCTTCGATGTCGCCTATCAGACGGTCAATCGTGATCTCGGGGCGCTGGTCGATCTGAATTTAATTCAGGCGGTCGGTCGCGGTCGAAGCACCCGTTATGTGCTCCGGTCGGCGGGCGATTAATCTATCACTAATCTATCACCATTCTGTCGTAATCACCAGTCGCGTCCATTGCATTGCCATGCAGTAATTAATGCGGGCATCAGCCAAGGCCAAATCCTGAAGTAATCGTTAGGTCGTTTTGCGTAATCGTAAACCCGTACCCGACGTTTTGACTTAATCGACTGGTTTTCCCTATGAAAACCTTGGTCTGAGCCCACCGCCCGGCTCACTGTTCTGCCTAATCCCCCGTCCACGCCCGACCCGCTCTCAACTTTTTCCCTCGAAAGCTCTCCTGTGTTTCTTCCTGCTCGCTACTCTCTACCCGCTACTCGCTACTGATCCCGCCCATGTCCGCCAAAAAGCGCATCTTCATCAGCTCCGTGCAGAAGGAATTCGCGGCGGAGCGGGTGGCGTTGCGCGACTACCTGCGGGGCGATCCGTTGCTGAGCCGGTTTTTCGACGTCTTCCTGTTTGAGGATCTGCCGGCGGCGGATCTCCGGGTGGATGAGGTTTACTTCGGCGAAGTGGACCGTTGCGCCCTCTACGTCGGGTTGTTCGGTCACGATTACGGGTTTCAGGATGCGGCCGGAGTCTCGCCCACGGAACGGGAATTCGACCGGGCCACG
>JANYCF010000054.1 GCA_025360455.1 Opitutaceae bacterium | reverse complement strand
CAATGGTCGATGGCCTTGCGGGGTTCGAGACAGCCGACTTGGCCGACCATTTCTTCCACCGTGCGGAAACCGAGTTGAGCCATGATTTCGCGAACTTCCTCGGCGACGAAGCGCATGAAGTTAACAACATACTCCGGCTTGCCGGTGTAAAGGGCGCGCAATTTCGGGTCCTGCGTGGCGATGCCGGTCGGACAGGTGTTGAGATGGCAAACGCGCATCATGATGCAACCCGTGGTGACGAGTGGTGCGGTGGCGAAACCGAATTCTTCCGCGCCGAGCAGCGCGGCGATGACGACATCGCGACCGGTCTTGAGCTGACCGTCGGTTTCGACGGCGATGCGGCTGCGGAGATTATTAAGCACGAGCGTCTGGTGAGTTTCGGCGAGGCCGAGTTCCCACGGGAGCCCCGCGTGTTGCAACGAGGTTTGCGGCGAAGCGCCGGTGCCACCGTCGTAGCCGGAGATGAGAACGACGTCAGCGTGCGCTTTGGCGACGCCGGCGGCGATGGTGCCGACGCCGACTTCGGAGACGAGCTTCACGCTGATGCGGGCGTGGCGATTACCGTTCTTCAAATCATGAATCAGCTCGGCCAAATCCTCGATCGAATAGATGTCGTGGTGCGGCGGCGGGGAAATAAGACCCACGCCGGCGGTGGTGCCGCGCGTCTTGGCGACCCACGGATAAACTTTGGAGCCGGGCAACTGGCCGCCCTCGCCGGGCTTGGCACCCTGCGCCATCTTGATCTGGAGTTCCTTGGCGCTGACGAGGTATTCGCTCGTGACACCGAAGCGGCCGGAAGCGACCTGCTTGATCGCAGAATTCTTCGAGTCGCCATTCGCCATCGGCACGAAACGTGCGGGATCTTCGCCGCCCTCGCCCGTGTTGGACTTACCGCCGATACGATTCATCGCGATGGCGAGCGTTTCGTGCGCTTCGCTGGAGATGGAGCCGTAGGACATCGCGCCCGTCTTGAAACGTTTGCAGATACTTTCCACGGACTCGACTTCGGAGAGCGGGATTGCCGTCGCGCCGCCCTTGAAATCGAGGAGACTGCGCAACGTGCAAAGCTTGTTGCCCTGTTCGTTGACGAGCTTCGAGTAGGCTTTGAACGCGGGATAGCTGCCGAGACGCGTCGCCTTTTGCAGATGATGAATCGACTCGGGCGTGAAGAGATGGGCTTCACCTTCGGCGCGCCATTGATAGATGCCGCCAACCGGAAGTACGTGGCCATCGGTTTGGCGTTCGGGATAAGCCGCGCGGTGGCGCATGAGCACCTCCTGCGCGATGACATCGAGCCCGATGCCGCCGACGCGGGAAGCGGTCCATGTGAAATAATGATCGATGACGTCCTGGCGAATACCGAGCGCCTCGAACACTTGGGCGCCGCGATAACTCTGGATGGCGGAGATGCCCATTTTGGACATGACCTTGATAACGCCCTTGGAGGCGGCCTTCACGAAATTGTAGCAGGCTTTCTTGTGATCGATGTTCAGCAACGCGCCTTCGCGGATCATGTCGTCGATCGTCTCAAAGGCGACGTACGGATTGACGGCGCTGATGCCGTAGCCGATGAGCAGCGCGAAGTGGTGGACTTCGCGGGCTTCACCGGTCTCGAGGACGAGACTGGCGCGCGTGCGCAGGCCTTCGCGAATGAGATAGTGATGCAAGCCGGCGACGGCGAGCAGCGCGGGAATCGGGGCAAACTCTTTGCTCACGCCGCGATCGCTGAGGATGATGACATTGACGTCGTCTTCCTCGATCATGCGGCGGGCCATGATGCAGATTTCTTCCATGGACTTGGCCAGCCCTTTCTCGCCGCGGGAAACGCGAAAAAGAGAACTGAGTACACCGATCTTGAGTCCGGGCAATTCCATGCGCCGGATCTTGGCGAACTCTTCGTTGGTGAGAACGGGCCACTTCAGCTCGACGCGACGGCAAGCGGTCGGGCCGGGATGGAGCAAATTTCCCTCGGAGCCCAAGCGGGTTTCGGAGGAGGTGATGATTTCTTCGCGAATACAATCGATCGGCGGATTCGTGACCTGCGCAAAAAGCTGTTGAAAATAATCGTAGAGCAAACGCGGCTTGTTCGAGAGCACCGCGAGCGCGGTATCGTTGCCCATCGAACCGATTGCCTCGACGCCATCGCGGGCCATCGGGGCGATGATGATGCGTTCGTCTTCGTGCGTGTAGCCGAAAGCGATCTGGCGCTGGAGCAGCGTCTCGTGATCGGGTAAGGGAATCTCGGGAGCATCAGGCAAATCGCTCAGGTGCACGAGATGTTCCTCAATCCACTGGGCGTACGGACGCTCGGCGGCGAACTGCTGCTTGATTTCTTCGTCCTCGATGATGCGGCCCTGTTCGGTATCGACCAAAAACATGCGGCCGGGTTGGAGGCGGCCTTTGCTGACAATGTCCTCCGGCGGAATGTCGAGCACGCCTGTCTCTGAGGCCATGATGACAAGGCCGTCCTTGGTGACGCAGAAGCGGGAGGGGCGCAGACCATTGCGGTCGAGAATGGCGCCGATCTGCTTGCCATCCGTGAACGCGATGGCGGCGGGGCCGTCCCACGGTTCCATCAAGCACGCGTGGTATTGATAGAAAGCGCGACGGGCGGGGTTCATCTGGTCGTCATTCGACCAGGGCTCGGGGATCATCATCATGATCGCGTGCGCCATCGGGCGACCGGCGAGCACGAGGAGTTCGAGGGTGTTGTCGAACATCGCCGAATCGCTGCCGTTCGGATTGATGATCGGGAGAATCTTCTTCATGTCGTCGCCAAAGGCCTCGGACTCGAAGAGCGCTTCGCGAGCGTGCATCCAATTGATGTTACCGCGGAGCGTGTTGATCTCGCCGTTGTGGGCGACGTAGCGATACGGGTGCGCGCGATCCCAGCTGGGAAAAGTGTTCGTGCTGAAACGCGAGTGCACGAGCGCCAAGGCGGTCTCCATCGCAGGATCGCGCAGATCGGTGAAATACTTATCGAGCTGCTCGGTGAGGAGCTGGCCCTTGTAGACGATCGTCTTGCAGGAAAGACTCGAGACATACCAATACTGGGCGCCGTCCATCGTGGACATGCGGATCTCGGTGTAACCGCGCTTGCGGATAAGGTAGAGTTTCCGTTCGAAAACCAATTCATCCTTCACACTCTCGCTGCGGCCGATGAAGGCTTGGCGCATGACCGGCTCGGAAGACTTGGCGGAATCGCCGAGAGAGGAATTGTCGACCGGAACAGTACGCCAGCCGAGGAATATCTGGCCCTCGGATTGCACGATCTGCTCGAGGCATTGCTCAAGTTTACGGCGCATGCTCGGGTTGCGTGGCATGAAGAAAATACCGCAGCCATAGTGGCCGGCGTCAGGCAGCACGATCTTCGCTTTCTTGGCGGCGATCTTAAGAAACTCATGCGGCATCTGAATCAGAATGCCGGCGCCATCACCGGTGTTAATTTCGGCACCCGCCGCGCCGCGATGATCGAGGTTGCGCAGAATTTGGAGGCCGTCCTGCAAAGTCTTGTGGGATTTGCGTCCCTTCATATCCACCACGAAGCCGACGCCGCAGGCATCATGCTCAAACCACGGATCATAAAGGCCCTGCTTAGCGGGCCGGCCAGGCCCGATCGAACGGGTGGCGCTGAGGGTATCATTCTTATTGGACATGTTAAAATGAGGGGGCCGAGCGGCGGACGACATCGTGGTGTGGTGTGGAAGCTGGGTGTTTGGGCTGCGCGGCAAAGGTCGCGAAAGATTGAGATTGAAATACCCGGCGACCCGGGGTCAAGGCGATGTATAGGGGATTTTTGATAAATTATCGAATATTTCGCCCCGGAAGGTCCGCAGCGAATCACAGAAGAGGAAAAATTGAGTTTAGAGAGCAACAGCAACCGGACTTCCAGCCACACAGGTGTCGCTTTTCAGCCACCCCACAGTTTATAGCCGATTTCGGGCCAAGTAGACGGCTTGGACCAGGGAAAGTGAAAATGAGAGGGCAAAGTGTGACCCGACGGACACCTCAACCCCGCCCACCCCATGAACCTCCGAGCCCTTTCCCTTACACCCTCACTTTTCCTCTCCGTCTATGATTCGCGCCCACTTCGGTCTCCAGAAAAATCCCTTCGATCCCGACGGCCAACTGCTCCTCCCGCACCAGCAGGAAATCCTCGAGGTGTTGCGCGTGCACTGCCAGCAAGGCGGCCTCTGCCTCGTCGCCGGCGAACCCGGCACCG
>JANYCF010000042.1 GCA_025360455.1 Opitutaceae bacterium | reverse complement strand
TTTATGCCGCGATAAACGTTCGTATCGCGGCATAAAGCCGCTCCTACAGCTAAGAAAAACGGTTACAGCCGGTTTCTCTTCAAATGCTCAATCAGCTCCGCAGTGCCGGCGGCCATCGTGATGCGGGGGTTGTAGCCGAGGTCGCGGCGGGCGGCGGAAATATTGAACCAGTGGTCGGTGGCCAGTTCCTTGGCGACGAAACGGGTCATCGGGGGTTCGCTGCGCAGCGGGAGGATGCTCCAGATTTTTTCCATGAAACCGCCGATGCGATAGGCCCTCTTGAGCGAAATTCGTTTGGTGAGTTCCGGGCGGCCGAGTCCGCGCAGGAGTTCGTTCACCCAATCCCAGAGTACGACCGGTTCTCCATTGGTGATGAAGTAGGCTTTGCCGCCGGGAGATGCCGAACCGGGCTCAGCGAGCCCGGCTACAGCAGATAAGGCGCGTTCGGCGAGAAGGTGGGCGTCGACGACGTTGGTGATGTGCGTCATGTCGACTTTGTTCTGGCCGGAACCGACAATTTTTAAGCGACCGGCGGCCGCAAGTGCCAGAAGACGGGGGACGATATTTTTGTCACCGAGTCCCCAGACAAGGTGCGGCCGCAGTGAAATAGTGGCGAGCTCAGGGGAATGCGCGGCACTGACGAGTCGCTCGGCGGCGGCTTTGCTCGGCGGATAGGCGCACGGTGCGACGGTGCAAAGCGGCGCGGACTCATCGACTCCGGCCAGATCGCCTCCGTTGTAGACGACACTCGGCGAGCTGGTGTAGATCAGGCGTTTGACCCCGGCGGTATGGCAGGCGGCGATGACGTTGCGAGTGCCTTCGACGTTGATGCGATTAAAGTCTTCTGCCGGACCCCACACCCCTACCCGACCGGCAACATGAAACACGGTGGCTGCGCCATTGCAGCCGCGGTAAAGCATGGCAGGGCTTTCCAAATCACCCAACACGATTTCGGCACCGAGCTTTTCCAGTTCAGGCAAAGGTTGCCGGGCTAAGACACGGACGCGACGGCCGTCCGCGAGTAATCGTTCCGCGATCTGTCCGCCGATGAAACCGCTGGCGCCGGTTATGAAAACGAGATCATTCACGAGTTGGATTCAGTGTCATACGACTTAGCGGTCGCGGCCCATTGTGCAAGCGTGAGCCGGTGGATCTTCGCGTTGTGGCGCACATCGACCGGAAGCGACGGATGGAAGAAGAACTTCGTGATGCCGGCGGTGTGCGGATGCTGGAGAGCAAGCTGGCGCAGATCGCGGGCGATGGCGGGTTTTTCCCGAGGATCGAGGATCGTCAGAATCTGGACAACCAGCGCCGGGGTCTGCGCTTCACGCGGCCCAAGACCGATGAGGGCGCATCGCACGACACATTCGTTTTGGCGGAAGACCTGTTCGCAGGGTTCGGTGAAGAGCGGACCGGCGGTCGTTTCCACGCACTCGGCCTTGCGGCCGACAAACCACAACCGGCCTTCTGTGTCCCAATAGCCGCAGTCGCCCAGCCGGTGAAAACAGCCGCCTGAGGCGGCTAGCTGAGAGTTGGGAGCTGAGAGTTGAGAGCCAGAAAACTGAATCTTTGCCGCAGCGGTGGCCGCAGGCAGTCCGTCGTACTCTTTCGTGACGGTGGGACCGGAGACAATGATCTCGCCGATTTCGCCGACGGGAAGAATCTGCACTTCGGCCAGATTAGCGATCGGTGCATCGCTGATGCGGATGATCCGCACCTCCATTCCGGCGACCGGTCGGCCGACACATGCCCCCGCGACTGAGCGGCCCGGAACATCATCCGAAATGATGCTGCAAACCGGCAGTGCTTCCGTGGCACCATACGGACTGTGCATCCGACCGTTGGGAAGAAACACCCGGGATTTATCCCAAAGCGCCGCAGGTACGGGTGCGCCCGCGCAAAGAATGCGGCGCATGCTGGGCAGTTTGATTTGGTGCGTGATACAGTACAGGGCGATCTTGTCCCAGAGAGTGGGTGAGCCGAAGGAGTTGGTGACGCCTTCCTGCAAAATGGCCTGAACGATTTTGGCCGGATCGACCGCAGCCGGACGCGACGGGTCGATTTCGGGGACGATGGTTGTCATGCCGAGAGCTGGGTTGAAGAGCGCGAAGATAGGCAGCATTGGCAGATCCACTTCTCCCGGCTGGATCTTGTAGGTGTCGCGGATGAGCCGGACTTGGGCCTCGAACATGCCGTGTTCGTAGCACACGCCTTTGGGTGCGCCGGTGGAACCGGAAGTGAAGAGTACTGCCGCGAGGTCGCTCGCGTTGCTCGCGACAAGTTGAGAGTTGAGAGCTGAGAGCTGAGAGCGAGAGGAAAGCCGACTGGTGGCGGAGCTGCTGGTCCAGATGCGGATTTTAACCGTGGCGAAGGCAGAGCGGAAGACGTGGCTTAAAATTTGCGCGAGCGGGATACCGAGGAGAACGCGGGGCTTGGAGCGGGCGACGCAAGCGAGGAAATTTTTCCGGCCCATGCCGGGGTCGATGATTACGGGAACAGCCCCGAGTTTGAAGAGAGCGAAGGCAGCGGCGATGAGCGGCAGGCCTTGTTTCACCATCACGAGGACACGGTCGCCGGGTTGCACACCTCGGGTCGAGAGTTTTTCCACCCACGCATTCACCTCGGTATCGAGTTGAGCGAAGGATAAGGTTAGGTAGTCGATGCGACCGTCGGTGGTTCTGCCGCGCGGGATTTTGATCGCCGGGTGATCCGGCTGGCGGGCCGCCATGAGCGGCAGGTGGCGGGCAATGTTGGCGGACTCGGCCATGGCGCCGCTAGCGGTTAGGTTTACTCTTCTTTGGATAGAACCCGACCTCTAAACAAATTTTCTCCTAAACACATCGAACAAACCCATCCAAAAACCGAGTTCCACCTTTCT
>JANYCF010000362.1 GCA_025360455.1 Opitutaceae bacterium | reverse complement strand
GTCCTGCGCATGCCGCCGGTGGATACGCACCTGGAACAGACCCGGCACCAGCATCCCGTGAAACACCTGTGGAAGACCGCAACCTCGTCGCGGTACTGGGTGGGATTCGCGGCGACGATGCTGCTGGCGACGGGCGGGTTCATGCTGATGCCATTCGCCAGCGCGTTCACGGTGAACAACCAGCACATTACGCTGGACCGGCTCCCGATCCTGTACGCGATCACCGGGGGATGCTCGCTCATCTTCGGTCCGTTGATCGGGCGGTTGAGCGACCGGTTCGGGAAGTACGTCATGTTTTGCGCCGCGAGTTCGATCGTGATCGTGGTCGTTCTCTATTATACCCAGCTGGAGAACGCGCCGCTCTGGAAGATGATTGCCGTTAACGTGGTGATGTTCGCGTGTGTCACCGGGCGCATGACGGCGGCGGGGGCGCTGACGTCCGCCGTGCCCGGGCCACAGGATCGCGGCGCCTACATGTCGATCAGTTCCTCCCTGCAACAGATGGCGGGAGGCATTGCGTCCTACCTGGCCGGCCTGCTGGTTTATCAGGGGCCTTCGGGCCGGATGGAACACTATCCCCGCATCGGCATCGCGGTGTCGGTCGCGACGGTGCTGACGATGCTGCTGATGTATCGCGTCCACCGGCTGGTGGCGGAGTCCGCGCCGGCGCAAGCCACCGGCGAAGTGCTCGCGGGCGGGTGAGTGTTTTGGGCTCAGTTTTACTCAGACGATTTTAGGCCGAGCAGATTGTAACGATTGAAACCAGACACCCTTTCTGGACTCCAAATCAGGCTGATCGATAGCCGGTGTGCTATCTTCCGGGCCCGAAGCCGCTTGATCAGCGAATTCTCGCTATGATTTCATTCGCCCGCGCCAGTTCCTAGTCTCAAACTGTTCGCACCATTTGATCATGAGCAAGACCACGTCCCGCCCCCAGGCAGTCTACTTCGACAGCAACATCCTGCTGGGTGGCGGCTGGCCTTTCCCTTCCGCCCAGCTCCTGCAGGTGCTGGGCAAGGCGCGCGCTGCGGACCTCGATATTGGCCTGCCCGAGCTCGTTCACCGCGAAATCACTGAGCATTGGCTGCGGGAACTCTTCTCGAAACACCAGCGGGTCGCGGAGCAAATCAAGTCCTTCAACCGCGCCGCCTTGGGATTCACCCAAGGCGGCGAACCCTCTCGCCTACCGGACCTGGCTGAGATGCGTATCGGCCTGGTCGCACATACCAAGGACTTCACGGAACAATTCCGCTTGGTCCCGACCATTGATCGTCTCGCTTCCCATTACACCGAGCTAGCCCTCCAGCGCCGCGGGGCGTTCGGCGAAAAGGGGCAAGGGTTCCACGACACGGTTATCCTGTGCTCGGTCATTGACGACATGGTTCAGCGGAAGTACCACCACGCGATTCTCGTCTCCCAAGACAGCGGCTTCCGACTCGATGGCGTCCGTCTGCTCGCCGACGAAGCGAATGTTCAGCTCACCATCGCCGAATCACTTGCCACACTTGAGAAGCGGCTCGACGAGGAAATCTCTGCCAAAATCGCCGCGATCATCATGGAGGGTAAGCGCCGCGTGATTGAGGCCGTGAAAGCACATGAAGCGCAACTCGTGGATTTTCTCCGACAGCAGCTCGCCTACACCCGCGGTCCGCTCGACCCGCTCTTTTCCATGAACCGACGCGAATTTCTTGGAATTGTCGGTTACGAGAATGCCCACGCATCCCACCTCACGTTTGGCCAGGAGCCGGATACGGACAACAAGTTCTCGGTTGAAGTGCGGGTCTCCGTCCGGGAACAGTCCGAGGAATTTCGCGAGACTCCCGGCCTTTCGACCATCGGTTTCGGGTATTACACGGTCCATCCGGAGAATATCATCTCCAAGACCGCAGAACGGGAAATGGTTGTCACGGTTGAAGGCGAAGCGGATGTATCCGCAAAGGGCGTCGAAGCCATCCGCTTCATGGGTCTGCGAGAAACGACATTCGGGTCCGGCCTCGCGTCGCTTCTTAGTCAATCGGGTTAACCGCAATGATTTTCACTCCGGGATTAGGATCCTTTCGGCTCTCATCTGAATCATCTTTGCCCTCATCGTCACTCTCGATGTCGGTCGTTACCCACGTCATGACCGGCACGACGACCAACATAAACCATGAGAATAGACCCTGCCATCAAACTCCCCGGCCGTTTCTGGCTGCCGTCGACGCCTGACAAATCACTGTCAGGTACGCTCACCATCAAGGATGGCGGCCTCATTCGCCTTGAGGTCCTCGGCCGACTCGACGGCGGAAACCCGTTCCAACCGCCTTCCTCCTTCGCGCGCGTGATTGGTGAAGTGACCGAGCATGGTCTCGTTACACTCGAAGACTGCTTCCTATCCAGCGCACCCTTCAACACGAGTGGCATCCCCGCAGAAAATAAATTACATCCCCGGACCGCGATCTTCGGGGTCGCCTATGACGTCGGCGAAAAGATACTCTTCGATGAGCTCAAGTTCTCCATCGAGGGCCTCGACGAATGGCTAGCGATTACCGGCTTCACGACCTCCCTGGCCAAAGGGCCGGAAAGGAAGTACTCCATCGAGTACACCCCGCCCGGTAAACGCGAACTCTGGCATGATGACCGCTTTTCCCTCGGGTGCGAATTTGAGTGGTCGGTGCCGAATGCACCGCTGAAGTCTGCAAAAATCACGCAGACCGCCTATCTCCGGCTGCGCTCCGTCGCGCCAACAGCTCTCGAAGACTTTCTAACAATCGTTCACCGGTTGGCCCACCTCGTTGCCTTCGGCCTCGACGAAAACGTCTCGATCCAGAGTGTCACTGCCTATGCCGCCACGATCCGCAAATACGCGGGCAGCAGGCTCGAACGGCCGCTTCCATTGCCGTTGTATTTCGAGGCATTATCCTTCTCTGAAAAGCCACCGAAGCTCAAATTAATCAACCGCCTCTTCACCCTTGGTCAGCTCCCGATCTCCTCACAAGCCGCCTTCGACGCTTGGTTCAAGCTCCACGAGACGAGCAGCACGGCGATGAATCTCTACTTCAGTACCCGCAAGACCCGCTTCGACTACCTCAATATTCAATTTCTACTCCTCGCCCAAGCCGTCGAAGTCTATCACCGTGATTCCTCCACCGAGAAACTCATCCCCTACAATGTTTACCGGAAACTCAAGGAACAGATCGTCGACTCACTGCCCGACGAGCATCGGAGCATGATCAGCGAGAAACTCGCTCGCGGCAATGACCTCACGCTTTACCACCGCCTCGACCGCCTGACTGCGCTCTTCGAAAACTTCTTTGGCGACGCTCCCATCCGGGCCATGACCAACCGGGCTATCGTCGCAACCCGGAACTACTACACCCACTGGGGCAAGACTGCCGATCGCGAGGAAATCGGCGGCCGCAACCTCTGGATCAACCTTAAGCGACTCGACATGCTTATGCAGATGAACTTGCTCAAAGAACTCGGTTATTCTCTCGCAGAAGTAGAGCGCCTACTTGAGGCCAACCTTGAATTCCAGCGACACCAGCACCTGCTGAAGCGACCAATTGTCCAGCATGCTCCAGCTGCACCTCTTGCCTCAGGATCCCCTCAAACTTCATCTTGATCTCATCTCTCAAGCAGGATGGGGGCTGCGAGACCGAGTCACGATCCGGCAGGTGACTGCGTATTGGCTGCGCTATTCAGCCGGTCTCGTATAGCTTCGCATCATCCTTCGCCGAGGCTTTCACCGTCGTCTGGCGCGGAGTCAACCGCATCTCTCGATTCGACTTTTGGGCAGTTTCGATTCCCTTGCACCCATGCCTCGCCTTAAGTTTATCCGGCAAATGATTTTTGATGGACGTGGTGCGCCGCTCTCGACGGTTTCGCGTCCTCGTCCTTCCGAATGGAGCGACACCGAAATTACCGGGAGCGTACTCGGGCATTCCACCGTTTTGATCAATTTCCTGGGAGTCCGCGTGCTCACCGATCCGGTGTTTTCCAAGCGGGTCGGTCCCGGTGTCCCGCCGTTTATTCTCGGACCCAAACGCTATTTCTCGCCGGCCCTGCCGGTGAAAAAGGTGCCCGCGCCCGACGTCATCGTGCTGAGTCACGCCCACTTTGATCATTTCGATGTCTGGAGTCTGCGAAAATTTAACCGACAAACGCCGGTCGTAACCGCCCGTGCCACGGCGGATCTGTTGCATTGCCACGGTTTCCGCAATGTCCACGAGCTCGACTGGGGCCAGCGCAAAACCATCGCAACCGCACGCGGGCCGATTGTAGTGACCGCGGTGGAAGTCGCGCATTGGGGCGCCCGCATGGTGCGCGACGAGCATCGCGGCTACAACGGCTATCTTTTGGAACGCGACGGGCACTCGATCTGTTTTGCGGGTGACACCGCGTACACGAACGCCTTTGCCTCGCTCAATAATCCGCTGCGCCCGATCGATCTCATGCTGATGCCGATCGGCGCGTACGATCCATGGATCCACGCCCATTGCAGTCCCGAACAGGCGGTCGACATGGCCCGCCAGGCCGGAGCCCTGAATTTTGTCCCCATTCACCACGAGACCTTCCGGCTTAGCGTTGAGGCAATGCACGAACCCGCTGCCCGGCTCCGGGCCGCGCTCGGTGATCGCCCGCCGCGATTGCTCGCCGTCAGTCCCGGTGAAACCTTTCGCGTCCCCATCGTCCAGGATCACGCTATTAGTCGCTCGGAGAAAGTTGCGTAAGATCAATCGCGCAACGTTAAGGCAGGGATGGACGGTGAAGGCTTCGCACTTCACCCCGCTGGGCCGTCCGTTCTGCTGGCCAGCAGAATCCTTGCGGCGCGCCCAGCGGTCACGCCCGACCAAAAGAAAAGCGCGCCGGTGAGGGCGCGCTTTGAAATGAGAGAACGAGAAGGATTAGGAGAATGAGAACGATTGGGCCCTACTTCGCTCGATGGTATCGAGCTACGAA
>JANYCF010000041.1 GCA_025360455.1 Opitutaceae bacterium | reverse complement strand
ACTTTGCGCACTTGGGGCCAGCGCCGCCGCCATTGCCCCTGCCGGCGTAATCGCGCGGAGAAAAATAGCCAGCACAGGCGAATTCAGCCCGAAATCCGACGACCGAAATCGCCGGAGCAATCTTCAACTGCCGTTTTTAGGATGAAAAATACCGGTGATATATTTACGACACTGAGAAAGGCAGGAGGAACACAGAGTTTCAGAGCCGAAGCACTTGCTTGTCCGTGTAGCCGCGTTGGAGCAGTGGCGACAACGTGGTTCGCGCGCGAAGGAAACCACGTTTTCGGGCTGCGCCCTCAAACGCGGCTACTTGATGCAGATTGATCTTCTCCTCTGTGACGCTCCGTGATCTTTGTGACAAAATCTTATTCCTAAAACTGCGGATGCAATTCGATCAGTTTCTCGAAGACTGCTTTGCCTTCCGCGGGCAGATCTTTCGGATATTTCGAGTCGCTGCGGCGCCAGCGGGTGAGCCATTCGGGGCCGAGGAGGCGGGGATTTCCGGGATGGGCTTTCGCACCCGCAGCGTGGTTGAAGGCGAGTGTAGTGGATGACTTCGGGCCGGTGCCGACGCCTTCGGCGACGTAGTATCCGGCGGCCAGCAGCATCACGCGTACGGCGGTGGCGGAAGAATACGTGTAGAGCTCGGCGGATTTTTGGCCGCAGTGCCGGTGAATCCGGGCGAACACTTCGGTGGTCCAGAGGCCGGTGTCGGTCTTGGCGGAGAACGGATCGTAGAAAATCAGGTCGGGCGGCGGCGTAGCTTCGAAATGCTGGAGGAAGTCGCCCATGTGCAATTCCCACTGTAGCAGACCGGAGAAGTGGGACCACTTGCTGTTGGCGAGAATTTGTCCGGGCGCGCCGTGCCGCAGATGGGGGAAGCGTCCGGCGTGTTTGGCCGCGAGCGTGAGCGGATCGAGATCGCATTCAAAACTCACGATGCGCAATGGCCGCAGCGTGCCCTCTTCGTTTTCTGCGTGGATTTTTTCAAAACAGTGCAGCGCGGCCATCGCATTGGAGGCGGCACCGAGGCCGACATCCCAAATCACGAGTTCGCCGTCCGCGCCGTCGCGCTTGAGCAGGCGCGACGCGAGATGCGATTGCTCGACGTAGAGCTTGTTGGCTTCGTCGCTGGGCCGGTTCACCGAGTGCATCACCTCGCCGGAGCTGATCTGGCGGATGCTGCAGAATCCCTGGGGGGAGGTGTGGACCTCGTAATCCCCGAGCGTGGGCGTGGGCGCGACTTTGGCTTTCTTGGGTTGGAGCGTGGGATTGTCCTCGTCGGTGCGGGCGAGTTGGAGGCGCTTCTTTTCGTAGAACGCGGCGAAGTCGTCCTGGAAAATACTCTCACGAATATCCCGCATCAGGCGGTGATAGTAGGCGATATTGTGGATGCCGAGCAGGTGCCAGCCAAGGATCTCGTTGGCTTTGACGAGATGGTTGAGGTACGCGCGCGAGTAGTGCTTGCAGGCATGGCAGTCGCACTCGGCGTCGATCGGTTCCTCGGAGAACTTGTACACGGCGCGGCGGAAATGAAGTTTGCCGTGGGAGGAAAAGGCCGTGCCGCGTTGCGCGAGCTGCGTGGGAATGATGCAGTCGAACATATCGACGCCGCGGTGCACCGCTTCGAGAATATCGATCGGCGTGCCTACGCCCATCAGGTAGCGGGGCAGATTGGTCGGCAACTCCTCGGTCACGACGCCGGTGAACTCGTAGCGTTCGTCGTGCGTTTCGCCGACCGCGAGGCCGCCGATAGCAATGCCGTCGAAGGGCAGCTTGCGCAGAAACGCCGCGCTCTTTTTTCGGAGATCGCGATGGCAGGCGCCTTGGACAATACCAAAGAGGGCTTGGGGGGAATCGCCACGCGCCGCCAACGAGCGTTCGGCCCAGCGGTGAGTGAGCAGCATGGCGGCTTCGGCTTGGTCATGCGGAGCGGTCGACGGGATGCACTGGTCGAGCACCATCATGATATCGCTGCCGATGGTTTTCTGCATCTCGATGCTCGATTCGGGTGAAAGGAGATGCGTGGTGCCGTCCACATAGCTTTGGAAACTCGCGCCTTCTTCCTTCATCGCGCGCGAGCTGGGCAAAGAGAAGATCTGAAAACCACCGGAGTCGGTCAGCACCGGCCGATCCCAGTTCATGAAGCGATGGATGCCACCAAACTTTTTAAAAACTTCCGCCCCGGGACGGAGCAGCAGATGATAGGTATTGGCGAGCAACACGCTGGAGCCCGTGGCTTTCAGGGTGTCGACCGTCTGGCTCTTTACCGTGGCCTGGGTACCGACCGGCATGAAGACGGGCGTCTGGACCTCACCGTGCAAGGTTTGGAATTTCGCCGCCCGTGCTTTGGAGCCGGAAGCGGTTTTTTCGAGGGTGAAGTTCAGACGGGACATGAAATAGGAAAATGCGCAGTGAGTTGTCGTACTGCAAAATGTTAAGAGAGTACCAAGTACCAATAAGAACCCCCCCAGCCATTGATAGAACTCTTGCGTATCAATTGTACAACGTTTTGCATACTGGGAATCCGACTTTCGAAATACTTCCGCTAGCGACCCTTCCTCCTTAGGACATGACGATTCCTTCAATGCTTTCTAACTTATGCCCAGTGAAGAGCCATTCCGCCTAGCAAAGGCGCCCATAATCGAAGCTGTAGTCGAGTTTCACTGTGAACTACCGCCCGGTCTTAATCGCGCTGTTTTCGAAGCAGGAGTTAAGCAAGCGTTTGGTCCCACATACCCGAAACTCCAAACTAACTATATTCAGGAATATAAGATTGAGGCACAACCGAATCAAGCGCCGCAAAGCGCAGTTTTGCATGCGGTTCACGGTTATCGCCATAATAGCGAGGATGGGAAGCAGATCGTCCAGACTCGCTTCGATGGATTTTTCTTTAACCGATTAAGCCCTTACTCGTCGCTTGATGATTATCTTCCCGAGGTTCAGCGCTGTTGGTCACTTTATCGCGAGGTGGCGCAACCTGTGATCGTGAAACAATTGGCGTTACGTTATATCAATCGCCTGCTTTTCCCAATTGTGGAAGGCAAACTGAGCTTGCAAGAGTTTCTCCGCCATGCCCCACAATTGCCTCGGCCAAGATCGGAAGGGCACGAACTCACTTTCACCGGATTCATGCATCATCATCAGATGTTTGAGAAACAAACCAACAGTCTCGGCAATTTGATTATAGCTGCGCAGCCTATTGAAGCGACTCAACTTCCAGTAGTGGTAGATATTACAGTATTACGACAAGGACTTTTCCAACCGGAGGCTTGGTCACAATTTGCGATTGCTCTGAGTGAACTTAGAGCATTAAAAAATCATATATTCAAAGAAACCATTACCGATAAATGCCTGACCTTGTTTCAATGACCGCTTTAACCATGACCGCCTGCGTTGCTTTACGTGCCCAAGTACGCAGAGGCTCGGCCGTTTCTGCAGAAGGCGAATACGTACGTAGCCATGTGACTGAAGTTTGGGATAATTTTGGTCGATCAATTTCGATGCAAGGAGCACACGCCGATTTGCTGGATCAACTTGATGCATTGATTGCTGAACATGTGAATCCCGGCTGGGACGGAAATGTGGCGCCACCTGTGTCCTACGCAACGGCACAAAACGCGCGCGATCTAATTAAAGCACTGCCCGCAACTGTCTCATCACCTGAGCTTGCTGTGGAGCCAGATGATGCGGCCATTTCATTCGAGTGGTATGGCGGCTATCGGAAGGTCTTTGCTGTAAGCGTAGGCAACAGTGGACGATTAGCATGTGCTGGTCTGGATGGAACTGATCAATGGCACGCAGCGCTTCACTTTGAGGGTGAAACCGTACCAACCTTTGTGCTGGATAGCATTCGCCGCGTTTGTGCGTGAGTAATTTTCCATCAGGTTTGCTATCGATAGTGGAGGCCAATGAAACAATCGCACGGTTTGTCCGTTCCTCTAGTTGGGTGGCCAAGAGCAAGGGCCGCATCAAATACCCTGCGTTCTTACCCGCCCCAGACAACGATACCTCCGTTTTTCGTACAAAAGACTTGTTGGGAGAGGCTCTTTGGAAAATAGCCTGTGATGAAGTTGGCCCTTGTCATGGCGCTGCCTTAGTTGTGGTTGCTGTAGTTCGCGAAAATCGACTCGACGTGGTTGCTCACGAGCCGCCACTTCGCCACGCAAACATCCGAGGTTGGCCACAAATGCAGGATCCGGAATTACAGAAGTCGAAACGACAAGAACGAGCTATTGCTATAGCTGAAAGTGCTTCGTTCAAGCCATGGCCCAAGTAAGGGGTGGTCTATTTCAAAACAATTGTCAGATTCAGATAACGTTGTGAAGCGATCCCCCCATCTTTATGGTAGCAGCGGTCTGCTCCACCTCCAAAGAACAGCTCTCACTTCACCGCAGCGAATTCGGCGTTGATCAGCTCGCGGGCGCGGGCTTTGGCGTCGGCTAACGAGAGTTCGCCTTTGTCGATTTTGGCGAGCCCTTCGACAGGCTCAGGGTTGGCGATTACTTGATGGCCGCGAATTCGGCGTTCATTAGTTCGCGAGTGCGGGCCTTTGCATCTGGGAGCGCAGTCTCGCCCTTATCCAGCTTCGCCAAGAATACTTTTTGGGCGGCGTAATCTTTGTTCACTACTCCGGCTTTGCTTTGGAGCATGTGCCAGGCTTTGCGGCGTTCGACGGCGAAGAGGACCATCTGGCGGGTCACGGCATAGTAAACCATCTTTCCTTCTTCCTCGGTCTTGATGTAGCAGCCGAAGTTTTTCACGAAGCTGCGGTGCGACGGATCGAAGACGCGGCGGTGAATGACGTCGTCCTGCGTGATGAAGAGGAGCTGATCGTCGAGCAGAGTAAGCTTGGCGGCATCCTCGGCTTTGATGGACTTCACGTGTTTGCGGAAACGGTTTTCCGTGGTCGCCCAATGCGCGACGCCGAAAATGTAGTCTTCGCCCGTGCTCGCGAATTTCGTGTGCCACCAATCGCGGTCGATGCTGGGATTGCCCTTGAGATCGAAAGCATCCTGGGCGTTTTCGCCTTTGCGGGGATTGAAGACGAACTCGGGCATGCCGCGGCAGTCGCGGACAAGCTTGGCCTGCTCGGCACTCATGTTGTCGCCAACGCCGTGCTCGGGCTGGCAGGTCGTGTACGCTTGGAAGAACGCGGTGCCGCGATACTCGAGGCCGTCGAGCATTGCCTTGTAGAGCTTGGCGGAGTTGGCCATCGAGACTTGCGCGACGAACGGCGAGCCGTGGCCGCTGGTGAAGGCCTCGGCGACGTTCTTCTTTTCGATCAGCTTGCCCTGCGATGCCACGCCGAACTGATTCATGTCGTAACCGCCGAGCATCGTGGAGGAATCGGAATTCTGGCCGCCGGTGTTGGAGTACACCTGCGTGTCGAGCATGAGCATCTTCACGTTGGGTCGATTTTGCAGAATCACTTTGGAAACGTTTTGAAAACCGATGTCGCCGAGCGCGCCGTCGCCACCGACGACCCAGACTTTTGGCAGCTCGCGGATTTCCTGCTCGGTCATCAGCGCATCGTCGAGGTGCGTGAGCGTAAAATACTCGGCTTCGGTCGCGACGTTTTCGGAGCGATCAAGCAGCGCGTCGACCAAGCGCTCGGGCGAGCAGGAGCGGCGGGCGTGGTTGACGATGACAGATTCCGCCATGAGCCAGGAAATTGTGGCGCCGTCCTGGAAGAGCGAATTCATCCACGGATACGGATGCGGATTCGCGGGCGGAGTGGAGCCGTACACGGTGTTACAACCGGTGCTCGCGCCCATCATCATCACCGACATGCCGTTTGCGCGGCGACCGTCGACGGATTGGAGTTCCTTGTGATTGAAGGCGTCCTGTTCGAGCACCGCAGCCAAACCGCCGAGGAGCTGGGTGTCGGTGATCGGTCCGTTCTTCGCTTCGTAATCGGCAATGCGCTTGGCCGTGTCTTCATCATTTTCGCCGCCGAGACCGACGATGACGTGGGCGTAAGTGGTGCGGAAGAGTTGGTATTCCTTTTCGTTGCGAGCCTTGAGGGCGGCGAGTTTTTCGGCGCCTTCCTTGGCGAGGCGCGCGGCTTTGGCGCGGAGACGATCGGCTTTTTTGTGATAAAGCGGACGCATGTAAGCTTCCGTGACGGAGGCGACGGAGCGGAGAATACTTTTCTCACCGCAGCCGGCGCACGCGCCGTCGCCCGAAACGAGGGCTTCGTAATTACGGCGCACCATGAGATGGTTGCGGAGCGCGGCCTCGCGGGAGCCGGCGGCATCCTCGTCGTTGTAGAGGCCAAGGAATTTCTGGGGAGTATCGGGCAGGAGGCGCGAGAAGACTTGGGCGGTGGTGAGGTCGGCGTTCAGCTCTTCGGTTTCACGAGTCATGCGCAGCGCGTCGTGATCGCCGCATACTTGGACGCATTCGCCGCAGCCTTTGCAGAGATCGGAAACGTAGATGGAGAATAGGCCGCCGGCCCCGGGCGTTTTGGTTTCGAGCGAGCGGAAAATCGCGGGGACGTTGTTGTAGGCCAGCGGAAGCTTCGCAATGATGCCGTTGAATTCAGCTTTGGCTTGGGCGGAGATCGTGGTGAGAGCGGTGACTTCGTCGCTGATGATATCTTTGAACGGCACGCCGGACTTGGCTTTGACGGATTCGTTCATTTTGACGCGCGCGCGTTGTTCGATGCCGGCGATCTCGGTGCCGAAGGCGCGGCGGTCGGCGATATCGCTCACGTAATTGTTCACCGCAGTCTTGAGGACGGTGGTGACTTCCTGGGCCATGTTGGGCAAGGCGGTGTCGGGACACGCGGTGATGCACGCCATGCACTGCGTGCAATTCTCGGCGATGAAGACCGGGGTTTCACGGCGGGCGACGTACTTGGATTGCGTGGCGCCGGTGCCGGCACCCATGACGCCGACGGAAGCGAGCGCACCGGCGGGTTGATGGTAGCCGAGGCCGGCGCGGAATTCGGAATCGAATTTGGCGTGGGTCTGAAACGGCGCGCGGGCGGTCTGCGCGGCGGGCATGGGAATGCTGCCACACCCGGAGGGGCCGCAGCCGGCGGTCGGGGCGAAATGATGTTCGCCGAAGGGCGCGAGCAGCGGATTCCGCATCGAGGAGCGGTCAGGATCGTTGCTCTGGCCGATCTTGATTTCCTGCACGAGGGAAAACCCCTCGGTCATCACGGTCATGTTTGATTCGACGACAGCCGCGCCGAAACGGGCAAATTTCTTTTCGTACTGCTTGTGGACGACCTTATGGAACTGCTCCTCGGAAATGCCGAAGGTCTTCAAAAAGGGCGAGACGCGGAAGAAGGCGCCGAGGAAGGAATTGCCCTGCATGCGCAGTTGCAGCTCGGTCTGGCTGGTCGCTTTGCGGGCGATGTCGAAGCCGGGAAGAATGAAGACACGGATTTTATTGTCCTGCACAAACTGGCGGTGCTTGGCGGGGATGCGCTGCCAGGCGACCTCGGGAGATTCGCTGGATTCCCAAACGAGCGAGCCGCCTTTCTTGAGGCCTTCGAGCGGATTGGTGTGGGTGAAAGCCTTCGGGTCGCAGCAGAGGACGACGTCAACGTGGTTCAGCTCGCAGTTCACTTTGATCTGCGACGGGGCGACGGTGAGATAATAGTTCGTCGGGGCACCCTTTTTTTCGGAACCGTATTTGGGATTGGCCATCACGAACAGTTTTTCCTGGAGCGTGCCGTCGGCGTCGTAGCTGGGATTTTGCTCGGAGATGAATTGGCCAAAATCGCCGATGATGGAGCCGAGATTTTTGCCGGTGGTGATCATGCCCCAGCCGCCGATGGAGTGGAAACGAACGGCGATCGCACCGTCGGGCAGAAGCGACGGCGTGTCTTTGCTGATGACGGCGTAGGGGTGGTTGACGCCGAGGACGAAGAAGGACTCGCCGGTGGCGGCGGTGCGGCCGTCTTGGCGCGCGGTGACGCCGGTGGCGAATTCGTAGGCACCGAGCGTGTGCTCGGGGCGGAAATCGCGGGAGCCGATACCGTAGGCACCGCGGAAAAGGCGCGGGGTTTCGGCAGGAGTGAGTGCGGGAAGTTTGCCGCCAAATTTGGTGACCTCATGCGCTTTGCCGAAGGCGACGCGGATGTCGCGGGCGAGCGGGTTGTCGCCGGAAAGACCTTCGTCGGTGCGCTCGAGGATGATGACGTTTTTCTTGCCGCGCAGGGCGTTGATGACGGCCGCTTCGGGGAAGGGCCGGATGACGTTGATGTGGATCGAGCCGACCTTGGCGTTGCGTTGCTCGCGGAGATAGTCGCAAGCGGCCTCGATGTTTTCGGCGGCGCAGCCGAGGGAAACGAAAACGGTATCGGCGTCGGCGGTCTTGTATTCGGAAATGAAGCCGTAGTGGCGGCCGGTGAGAGTGCCAAACTCGGCGTAACATTGTCCGAGAAATCCCAGGATGGGTTCGTTAAAATTATTCCGACGCGCGACCACGCCATTCATGTGGTGCTCCTGGTTTTGTACCGGCCCGAGGAGAATCGGGTTTTTCAAGTCTATCATCTCCGGCAGACGGCGGCGTTTGGGGCCGAAGATTTCGCGCTGCGCGGGTGTGGGGCAATCGATCTGGTCGTTGGGATCGCCGAGGAATTCACGGAGCATTTCCGCTTCGGGTGCGAGATACATGCGCTCCGAGTGGGTCGTGAGCATGCCGTCCTGAATATTCATGCCCGGGTTGAGCGAGAGCTCGTTGGCTTTGCGCAGAATGATGGCCTGATCGGCGGTTTGCTGGGCGTCTTTGCCCATCAGCATCGTCCAACCGGTGTCGAGGGCGGCGTAAATATCGTCGTGCCCGCAGTGAACGTTGAGGGCGTGTTTGGTGAGCGCGCGGGCGCCGACCTCGAGGACCATGGTCGAGAGTTTGCCGGGCGCGTGGTAGTACTGTTCCATCGCGTAGACGATGCCTTGGCCGGAGGTGAAGTTGACGGTGCGCTTGCCCTGCACGGCGTAAGCGGTGGCGCCGCCCTGCGCGGCGTGTTCGCCTTCGGTCTCGGCGGCGACTTTTTGCTGACCCCAGACGTTCAGTTCACCTTGCGCGAAGGATTGCTGGTAAATCTCGCCGCCCTCGGTCGACGGAGTGATCGGATAAAATACGCCGCCTTCGGTGATGCGCGTCTCGACGTATTGCGTGACGAGCTGGTTGCCGTTACAGGTGACGCGGAATCCAGGGTAGCGGGGTTGACTGCGGCTGGCGAGCGAGGGCGAGGCGGGGTTGGGGGTGCCGGCAGTGGGGATGCTCATGATTTGGGAAAACTGGCGTGGTTAATTTCCGAATGACGAAACCCGAGGGCGGTCCCTTATTGGCTGTGCTTATCAAACCCATTAGCGAATTTCCTTACGGACACAAAGGAAAAGCGTGTCACGGGCCGTTTGTGACATGGCGGGAGATTCCACTGGCAGTGGAGACTGAAGCTGATGCCCGTCTTCCCAGATCCGGGTCAGCGACCCCGGCTACAGTTCTCGTGACAATACTTTAGCTACCCGCACGAACCAACGTGATCACGCACTCGAGATGGCGCGTTTGCGGGAACAGATCGAACGGTTGCACGGCGGTCAGTTTGTAGCCAGCGGCGAGGAAGCCCTTTAGATCGCGCATCTGGGTGGCGGGATCGCAGGAGACGTAGATGACGGTTCTTGGCCCGTAGTTGAACAGCTGGTGGAGGAACGATTCATCGCAACCTTTGCGGGGTGGATCGATGACGACGGCGGTTTCGGCGGGCGGGAACGTCAATCCGGCGAAAATCTGGGCGGCGTCGCCGGCCTGAAAGGTGGCGTTGGTGATTCCGTTGGCCTGGGCGTTTTCCGTGGCGAACTTGATCGAGGAGGCGCTGAGCTCGATGCCGGCTACTTTTTCGAAGGCGGGTGCGGCAGTGAGAGCGAACAGGCCGCTGCCGCAATACGCATCGACGAGGAAGCGCGCGCCGGAGCCGGCGGCCTGTTTGCGGACGTAGCCGGTGAAGGCGGGCAAAATAAAGGGATTATTCTGGAAGAAATCGCGGGCAAGGAA
Source organism: Opitutaceae bacterium (assembly GCA_025360455.1). Taxonomy (GTDB): domain Bacteria; phylum Verrucomicrobiota; class Verrucomicrobiia; order Opitutales; family Opitutaceae; genus Didemnitutus. Next base: position 353 of record JANYCF010000041.1, on the reverse strand, counting down.
GTGAAGGCGGAGCGGCTGCGCCGCTCCAAGCTGAGAGTCGAGAGCTGAGAGTTGAGAGCCAGAAGTGGTGCCGGCTACATCAATCATTTCGTGAATCACCGCGTCGTAGTCGGTGACGACGCCTTCCTGAGCATGGCGGAGTAGCAGGGTGGCGTCGCGTTTGTATTCTCCGGCGGCAAGGCGCAGCTGGGTTTTGGCGCGGACTTCAGGGAGCTTGGCGTTGATCTCCGGGGTGGCGATGGGGCACTGCGCGACATCGATGAGATCGAAACGGGAGCCTTGCTTGAGAAAGCCGATAGGGGGTAGGGCGTGACCGCTGGGCGCGACGGATTGTTGCGATCTATCGTTTTTCG
>JANYCF010000040.1 GCA_025360455.1 Opitutaceae bacterium | reverse complement strand
ACTTTGCGCACTTGGGGCCAGCGCCGCCGCCATTGCCCCTGCCGGCGTAATCGCGCGGAGAAAAATAGCCAGCACAGGCGAATTCAGCCCGAAATCCGACGACCGAAATCGCCGGAGCAATCTTCAACTGCCGTTTTTAGGGTGAACTACGTCCGGCTCTGATGCACCGACGCATTGCAGCATAAATTAAGAAGCCGCCCGCGAGCGTCCCTAGTCGCTCACGGGCGGTTTAGCCTGACACACCACCAAATGAATCAGAATTTGAACGGCAGACTGATACTGAAGTTATAGACGGTTGCCGCCCCAGTGTTGCGCACGGTGCCGATCTTTTGCGCGACCACGAATTGATAGCTGCGGCCACCGTGATCGGTGTACGATATGCCACCCTCAGCAAACTGGGTGATCTCCTTCACGCCGGGAAAGCCGAAACTTGTCCCGAAGCCTGGACCACCAATGTCGCCCCCACTCAGACCCTGGGTACGGCGGTAACCAACGTTCACGGCCATTGCACCAAATCGTTTGGACAAACCTACGCTGCCGAAAATGTCATCGGGCACGCCGTGGTTGCGGCTGCGATAGCCCAGCTCGCTGTAAACGGCGAAGCCTTCTCCGAACGATTTACCGGCAGCAAACGACGCCTCAAGACCGCTCGCGCCGTCCCCAGGATTGATGGGGGGTACTGACGTCGGGACACTGTAGTTGCCCGCGATGATTGCCCCGAGACGGAAGGTAATGGCGGGAGCCCCTTCTCTCTCCTGCTGGAGCGTATAGGTTAAACCCAGTTGTGAATCGTCACGGCCGCTGCGTTTAAAACTGGCTCCAGGTGGCGAAAACTTCACTTGCGTGTAACCGATGGCCGCATCCAAGGCTAAGCCCGGTTTCAGTCCGAATTCGAAGTGCAACGAATCCGTGCGCTGCGTGATATCGGCGGGCAAAGCCATTTTCGCGGTACCCGCATAAAAGGTATCAAAGGACTGAGACGTGTGGCTAGGCGTGACGACGAGCGTACCGGGCTCGGCCAGCCAAATGTTTTGCGCGACGACCGTATGCGCAGCAGCGAGCAGCGTTGCAGAGGCGACCGCGAGTTTAAGAAGATAGGAGTTTTTCATATAGTGGATTTGGATGTTTTAGAGAAAGTTTGCCGGTCGGTTACTTCTTCATCGCGAAGCGCTGCGCCACGAAATATTCCAGTGCTGCGAGTTGGGAGGCGGAAAGCTTGCCCGCCAGGGCCACGAGATTTTTCGTCTTAGCGGCATCGCCCGGAAGTTTTGCTTGCAAGGCCAGCAAACGGACTTTCTGCGGACCAACCTCACCCCCACCGGGCGTCATAACGTCACCGTCATAGATTTTCTGGCCGAGGCCGTATTGCTCGCGATCAAGCTTCGTCGCTGCCCCCGGTTCAGCCGGCGGCTGTGGCGGCCTGCCGGAGAAGCTGCCCGACGCAAAGGCGGGGGCAGCAGCCGTTACTCCGAGGAGCGCGGCGAAAATAAGAACACAGACGGATGGTTTTCTCATGACTGGTTTTTGGATTATATTTTTTAGAATCAGAAATGTGACGAACAAGTGGCCGGCATATTCCATCAACGGCGGGCAAATATTTAAACGGTCACTGATCATCACTAATCGTACGATCGCACCCAGATTTCAGACTTGGACTAACGCGTGAGCAGACTGCTCATTTCTCAACAGTCTTACCGGCCCGCGCACCAAGTGGATCGGCAAACCCAAAAACAACCGACCGCATCACGCTCATGGCAATAAGCGCAAAGGGTCCCGTGTATCCACGGAACTCCTCGCCCCCGGACTGCACCATGTCATTTCAGAAAATGACGAGGGCTATTTCTTCACCGGGAAACGCCGCTTGACGAAATATTCGAGGGCATCGAGCTGCGCCTCCGAAAAGGCACCAGCCAGACTAACGAAGTCTTTATCCCTCGCAATATCGGGCGGGAGCATGGCTTGGACGGCCTGCAGCCGCGGACGCTGTACCTCAACATCACCACCACCCAGACGAACCGACTCATTATTATAAACCTGTTTGCCCAGTTCCCATTTCTGCTGATTGATTTGCATTTCCAATCCCTGTTTGGGTGGTTTTGGGGGACGACCTACATAGCTGCCGGAGGCAAACAATGCGGTGGCAGTGCCTGCTCCAAGCAAGGCGGTGAGAGCGAAGAAGCGGATAGATGATTTTCTCATTACAGATAATAGTTAGATGATTCTTCTATGCGACGCGCGACCCCGCAGCTTATTCCTTCGCGTGGCCAAAAATATTTTTTGCGCGAAATACCCGTCCGCATGGAATATTTCCGGTCCTGGTCGTTCTCATCAGCGTGGAAGATCTGGATTACGAACAAGCCGTGGAGCTTTATCACGAGGACCTGTACCGGTTCGCGCTCAGTCTTGCCCGGAACCCTGATGACGCCCGCGATCTTACGCAAGAGTCCTACTGCCGTCTGCTCACCAAGGGGGAGCAGCTCCGTGACCACACCAAAGTGAAATCTTGGCTGTTCACCACGCTCTACCGCATCTTCGTCGGATGGAAGCGTCACGAAAAGCGCTTTCCGCACCTGGAGCTTCCTACCGCCGATTCTGAATTTTCTGCTATCACAACCGATATTGTGAACAAGATGGATGGTGACCTCGTCATCGCGGCACTGATGGAAATCGATGAACACCACCGCACCCCGCTCGAACTTTTCTATCTGCAAAGTCTTTCCTATTGTGAAATTGCCGGTCTGCTGGACGTGCCGGTCGGAACCGTCATGTCGCGGCTCTCACGCGCCAAAACCATCCTGCGCAGCCTCCTGACCGCGCGCATCACTCACTCTGAAGTTTCGAACCTCATTCCGCTGCCGGCTCCGCGTCGGCACGGTATTTAAAAGCCATGAAACGAGAGGAAGCTCAATTCATTCTAGGGGCGTACCGCCCGAACGGCGAGGACGCCCACGACCCACAATTCCAAGAAGCGCTCGTGCTCGCCAGGCAGGATCCTGTGCTTGGCCATTGGTTTCTTGAGGAACAGGCGCTGGACAGCGCCTTTGCCTTTAAGATTCGCTCGCAGCGCGTACCGTCAGACCTGAAGGCGCAACTCCTGCTCGCCCGCACCACGGGCGTGTGTACACCACGCTGGCGTCGAACGGTGTGGCTTGCGGCTGCGGCGTGTATCGCCGTCCTGCTGGTCATTTCTGCCTCGCTGTTCCAACACCGCACGCGGGTCGCTGAATTCGCCCAATTCCGCCGAGCGATGGTGGGCGCTTCATTCGACATGAGCCAACATTCCGACGTGATGGGTCTCGATGCCGACGGCTTCAAACACTGGCTCGCCGACCACCACGGAGAACCCGATTTCGTCTTGCCGGCTGGCCTGTCCTCCAAAGGAATCGCGGCCTGCAAGATTGTCGAGTGGCAGCAACGCCGCGTGACTATGCTCTGCTTCAAATTCTCCGGACGCCATGTAGATGTGTTTGTCGTCAAAGCCTCCGATCTGCCGGCTATTTCGCTCGGAGTTGCTCCGACATTTTTCTCGGACGACGGAGTGACAACCGCAGCTTGGCAGCGTGACGGCAAAGTTTATCTCCTCGCGGGTTCGATGCCACAATCGGACCTCCAACAACTGCTCTAACCTCTTCGCCATGCCTTCCGAACTCGCCGTTAAAGAACGTTACGCCGCCGCCGCCAAGGTCTCCGAGGCCGCCTTATGCTGCCCGGTCGACTACGACCGCCGCTACCTCGAGATCATCCCCACCGAAGTCATTGAAAAGGACTACGGCTGCGGCGACCCATCGCGCTATGTCAAACCTGGCGAGACCGTGCTCGATCTGGGGAGTGGCACGGGGAAAATCTGCTTTATCGCCGCGCAAGTCGTCGGACCGCAGGGCCGAGTCATTGGCGTTGATATGACCGACGAGATGCTCGAAGTCGCGCGTCGCAACGCGCCGATCGTCGCCGACCGCCTCGGCTTTGCCAACGTCGAGTTCCGCAAAGGCCGCATCCAAGATCTCGCCCTCGATCTTGACCAACTCGATCACGAACTGCGGCAGCGTCCGATCAACGGCGGGGCTTCGTTCCTCGCTGCGGAGGAGCTGGCAGGCGAACTCCGCGTCCGCGCCCCGCTGGTTGTGACCAATTCGATCGATGTCGTCGTCTCCAACTGTGTGCTCAACCTCGTCAAGCCGCGCGCGAAGCGGACGTTATTCGAAGAAATTTTCCGTGTCCTGAAAAAAGGCGGCCGCGCCGTCATCTCCGACATCGTGGCCGACGAGGCGGTGCCGGAGCACATGCAGCAAAACCCCGAACTATGGAGCGGCTGCATCAGCGGTGCGCTCACCGAGGAGGAATTCCTACAGGCATTCGTCGAGGCGGGCTTTTACGGCATCCAGATTCTCAAGCGCGATGCGATACCGTGGCGCACCGTCGAGGGCATCGAATTTCGCTCGGTGACGGTGCAGGCCTTCAAGGGTAAGCAAGGCCCGTGCTTCGAACGCAATCAGGCTGTCGTTTATCTCGGGCCGTTCAAGGAAATCCTCGACGACGACGGCCACCGGATGGTGCGGGGCCGCCGCTATGCCGTGTGCGACAAAACCTATCAGCTCTATCAACAGGAACCCTACCGTACGCACTTCGCATCCGTCGCCCCTTTGCGCGAGATTCCTCTGACGCACGCGACCCCGTTCGACTGCACCGGTGCACGTTTGCGACATCCGAAGGAGACCAAGGGCCACGATTACGACGCGACAACCGCCGCGGCCCAGTGTCGCGACGGCGGTAACGGGAGCTGCTGCTGATGTTCGCCGCGCTTATCGTCCCCGCTGTCTGTTTCCTAGCCTATGCGAACGGGGCCAACGACAATTTCAAAGGCGTGGCCAGCCTCTTCGGCAGCGGCACCGCGAGTTACCGCGTCGCAATTTCGTGGGCCACAATCACGACTTTTGCCGGAAGTTTGGCCGCGATTTTTCTCGCCGAAGCATTGGTAAGGAAATTCTCCGGCAAAGGGCTGGTGCCCGAGGCACTCACGACCTCGCCGCAGTTCCTGCTCGCCGTCGCGCTGGGTGCGGGCGGCACGGTGCTGCTTGCCACATTGTTTGGGTTTCCCGTTTCCACAACGCACGGACTCACAGGCGCGCTGGTCGGCGCCGGCGCTGTCGCCGTCGGCGGCGAGGTTAATATCGCGGTACTCGGCAAAGCGTTTGTTTTCCCGCTTCTCGTGAGCCCGCTGCTGGCAGTTGCCACGGGGGCAATCGTGTACGCAGTGTTTCATCGCCTGAGAGTTCGGCTCGGCATTACCGAGAAAACTTGTGTGTGCGCCGGTGCCGAAAGGACCACGCTGGCCGCGACGGTGGCGGGCAGTGCGCTGGCCCTCACCAATACATTGCCAACCATCTCTGTAACTGTCGACGAGCAGTCGGCCTGCAACGAGCGCTACGAAGGCGATGTGCTTGGAATCTCGGCGGACCGCCTGATGGACGCCCTGCACTTTCTGAGCGCCGGCGCGGTGAGTTTCGCCCGCGGCCTGAATGACACACCAAAGATCGCCGCGTTGCTTCTGGCCACCGGCACGCTCAATCTCCGGTGGGGAGTTGCGGTCGTGGCAAGTGCAATGGCGGTGGGCGGCTTGCTGAATGCGCGGAAAGTCGCCGAAACCATGAGCCATCGGATTACCGCCATGAACCCGGGCCAGGGTCTCGCGGCCAATCTTTCCACGGCTGTACTCGTCACGACCGCCAGCCTCCACGGTTTGCCCGTGAGCACGACGCATGTAAGTGTGGGCTCGCTGCTCGGCATGGGTATCGCGACGCGACAGACCAAGTGGAAACCCGTCCTCGGCGTGCTCGCCTCTTGGCTCGTCACTCTGCCCTGCGCGGCACTGCTCGCGGGTCTGGCCTATTGGTGGATTGGTTAACAAAATCGCGCTTTCAAGGATACTGCTTCAGGCGTATATCCATTTCCATGGTGACGAGATCTGCGCCTATGCAAAAAAAGCTCATCGTGATGCTCAAATACCCGCAGCCAGGTGCGGTAAAAACCCGATTGATTCCGGCGCTGGGTGCGGATCGGGCCTGCACGCTTTATCGGTCGCTCGTCCGGCAGACGCTGGCGGTGGTTGACGACTTTGCCCGCGAAGAGAATGTAGCAATCGAGTTGCGGGTCGCCGGTGCGCCGGACGATTTCACCGCTCGCCAGTGGCTTGGGGAGAAAAGAGTGATTCATCCGCAGGGTGAGGGCGACTTGGGCAAGCGCATGCTACGCGCGCTGGAAGATGCTTTTTTTGAAGGGACGGAGGCCACAGTCATTATCGGCGCAGATTGCCCTGAACTCGCCAAGCGACATCTTGTTTCAGCGTTCGCAGCATTGCAGGAGAATGAGCTGACGCTGGGACCGGCTGCGGACGGCGGCTATTATTTGATCGGCCTGCGACGACCGTTGCCAGCGCTCTTTCATGGCATCTGCTGGGGTGGAGCGGACGTGCTGGCACAGACGCTGGTCGCAGCGGGAAAAGCCGGCGTGGGATACCAGTTGCTTGATTTGCTTCACGACCTGGATCGGGCGGAAGATTTGCCCAGCTGGGCTAACACCGGCGCAGCGTTGGGCGCGGGGCGCGGTGGTGTCTCGGTCATCATTCCGACGTTGGACGAGGACGAACGGCTTTCCGCCACGCTCGCCGCCGTCCAGCACGGCAAACCGCACGAGGTAATTGTCGTTGATGGCGGAAGCGTGGACCGGACGGTCGAAATCGCGCGCGCCCACGATGCGATCGTTCTCGCCGCGTCTCCCGGTCGGGCCGGCCAGATGAATTGCGGTGCCGCCGCCGCCACGGGCGAGTTTCTGCTGTTTCTGCACGCCGACACCATCCTGCCCGCCGACTATCTCGCGCTCGTGTGCACGACGCTGGCCCGTGCCGGCGTAGCGGGCGGGGCTTTTGAATTCTCGATCTCCGGCGAATTTGCCGGTCGGCAACTCATCGAACGCGGTACAAATTGGCGCGCGCGTTTCTGGCAGACACCGTACGGTGACCAAGGGATTTTTGTGCGCCGAGAGACATTCGTCCGAGTAGGCGGCTTTCCCGATCTACCGATCATGGAGGACTACGAATTCGTGCGCCGGCTGCGCCGGCTTGGCAGAATCGCGCTCGCTCCCGCAGTGGCGCTGACGTCGAGCCGCCGCTGGCAGCGCCTCGGAGCGCTGCGCACGACCCTCCTCAACCACCTCATCGTGCTCGGCTACCGCATTGGCGTGTCTCCCGCCCGTCTGGCCAAGTGGTATTACTGCCCGCGTGGATTGCGCCCAGGCGCAATCACAGGGAATAAAATCCCGGCCATAAGCGTCTCATCTCACCGATGACTCCGTTCGACCTCCAGCTTGCCAGGCACGGCCTGACCCTTGCCCGCCAAAACGTGCAGACTCTGCAGATAAACGTCGGCCGCAAATGCAACCAGACCTGCCGACACTGCCACGTGGACGCCGCCCCTTGGCGCACCGAGATGATGGATGCCGAGGTCGCATCACGCGTGTGCGACTGGATTCGCGCTCATCGCCCGGAAGTCGTGGACATCACCGGCGGAGCGCCGGAGTTGAGCGCACATTTCCGCCTGTTCGTCGAGACGGCACGTGATTGCGGCTGCCGCGTGATCGACCGCAATAATCTCACGATCATCGAAACCGCCGCCTTTGCCTGGCTTCCCGAGTATCTCGCGGCGCACGAAGTCGAGGTCGTCGCTTCGCTGCCGTGCTACAGCGCGGAGAACGTTGATGCGCAGCGCGGTGACGGCGTCTTTGATAAGAGCATCAGCGCGCTCAAAAAACTAAACTCTTTCGGCTACGGCACGCGCCTCCCGCTCAGTCTCGTGTACAATCCGCTTGGGGCGAAACTGCCGCCGCCACAAGCGGCGCTGGAGGCCGATTTCAAGACAGAGCTGCGCACGCATTTCGGCATCGAATTCACGCGGCTCTTCGCGATCGCGAACCAGCCCATCGCCCGTTTCGCGCAAGACCTCCGTGAGCATGGTCAGTGGGATAACTATCTCGAACTGCTCGCGAACAGTTTCAATCCGGCGACGGTCGAGGGCCTCATGTGTCGCTCGACGTTGAGCGTCGGCTGGCGCGGCGAAGTTTATGACTGCGATTTCAACCAGATGCTCGGAATGCAGCTCCGCAACGGGAAGGCGCTTTCCCTCTGGGACGTGACGCCCGCCTATCTCGCCGGCTGGGCCATCCAGACGGGCGCACACTGCCTCGCCTGCACCGCCGGCGCCGGCAGCAGTTGCACGGGCGCGCTAAATTGAAATATTCCACCCCGAAGCATCTCTCACCGGTTCCTACTCCTCCCACGATCAAACGTTGCCTCACCCTTGCTTCGCTCCTGCTCACCGCCAGCATGCCGGCTGCCGAAACGTCCGCCCCAACCGCGTTGCCGTCGGCAGCGACCGAAACCATGCCCGGCCTCAAGGTCGGCGAAAAAGCCGCCGATTTCACGCTCAAGAATTCCGCCGGCGAAGATGTCGCGCTCCAAGCTTTGCTCAAAAAAGGCAAGGTCGCGCTCGTGTTTGTCCGCTCTGCCGACTGGTGCCCGTTTTGCCGCCGGCAACTTCAGGATCTCCAAAAAAATCTCAAAGACATCGAAGAGTCCGGCGTCCAACTCGTCGCAATCAGCTACGATTCGCCGACGATGAACTCCGCCGCCGCCGTGAAACTCGGCCTGACTTTCCCGCTCTTGTCCGATGAAGGCAGCAAGACCATTGACGCCTATGGCATCCGCAACGAGACGGCCACCGGCCGCGGTGCCGGCATCCCGCACCCCGGGGTCTTCATCCTTGACCAGCAGGATGTGATTCGGGTCAAGCTGATGCGCGACGGCTACCGCGACCGCCCGGAAAGCGCCGAGATCATCGCCGCCGTGAAGAGCATCAAATGACCGCGTAGCACCCCAAAATCTATCCTATGAAAACCGAAACCCTGCGCTCCCGCTTCCGATCCCTGTGCGCCGCTTTGCTGGCCAACGCTGCGTTCTCACTCGCGACCGGTTGTAGCCTTATTATCCTGGCTTCGCGCTTGGCTCCGGTGATCGGTGCCGGCGTTTCTCCTGCGATCCCGTTGGCCATCGGGGCCGGATTGCTTCCGTTCGGCGGCTTCCTCGTCTGGTTGGGCACGCGGCGCGCGCCGGACACCTTGCTGGCGCTCGTCGTCAGCGCAGCGGATCTCGGTTGGGTGGCCGGCAGCGGGCTGCTACTCGGATTTGCGTCGGGGCGGCTCAGTGCGACGGGAATCGTGCTGGTCGTTGCGATTGCAGCGCTGGTGCTCGGGTTTGCGCTTGGACAGTTGCGGGGAATTCGCGCTGCGTTTGCGGCGGATGGCCCGGACCATCGGCGCTTCCGCGTTTGCTTCGACTTCGCGGGCGAGGGCCGCGCTGAGGAAATCTGGAAAAACGTGGCCAATTTCGGCGAGGTCGCGCGGTTTGCACCCACGCTCGCTTCTTCGGGTCTTCGCGCCGGACAGGAACCGGCGCAGGGCGCGATTCGCGATTGCGCCGATCTGGCGGGCCGCAGCTGGTCCGAGCGCTGCACGGTCCTCAATCATGAAACGCGCGAGCTCACGATGGAGTTCCTCACCCGCGAGCCGGGATTTCCCTTTCCATTTCTGGAGATGACCGGCGGATGGAGTGTCCGCACGGAGTCGGGCCGGCCGGTCGTCCGAGTCTGGTGGGAGGGGGTGCCGAAGTTTCCCCTGCTCGATCCTGTGATCCTGCCGCTCCTCGCGCGGCAGGCGAAGAGCCAGTTTTCCGTCATGGTCCGTCGTCTGGGCCTGTCGGGCGGCGGCACGCAGGCGGGTGCAGCGGGTTTGCTCGCGCTCGCTCCCTGCTGAGGAAACGCGCCAAACCGCTCAGGATTATTTCTCAACCCACTCTTCAAATTATGAATCCCGACCCCGCAAGACTTCGCGCCAAGGACCTAAACCGTGAATTTCCCCGCAGCCCGCGCGAAACCTTCGCCGGCTACGTCCACGCCGGACGGATGCTCGACAAATGCCGCGCGGTCGTCGCCGGCACGGCCGGAGAGTATCACTACAACTGCCCGCTTGACCGCTATCTCCTGGACTTCACCGGCATCGACGCCGAGGAATTTAAAGCTTTCGTTGCAACCGGCGCGGACGATGCCGCGGTGGCGGCGTGGTTCACCACCCGCTCGAAAATCAAAGACTCCGGCGAAGTCGTGGCCTGGAATAACAAAATGCGTGACTTGCGCCTGAGCGAAATGCCACTGCCACTCCAACAGTTTCTCGAAGGCTACATCCCAAAATTTATTCCCCAGGGCCGCATCGTGCGCGTCTGGTTCGACGTTTACGATCTCGAGGAAGGACGGATTTAATTGTCATCATGGGCGGCCTGATTGACCCCCGCGTGCGATGAATCTTCCCTTCCCCTCTCCTGGCTGGCGCGTCGCCCTCGGGGTTGGTTTACTCTTTGGGCTTCTCGCCTGGGAAACGGCCCAACCGTTTTTCACGTTCTTCGGTCGACCGCTTGATCGCGCTCGACACGGTGCGCTTAACCTCGCGCTTGGCGCATTTAACGCGGGTCTGCTCGCCCTCGTTTTCGCCGGTGCGTGGTTTGCAGTCACGCAGTGGACCGCCACACACCACTTCGGCGTCCTGCACTGGCGCGAATTTTCGCCGTGGCCGCGCGCGGCTCTCGCCCTGCTGCTGCTCGATGCTTGGACCTATTTCTGGCACCGGTTAAACCACCGCATGCCCTTTTTCTGGCGTTTTCACCGCTGGCATCACGCCGACCGCGCGATGGATGTCACGACGGCGAGCCGTTTCCACACGGGAGAGATTGTTCTTTCTTCGCTCTTTCGCGTGCCGGTGCTGGCAGTGATCGGCTGCGGCATCAACGAACTCGCCCTCTACGAATTGCTGCTTTTCGCCGTGGTGCAGTTTCACCACGCCAATATCTTTCTGCCCGACCGCCTCGATCGTCTCCTGCGGCTGGTGCTCGTGACGCCCTCCCTGCACAAGGTGCATCATTCGGTCGTGCGGACCGAGCGTGATTCCAATTTCAGTTCGCTGTTTTCCTGGTGGGATGCACTCTTTCGCACCCGCCGCATTTCATCCGCTCCGCTCAAAATTGTTTTTGGCGTGGGTGATTAAATCCACCGGCAGCAAGGCACCCCGCCCGAAAATCCTATGAATCCCAACCAACCTGATCGCATGCTGATGGTCTACAATGCCGAAGAAGGCTTCTTCAACGCCCTTAACGATTGGGCCCATAAATTCTTCTCACCGGAAACCTACGAGTGTCCGCTGTGTCGTTTCACCTATGGTATGACCAGCATGCTGATGCCATGGAAGAAATTCATCGAACAACAGGCTTTTCCCGTTTCATTCCAGTACCGGCCGGAATTCCGAAAATCATACCCGCAATTTAAAGCACTGCCGCTTCCACTCATTCTAATCGAGCAAGCCGGTACGGTTGAGCCGCTCATTTTTGCGGAAGAGATTGAAGCCACCGGCGGGCTGACCGCATTGATTGGACTGGTACAGTCCCGACTTGAGGGACGGCCACCGCCATCGCGGCCGGTCTAACGTGAGGCGCTGGCTTCACCTTGGAGTATTTCGGCGGATTGCCGCGTGCGTCGCGCCGTCCGGCCGGCATACAGTTTTCCCACCATCGACAGTATCCCGCCGCCCGCCCGCACGATTCCGGCCAAGGTGCCCGAAATCTTTGACTCGCCCGCGACGCGTGCATGGCAATCCACGGGAACTTCGGCTATGACCAAGCCGAGCTCGATCGCCCGTACCTGCATCTCCACATTCCAGCCGAAGGCACGGTCCTGCAGCCCCAATCGCAGAAAAGCGTCGCGCCGGATCACCCGCAGTGAAGCCATATCGCGAAACCGACGCCCCCAACCCAACGCGATTAGCGCACAACACAACGCATTCCCAAATCGCTGCGTCGGCGTGAGCCGACGGCGCGACACAGGACGTGTCACTCGCTCGCCCAGAATAAGGACGGCACCCCGGTCAATCTCGACCTGAAACGCCGCCGCCGCCTCGTCGTCAAGCCGGTCACTGCCGTCGGCGGAACTAAAGAGAATCCACTCGATGTGAGACGGCAGATCACAGGTCCCCGCCCACGCTGCGGCACCGTATCCGCGCTGCGGTTCTGCGCGCACCTCCGCCCCGGCGTTGCGGGCCTGCGCCGCCGTGGCATCCGTGCTGCCGTTATCCACCACGCGCACGAGCACCGCACCGCGCGCCAGCCAGTCGCGAACCGTGCCGGCCACGCACGGCGCTTCATTCAATGCCGGGATCACGACAACGGTATGCGCCAGGAAATCCTGACCCAAGGGGTGGGCACGAAGAATCGGTGTGGTCATCGTTCATGAGACGGAGCAACAGAGCGGTTATTCCATTGGAATAAAACGACCCGTTATCCTTCATATATGAACATGAGATTCCGATTTTTTGATCTTCTCCGTTTTGCCGGTTTCGCGCTGCTTGCGACCATCGCCCACGCCTTCGATCACAACCACGCCACCCTGGACGACCTCCTGCACCAGCAGGTGCGGGACGGCTGGGTGAACTACGCCGCTCTTAAAGTGACGCCCCAGCCGCTCGATCGGTATCTCGACAGTGTGGCGGCAGTGTCCGAGAGGGACTTTGCCACCTGGCCGGAAAAAGATCGTCTGGCTTTTCTCATCAACCTCTACAACGCCGCCACGCTGAAGCTTATTGTTGATCACTATCCGGTGAAAAGCATCAAAGACATTGGCGGCTTCTTCAGCGGACCCTGGAAACAGAAGGTCGTGCGCCTTTTCGGCAACATCATCACGCTCGACGACCTGGAGCACGGCATTATCCGCAAGGACTATAGGGAACCGCGCGCCCACTTTGCGCTGGTCTGCGCCGCGCGGGGCTGCCCGCCGCTGTGCGCCGAGGCTTATACCGGAACGCGCTTGGAGACACAGCTCGACGATCAGGGCCGAGTCTTCCTGGCGCAGACTGCAAAGAATCGCGTGGATGCGGCCACGCACACGGTCTGGCTTTCGCCCATCTTTAAATGGTTCGCCGAGGATTTTGAGGCGGCCGCCGGCTCGGCGCTGAAATTCGTCACCCCGTTCTTTTCAGAAGAAGAACGGCGTACATTGGTTAGCGGTGATTTCAAAGTGGACTACACCACTTACGACTGGTCCCTCAACGATCAGGCGAAACGATGAGTGCCCTGCGCCGGATTGTTTTGGCCACAGCGATTGTCGCTCTGGTGGCCGCATTTTTTATTTTTGACCTGCGCGCCATCCTGCGGGACGCGCTTGCCGGGATCGAAGGCTTGGGCTCGTGGGGCCCGGTGCTGTTCGTGCTGGTCTACGTCGTGGCGACCGTGCTCTTTGTGCCCGGCTCGGCGCTGACGTTGGGCGCGGGCGCACTCTTCGGCGTGGGCTGGGGTTCGGTGTGGGTGTCGGCCGGCTCCACTCTCGGCGCCACGGCGGCATTTCTTGTCGGACGGTATTTCGCCCGCGGGTGGGTGGCAAAAAAGATCGATGGCAACGCGGCCTTCGCCGCGATTGACCGCGCGGTCGCGACCGAAGGCTGGAAGATCGTCGGCCTCACCCGTCTTTCACCAGCATTTCCGTTTTCCCTGCTCAACTACGCTTTCGGTCTAACCCGCGTGAGCCTGCGCGACTATGTGCTCGCCTCTTGGATTGGCATGATGCCCGGCACCGTGATGTATGTCTATCTTGGTTCACTCGCACGGGCAGCTGGCGAACGCCACCGCACGGCCGGTGAATGGGCGATCTTGGGAGTGGGACTAATAGCAACCATCGCGGTGACGGTCGTCGTCACCCTCATCGCCCGCACTGCGCTCGCGAAACGTACACAACCGGCATCCACTCCAGTTTCATGACTGATACGACTTCGCTTCAGCCTTGGGACGAACACAACCGCAGGCTCCATGCACACGTCCACCCGCCCGACTGGGTAAATCCCACCCCCGCCCCGCGCTACAATCTCGTCGTGATCGGGGGTGGCACCGCCGGGCTCGTCACCGCCGCCGGCGCTGCTGGCCTCGGCGCGAAAGTCGCGTTGGTCGAGCGTCATCTCCTTGGTGGAGATTGCCTCAACGTCGGCTGCGTGCCCTCCAAGGCGCTCATCCGCGCCGCGCGCGCTGCGGCCGAAGCGCGTGACAGCGTGCGTCTCGGCGTGAAACTTAGCGGTGAAGTCACGGTGGACTTTCCCGCTGTCATGAAACGCATGCGCCGGATTCGCGCCGACTTGAGCCAGCACGATTCTGCCACCCGGTTTCGCGAACTCGGTGTCGATGTCTTTATCGGCGATGGGCGATTCACGGGACGCGATACGGTCGAAGTCGGAGGTGCCACGTTGCGATTCGCCAAAGCGGTAATCGCCACCGGTGCCCGCGCCTCGGCCCCGCCTATCGCCGGTTTGGCCGACGTGCCGTATTTAACCAACGAGACGCTCTTCTCCCTTACCGAGCTACCCCGCCGACTTGCCATTGTCGGTGCCGGCCCCATCGGCTGCGAGATGGCTCAGTGTTTCGCCCGCTTCGGTTCGGCGGTGACGCTCATCGAGTCCGCCGGGGGCATTCTACCGCGCGAAGACCGAGAAGCCGCTGATATTCTGCGCACCGCCCTCGAGTATGATGGGGTTAAAATCCTTTGTGACGGCAAGGACCTGAAAATCACCCGCCACGCCAACGGTATTCAATGGCAGCTCGGCTCGGATGGATGCGTACGCACCGGCGTTGCCGATCACCTCTTGGTCGCAGTCGGCCGTGCACCGAATGTCGAAGGGCTCGGCCTCGACGCTGCGGGCGTCTCTTTCGATAAGAAGGGCGTCGTGGTAGACGATTTTCTCCGGACGACCAACGCGCGCGTCTACGCCTGCGGCGACGTGTGCTCCCGTTACCAGTTCACTCACGCCGCTGATTTCATGGCGCGTCTCGTCATCCAAAACGCGCTTTTCAAGGGTCGCCGTCGCGCGAGTGCACTCACCATTCCATGGTCTACCTACACCTCACCCGAAGTGGCCCACGTGGGACTCAGCGTCGGCGAGGCGAAATCCCACGGCATCGCAATCGACACTTTCACCCAGTCCATGGCCAAGGTGGACCGCGCTATCCTCGATAATGAGGACGAGGGTTTCGTGCGCGTCCATGTGCGCAAGGGCACTGATCGCATCGTGGGCGCAACCGTCGTCGCCACCCACGCCGGTGATATGATCGGTGAACTCTCCCTCGCGATGACCAACCAGATCGGTCTGCGCGGCATCGGCGCCTCAATCCATCCTTACCCGACGCAAGCCGAGGCCATTCGCAAAGTGGGCGACCTCTACAGTCGCACCCGCCTGACTCCTTTCGTGAAACGCCTCTTGGCGAAATGGCTCGCGTGGCAACGAGGTGGCGGTTGAAGAAACCACTTGTTTCCTGCACGCAAACGCCCTTCCGAATTCCATGAGCATCCAAATCAAAGAAGTCGCCTTCATTTACCACGCGGTCCGAGACATTCCGGCCGCCCGCAAATTTTATGAACAAGTGCTCGGACTCAAGGTGGGCATGGAGGTCGAGATTTCACCCGGCGTGTGGTGGATCGAATACGATGTGGCCGGCGTTGCGGTCGGTATCTCCAATGCCAGGCCGGGCAAACCCTCGCTGAGCCTCGTGCTGGAGGTGGTCGATCTCGACGCTTCTCTGGCCGCTGCCCGCGCGGCGGGCGTCAATGTTACGTCCGAAATAATGGAATTTCCGACCTGCCGAGCGTTCCAGCTAAAAGATCCCGACGGCAACGAAATCAGCCTCCACCAGCGCAAGGCGAACACCTGACTAATGCAGGGTTGATCGGTGCGCGATAGCCACCCGCATCGGTCTGCGTGGCATCGGAGCCACGATTCATCCTTACCCGGCGCAGCCGATGCGATTCGCAAAGCAAACAATCTCTACAATTGCACGCGTTTCACATTGTCAGCCGCGTGAAGCACTTCAGCCCGCGCTAATTAGTCATATAAGTCAGGAGGGGTATACCCAAATACAGCGGCATCTTGCTGGGCTTGATGCCAGTCCTGTTGCCAGTTGCGATATTAAAAAGGTCTGGAAAATCAACCCGCTCATAAACGTGAGCGTCTTGTGATACTGGTGCCCGGGGTGGGACTCGAACCCACACGTCCTTACGAACCACAGATTTTAAGTCTGTTGCGTATACCATTCCGCCACCCGGGCGCTGTGCGTACTTTCATGGGGTTTCCCAGCCATGTGGCGAGCCAAACTTAACGGCAATAATTCTCCCGTTCCTTGCTTCCGCAGATCAGCGTACCGTCGCCCCGCTGACCAACTCAGGCCTATAGCCGGCAGGTGCAAATAAAGCGGAGTCGGGGTGATGCCCACTGGACAAACTTTGTTGAAGAAGCGTTAGAAAACTCAACCGCTGCTGTCACGCATAACAGTCACCTCAACGACTATCGCTAGGTAGGAATAAGCTTCTGCCGGCGCCGTTCTGGGTATAATTTCATGCAGATCCCTCCCACCATGCCCCGTACTCTCGTCAAAGACGCGCTCGCCGCCACCGCCCCAAACGAGGCCATTTTCCTCCAAGGTTGGGTGCGCACCCGGCGCGACGCCAAAGCCTTTTCCTTCATCGAACTCAATGACGGCTCCTGCCTCAAGGGCCTGCAAATCATCATCGACGCCACCCTGCCCGATTACGCCAACGTCAGTCGCGCCAACACCGGGGCCTCCGTTGAAGTGCATGGCAAGCTCGTCGAATCAAAAGGCCAGGGACAGAAATGGGAAGTCGTCGCTGAAAAATTCACGGTGCTCGGCGAAGCCGACGCCACCTACCCGCTCCAGAAAAAAGGGCACACCTTGGAATTTTTGCGCGAGATTGCCCATCTCCGGCCCCGCTCAAATCTTTTCGGCGCCGTCTTCCGCGTCCGCAGCCGGCTCGCCTATGCCGTGCACCAGTTCTTTCAGGAGAAAGATTTTTATTACGTCCACACACCGATCATCACCGCCAGTGACGCCGAGGGCGCGGGCGACATGTTCCGCGTGACGACCCTCGACGTCGGCAATCCGCCCAAGACCGAGGAAGGTGCCGTCGACAGCACCAAGGATTTCTTCGGCAAGAAAACTTTTCTCACCGTTTCCGGTCAGCTGGAAGGCGAGATCTTCGCCACCGCGCTCTCCAACATCTACACGTTCGGGCCGACGTTCCGCGCCGAGAATTCCCACACCTCGCGCCACGCCGCAGAATTCTGGATGATCGAGCCCGAGGTTGCCTTCTGCGATCTGCAAGGCGACATGGCGCTCGCCGAGGAATTCGTTAAACATCTGATTCGCGACGCGAAAGAACATTGCGCCGCCGACCTGGAATTCTTCTCCAAGTTCGTGGACAAGGATCTCCTCGCCCGTCTCGACTTCGTTTTGGAAAAACCGTTCGTTCGCTGCAGCTACACTGAGGCCGTCGAGATTCTCAACCAGAGCGGTAAAACGTGGGAACACTCCGTGGCGTGGGGCGACAACCTCCAATCGGAACACGAACGCTATCTCACCGAGGAGCACTTCAAGTGTCCCGTCACCGTTTATAATTATCCGCGCGCCATCAAAGCATTCTATATGCGCGTGAACGACGGCTGCGCGCCGGACCGGCAGACGGTGGCCGCGATGGATCTGCTCGTGCCCGGCATCGGCGAAATCATCGGCGGCAGCCAACGCGAGGAGCGGCTCGATCTGCTGAAGGCCGGCATGGCGCTGCATCACCTCGACGAAAAAAACTATTGGTGGTATCTTGATCTCCGTCGCTACGGCACAGTGCCGCACGCAGGATTCGGGCTGGGTTTCGAACGCATGCTCATGTTCGTGACCGGAGTCGCCAACATCCGCGACGTGATCCCCTTCGCCCGCACGCCGGGAACAGCGGAGTTTTGAGAAGAAGGTTTTTCGATACAGAGAAAAACAGGAGTAACCCGGAAAACACAGAGCAGATACCTGGGGCCGGCGTTTGTCGCCGTACCACAGTGCTGCGCTTTACGCCTTCACTTCAACTCGCTTGCCCCCGTTAGCCACTGAAGTGTAGATCGCTTCAACAATCGTCATGTCGCGCCGGCCCATTTCACCGGGGACGAGGCTGGGGGTATGGTTCATGACATCCAGCGCGTAGGCATCCATCTGCAGCGCCTGCTGGTTGACCTCGGGATCACGGAAATTGAGCGGCCCGTTGCTGGTCGTCGCCGCGAGGCCGCGGTAAAGGTAGGCGCTGCTAAAATCGATCCAGCCTTTCTCGTTCTCGGCATGGAAATCATTCGCCCCTTCCGCATAACTGCTCCGGGCTTCGCACACCGCGCCCCCGGCGAATTCCATCCGCCAGGTAAGCGTCTCCTCGACGTCCTGAAAAATCTCGGGCTTCTTCTTCGGCAGAATCTCCTGCGCCGTCACCGCCAACGGGGCAACATCGCCCACCGCCATACAGGCTTCCTGGATCACATAGATACCCACGTCCATCAGCGGACCGCCGCCGGAGAATTGCTTGATGGCGCGCCACGGCCGACCACCCATCTGGAACGATAACGCCCCGCGCATCTTTTTAAACGGACCAAACTGATCGGACTTCACCAACCGCATCAGCTCCCGGTGATAAGGATCGTAGTGCAACCGGTAGCCAATCGCGAGCCGCACCTTCGCCTGTTGGCAGGCGGCGATCATCGTGTCGCAATCCGCCACGTTGGTCGCCATCGGCTTTTCGCAGATTACATGCTTGCCCGCCTTCGCCGCCGCGACCGTGTGCTTCGCGTGCATACTGTTTGGCGTCACCACGTAGACGACGTCGATGTCGGGATTGTCCGCCAGCTGATACATCGTGTCGTAACTGTAGATATTCTTTTCTGAAAATCCATAGTTCTGAGCCCATTTCAGTCCTTTCTCCCGCGAGCCGGTGACGACGCCCATGAGCCGGCAATGTTCGGTGAGTTTGAGTGCCGGCCCAAGTTGTCCGGTGCTGTAACTGCCAAGGCCCACAAGGGCCACTCCTAGTTTTTTGCCCGGAGGTTCCGCAGCCCAGGACCGACGCGGCAACAATGCGAAAGCTCCGGCAGCAGACAACTGCCCAAGAAAATTTCTCCGCGAGACGGGGTAAGCGTTCATTTTCATGTGTGCACCATAGCCAAAATAGCCAGTCCCGCAAGTTCGCCTCAATGCCCTCCGTCGAGATCCTTCAGAAGAATCATCGGGGCAAAAAGAGATTTGTTGGCGGCTTTCATATAGGCTTCGATCGGCTCAATCGTGTGGTCCTTCACCCGCGCCATCAGACTATTGTCCATCGTGATCATGCCGTCGTTCGTGCCGCTTTCGATTATCGCCCGAATGTTCGCGATCTGGCCGCTGCGGATCGTATTCGGCAACGCTTCATGCGTGAGTAAAATCTCATGCACCGCACACCGGCCTTTCGGGATGCGTTTGCAGAGGAGTTGAGAAACGACGCCGGCCAGACAGCTCGATAACATCACGCGGACCTGGTTTTGTTCCTCGGCGGGAAAGGTGTTGATGATACGGTCAACCGTCTTGGCCGCGTTGTTCGTGTGCAGCGTGCCGAAGACCAGCATGCCCATCGAGGCACAGCCGAGCGCGAGCTGGATCGTTTCCATTTCGCGCATTTCTCCGAGCAGCAGAATATCGGGATCGTGCCGCATCGCGCCCTTAAGCGCGGTGGCGAAAGACTCGGTGTGCTCGCCGACCTCGCGGTGCACGATCACGCTTTTCTTCATCTGATGCACAAACTCAATCGGATCCTCGATCGTGATGATGTGCTTGGCGAAGTTCGTATTGATGTAGTCGATCATCGCCGCGAGCGTCGTCGATTTGCCCGAACCCGTGGGTCCGGTGACGACCACGAGGCCTTCGTTTAGATGACAGAGTTTCTTCAACGCCTCGGGCAGTTTCAACTCTTCGAACGAAAGGATCTTGGCCGGAATCTGGCGAAAAACCGCCGCCTGCCCCCAATAATTGTAGAGAAAATTCGCGCGGAAACGGGCGAGACCAACAATTTCGTGCGCGAGATCGAGATCCTTGCGCTCGAGAAAATCCGCCCAACGCCGCGCCGGACAAATCTCCTTGAGCAGCGACTCCATCGTCTTCGCATCAATGAGCGTATCATTGAGCGCCACGAGCGCACCGGAGGCCCGAATTTTCGGCGGCAATCCGACGGTGAGATGCAAATCCGAACCGCCCTTGTCGAGCATTTGCTTGAGGAGAGTATCGAGTGCAGCCATGTCAGGAAATCTTCGCGCGCAGGATGCGGTTGTTGATGTTGGCCAGAGCGGTCTCCGCCGAAATCTTGCGCTGCTGGTGCAACGCAAAAACCACATTATCCATGAGGCACATGCCATCCTTGAGGCCTGTCTCCATCGTGTTGCGCAGGCCGACGGTCTTGCCCTCGCGAATGAGATTCTGAATCGCCGCGTTACTGACGAGAATCTCGCAGGCGAGCGTCAGCCCTTCATCCAAGCTCGGCAGCAAACGCTGGCAGACGACCCCGCGCAGACTTTCGGATACACTGGCGCGGATTTGAGATTGTTGGGCTGCAGGGAAAACATCCAGCAAGCGGTTGAGCGTGGTGGCCGCATCACTGGTGTGCATCGTCCCGATGACCAAGTGCCCGGTCTCACTCGCGCTGATCGCCATTTCAATCGTCTCCAAGTCGCGCAACTCACCGATAACGATCACATCGGGATCTTCGCGCAGCGCCCCTTTGAGCGCGGTGAAAAATGATTTGGTGTGCGGGCCGACTTCGCGTTGGGAAACATTGCAGCCCTTCGCGGGTTGCACGACCTCGATCGGATCCTCGACCGTGATGATATGATCGGTGCGCGTCGTGTTAAGGTAATCAACCATCGAAGCGAGCGTCGTCGTTTTGCCCGAGCCGACCGGGCCCGTGATCAGAATCAGCCCGTTGTGGTACGAGAGCATTTTCTTGATGGTGTCGATATGCGCGGTGAACCCCAGTTCGTCCAACGAGCGCACCTTGTCCGGCACCATGCGGTAGGCTCCGGCGGCACCGTTCTTGTGCATCATGAGATTCACGCGGTACCGGTCCGTATTGTTAAACGCGAGGGCGTAGTCGTAATCCTTGCGGTCGTGGAAAGTTTTTTTCTGACCCTCGGAAAGCAGCGCCGTGTTGAGGCGCAGGGCATCCTTCGCCGTCAGCACGTAGTCGGCGAGAAATTCAAATTTGCGATTCTTCCGGATGAAGGGGCGGGCACCGGTGGACAGATGCAGATCGCTCGCTCCCGCCCGCGCACAGCCCACCAACAGCGAGCGCAATGAGACACTTAATTCCTCTTCTTCCAGCGTGGCAATCCGCTGAAAAGGAAAAACCGGGAGCCCGGTCGCACGCGCAGGAGCATTCGTTTCCGGAGCAGCCGTATGCGGTGAAGCAATCGCGCGCGCCGGCGCAGGAGGTCGCTCGGCCTCCGTTGGATCGCTCGCCTGCTTGCGCGGGTTCGGTACGGATGAAAACGGGTCCTGGGCCGGCGCCCCCGTCACCGCGAGTCGCATCGCTTCGTCTAAAACGCCCTCCAGGGCCGCCACATCGCCCACCACATCGTGATCGATCAGATACTGGGCGAAATCCACGGGCTCCGCTTTGTCGCCCAGTTTAACCGCGATGGCCCGCACTTGGGACAGGGTGAACAGGCCTTTCCCCGCACCTTGCAAGGCCAGCCATTGAATCTCTGCGGAGTAAGGCATTAATTTTTGCGGGTGCACGCCAAGCTATTCCGCGAGTGAATCGCGTCGAGTCCGAATTGTGACACAGACAAAAAAAGGCCCCTGCCCGGACCGGCGCAGCTCAATTGAGCCACTAAAAAACCGGCCAGACAGGGGCGCCCCAGATCTTCAGGCAGAAAGTGCCATGGCAAGAGGCGGGCTCGCCTTCCCCGCTTGCGCCGAGGTGGCGTGCCGGCATTCCGAAATCATCTGCTTCATCTCTTCAAAGGAGCAGGGTTTACTCAGAAACCCGCTGACTCCGAGTGAGCGTGCTTCCTTTATTTGTTCCTCACTGATGAATCCACTGATAAATATCACCGGGATATGCCGCGTCGTGTCCGACTGCCGGAGAGTCCCCAAGACTTCGATGCCGCCCATGCCCGGCATGTTGACATCACACAGCACCAAATCCGGCGTCAGCGCCCGCACGAGACGAAGCCCTTGGGGGCCATCGGCCGCAACGCAGACTTCGTAGCCACACGACTCAAGTAACAACTGCGTGACCTGCCCCATTGAGCCTTCGTCCTCGATCATCAAAATGGAATAGGGAATCGGCGGACGCGAAGTGGCATAGGGCGGATTGGTCCGGCGAATAGTGTCGAAGGTTACTTTTTCAATTTTTGCGTTCATAGGAGGGCTGAGGTCGGGATTAAAATCAGATGCGGGCGGCTTCGCGGGTCAGACGGCCTTTGCTGACGAGCGTGCGGGCGAGTTCAATCCGCAGCTCGCTATCGCTGGCAGCGTAGGCGGCCACCACCACGCCGATCAGATTGCGCTCATTGACGGACTCGCGGTCGGCCTGATCGTTATTCACGCCTTGGACCACATAACCCTGAGCGTCTTCACCGACGACGGAGTGAGCGACGACGTGACCGTTGCGCTTGGTGTACACGAGCGTCATCCCTTTTTTGATATTCTTGTACGCGATGGGCTGAACAACGAGAGCGGTATTCGGATTGTAGAGCGGCTGCATCGATTCGCCAATGCCCCAGAAAGTTTGTGCCCCGACGAGGGCAGCGGCAGCGTGGTCCGCCGTTTTCATTTGGCTGCCTTCTTCGACGATCTGCGGCGCGGGGGTTTGTGTAATGATGGCAGCGAGCTGACGATCATTCTTGATGCCGGCAGAAGCAAAAGTCGCAGCCAAAATCGCCCCAAGAAAAGCCGCCGTGTGGCGGAGATGGCGAATGGAGAAGGCGTTTGGCATGGGCTCACTATCGCAGAAACCGCTTTTTCCCGGTATCCGGCCGCTCCCGTAACGTAGCCTACGGAATACCGCTAAGGATTACCGCCCGGGTGCCGTTAAGTGATTAATGTCCCTTCGCTTCAACTTGCGCCAGCCAATGCATCCCACACCCCTTTCGCTAGTTGCACCACCGCTCCCAAAACCTCGCTCCCTCCGGCCATGATTCGAGTGCTTTATGCTGAAGACGACCCTAACGTCGCTGCCGTCGTACGCAGTTATTTCGAACATTTCGGCAAAGAATGTTCGCTCGATATCGTCATCACCGGCCAAGCCTGTCTGGACCGGATGGCGACGGGCACGGTCGACGTATTGCTGCTCGATTTAGTCCTGCCCGATATCGACGGCCTGAAAATTTTAGGCCAACTCGCCGTGCGCCAAGACCGCACACCGGTGGTGATGATCAGCGGCCACGGGCAAAATGATCTCGCCGTGCGCGCGCTCCGCGCCGGCGCCGTCGACTGCGTGGATAAATCCGCCGTCCAATTTCTCCAGGTCGTCGAAATCACCAAGCGCGTGTATGCCCAGCATGCGGCCAAACGCCCCGCCTCGCACTCTCCCCTTCCGCAGCGCACCGATAACTTTCAAATATTGTTGGTGGAAAGTTCCGCCACCGTCATTTCCCAAATCAGCGAATTCTTCGAGCGCAACGCGCCCCAACTCGCCCTGAAGATCGCGACCACCCTCGGAGAATTTGCTCACTTTCTCCGCGACGGCGCGCACGCCCACGCCGTCGTAATCGGCCCCACCCCGGCCAACACCAAGCCGCTCGACATCCTCCGCCAGATTCGCACCGAAGCACCCCACATTCCCGCGTTGTTGCTCTCGTCCCGCAACGATGGCGAGACCGCGATCGCCGCTTTTCAGCTCGGGGCGCATGATTATATTCTTCAAAAACAAGAATACCTGACCGAGCTCGTTTTCTCCCTGAACAACAATCTCCGGAGAGCTGACATCGAAGCACAAAACGCCCGGCTTACCACCGAACTGGCGCAGCTCAACCTCTCGCTCGAAGCCCAAGTCACCGCCCGCACCGCCGAGCTGCAAGCCCTCTCGCTGCGGCTGCTCCAAATTCAGGAAGACGAACGCCGGGCCATCGCGCGCGAACTTCACGATCAAGTAGGGCAAATGCTCACAGGTTTAAAATTCCAACTCGAAGCCGCCACCGCCCAAGCCGGTCCCACCGCCCAGGAAAAACTCGCCGAGGCCACCGCCACCGCCACCGATCTCATGCGGCATGTCCGCGAACTCACCCAGCTCTACCGGCCTCGTGTGCTCGATGATCTCGGCCTGCAACCCGCCCTCGAATGGCATGCCAAACAATTTCAACGTCAGACCGGCATTACCGTCGCACTGGATCTCGCCCTGCCCTCCGGCCGTTTGCCCACGGAATTGGAAACGGTTATTTTCCGTATCACGCAGGAAGCGCTCACGAACATCGCGCGGCATTCCGGCGCCAAAAACGCGGCGATCAGTATCACCCACGACACCGCACAGCTCCATGTCGAGATCTCCGATCAAGGCCAAGGTTTCGACCTCGCGCCTGTCCTTGCCCGCCGCGATGCCATCGGTCTCGCCGGCGTACGCGAACGCGTCCACCTCGTCGGGGGCCAAATCGCAATTGTCTCCCAACCCGGCCAGGGCACCCGGCTCAACGCCGCCTTTCCCCTGCCCCCCCTTGTTGCCGCATGATCACCGCCATCATCGCCGACGATCACGAAATTGTCCGCCGCGGACTCCGCAGCTTGCTCGAAACGCATAACTGCAAGATGATCGCCGAAGCCGCCGACGGACTCGCCGCCGCGCAAGCCGTCGAGAAATTCAAACCGAACCTGCTCTTTCTCGATCTGAACATGCCACGCCTGCATGGCCTGGAAGTCCTGAAGCAAGCCCGCACCAGCAGCCCCAACACCCGCGTGATTGTGCTCTCCATGCACAACGACGAACCCTACGTAATCGAAGCCCTGCGCGCCGGCGCGGCCGCCTATCTGCTTAAAGGTTCCGAGTCCGAGGAGATCGCGCAAGCCCTCAAGGAAGTGATGGCTGGTCGCCGTTACCTCAGCGCCCCGCTCTCCGAGTGGGCCATCAACGCCCTCGCCACCCGCACCGCCGACGCCTCCGATCCATTGGCCACACTCTCGCCACGTGAACGCGAAGTCTTGCAGCTCGCGACCGAAGGCTACGGCAATCCGGAAATCGCGGAAAAACTTTTTATCAGCCCGCGCACCGCCGAGACCCATCGCACCAATCTCATGCGCAAACTCAGTCTCCAGTCGCAGACTGACCTCGTCCGCTTCGCCATTCGCAAGGGCTTGCTCACGGCCTGAAACGCGAGCGGTCCGAGATATCTCTACTTGAGGGCGGCGCGTGAGCCCTTGAATCGCATCCGAAGAATTGTCCGCCAGAGTTTCATCGTATCAAAAATCGGATGAAACTTACTCTTCACTCCTTGAGATCGTGCGCAGTAAGGGATGGAAACAAAGGCGACCGTCTGGTGATGATTGAGCGCCGCAAGGGTTGCCGTCGATGTGCAGGAAAACCCATCGGGCAACTGATGCGCCCACTCCAGCAAACACTGTCAGTGGAACACCCTGAGCCCAGAATTTAGATCCGGGATCCAGCGCAGCCATAACATGCTTGCGAATAAAAAGCTCATACGCTTAGCCATCAGACGAAGCCACTTCAGCCCCCCATGATCAGTACCGCGCGCTCCGATCACTTGATCCACACCCTCCAATCGTGCGAGTAATGGCACCAATGACTGAGGATTGTAAGTTCCGTCGCCATCGATCCAGGCGATGACAGTTCCTTGGGCCAACGCGAAACCCTGCTTACGTGCCGCACCTGAGCCACCTCGTGATTCTAATCGAATCAATCGTAGCGTCGCGTTCGGAGCACAGTCACGCAGCGCGTCGTCAATTGACGCGTCATCAACTACGATGATCTCGTATTGCCTGGGAAACTGACCCGCCAAAACGCTATCCAATTCCGTCAGAAATCCCGCAAGCGCACGGCCTTCATTGTAAACTGGAACGATGACGGAAAGCCAGAGGGGAACTCCTTTGGTGAGCGCTGGTTCACCCATTGTATGACTGAACGTCATGGATGGTTCGCCTGTGGGACCACAACAGGACCACTACCCGCAACAAACCTAATTTTCCTCAGCGAATATTTCCAGGTACGATCGTCCCACGTAAAAGGAGGCTCTTTCGTTGTTACATGCATAAACGGCATGGTGAAATCTTGCAAAACGGCAGCCCCGTCTGGCCAACCACGGAAACCCATCCGATCATCGGCACTGCTGGTCCATAGCCAAATTGTACGACCCGCTTGTTCTTGCTCCTTCAAATAGCTTTCGACGGTCTGCATATCCTCCCTGCTGCGTATTCTTAAAGACAGGACATCGCACTGAAAACCAAAGGCGAGCAAAGGGGCGATTTCGACGAACGGGCTGCTCTGCCGAAGGACGACGATCCCCTTGGAGCCGACTGTTGCAGAAAGCTCCCTCATTTTATCGAACAATCCGGCGGCATCCGCACGAGAGTTCATCTTGGCGTTTACAGTCAGCCCATGAACGGTCGCATAAAGCACAACCGAACCGACAATAATCCCGCTCCAAACTCGACTTTTCACCCTCTCTCGCAACCACACCATCGCGCCTGCTAACGCCACGAAAAGCACCGGCACGACTTGCGGCATGAACCGACGTCCGGCAAAAGGCTGCACGGGAAAATTCACGCAATCGTACGACAGAAAAAGCAGAACCGTCACCCCTACCATCGCAAACACTCGCATCCACGCCTCTTTGCTCCAGAGCGCCGCAGCGCCCGCGCTCGCCATGGCCACCCAGAGAGCCAGCGGGGGCAAATACCAGCTCAGACGAAGCAGACTCACTTCACGCAATGAGGGGACGACCTTGCCCCACGGGTCCCAATAGATCTGGTCTGCTCCTGCCGAAAGCGGACGAATGAAAAATAGATAGGCCAATCCGGCAATTAACGCCACAAAGGCCGTTGGTTTCAGCCAAAGGCCGAACCGGGCAGTTTCGACCGTTGCAGGCTTTTGTTTTTCGATCCTGTCCGTTTTCGAAAACACCCGGAAGCGCCAAACCAAAAAACACACCGCCACGAAGAATACCGTCGCCAGACCGAGCCCTAACCAGACCACCGGTTGCCGGACCATGGCGCCCACACTTTCCGCCGCATAAGCCACTCTGGGCACCTAATAGAACAACCGATGAACCGACCAAGCACGGCACCATGGCCAACGCGGGTTGAAACGCCCGCCTGATTCCTTCGCGACGGTTCTCCCAGGCAAAAGCGAGAGGGAGAATAAGCCACGGAATTGCATCGAGCTTCACCGTGGGCGCGATTCCCACACAAATCCCGATCAGGATGGGCCAGACATTATTTTTG
>JANYCF010000031.1 GCA_025360455.1 Opitutaceae bacterium | reverse complement strand
CACGAACTGGCGCACCGTGCAAGCGACGCTGAAAGCAATGCAGCAATTAAGCCGCGCGGTTTTGTTCACGACCGTGCCCGGTGCCCCTCGGCGTAAACGCCTCGGCAAGAAAGTCCTTGGGATTACTTAAGCGCCATTCGGATCTGAGCCCCGCCTTTGCCCCCTCACAAACAGAACTTGCCCGACCGGATGAGACGGGTAAGGTGTCGGCATGAGCACGCTGGAAATGATCGTCGCAGAATTGAAGACCCTGCCGCCACCGAAGCTGGCGGAGGCGGCCGCGTTGATCCATGGCTTGCGCGAGACCAGCCGCGCTGAGCAACTCGCGATCTTACGAGAGACGTCCGGCGCGTGGTGCGGGCCGGACGGCGAGACGATCGAAAAAGCAATCGAGGAAGGCTGCGCAAAAATTGATCCCCGTGACTGGTGACGTGCTCCTTGATACGACGGTCGCGGTGGCTCATCTGCGCGGTGTGGCGTCCGTGAGCGAGCGTCTCGCTCAAGCCCAGACGCGCTACCTGCCCACCGTGGCACTCGGCGAATTATATTTTGGCCTATGGCGTTCGACCCACCGCGAAGAAAATCGCGCCCGGCTCGACCGATGGCTTCAGGTAACCGTGTTATTGCCGATCAGCGCGGCGACCGCCGAACGTTACGGTGAGTTGAAACAACAACTCGCGCTCGCCGGAACACCGATCCCCGAAAATGATCTATGGATTGCCGCCGTGGCGCTGGAGCACAATTTGCCCTTGGCCACCCGCGACGCCCACTTCCAACGCGTGCCCAGCCTCACGGTGCTCGATTGGCGGTAGGCTGACGCCCAATCGCCACCATGAAGTTCGCTCCCCAATTCATCAACGTGCTCTGGCGCTTCTGGCTGTACCTGATCATCGTCGGTTGGGCGTAATCAACCCAGTACGGTTCGAAGTGATGGCAGGTGTGACGCTGCTCGCCGTCGCGCTCGGCGCATTGATGAGGGAGGTCCGATATCGCAGCCGGGAAACTCTGGTCCGGTCGGCATGAGCAGTGGGATTGGAGAGGATTGCCGGCGAATTGAGGGAAAAGGTACAGCTCGAGCCCTGTCAGTTCGCCACCCGACTCCTGTTTCGTCTCCACCAGCGAGACGACCGATCAGATTGCCTCCCACTCTGTCTGTCTGCTTGATTTATGTTTGTGTCTCGTGAGTGAGTGAATCATGCAAAGAGCATACTCGTATTGATGAAACCGCTGTTTTTAATTTTAGCTCTTTTATTGCCAGGGCAGATTGCTTTTGCGGAGAAATCTTTGCCAAAAATATCTGCGAAAAGCATGGAAAGAATTCAACGACTTTTTCTTGTTTTGAGCATCACAGAGTATCCTCAGCCGCAAGGTGTCGTAATGAAGTATCCGGCATTGCTGCCTCATAAGGACCTGGGTGGTGTGGGCGGTTCCGACATGGAGGATCATGAGATTATCGCACTCACCGATACCAAAGATCCTATAGGCTATTATGGCGTGAATATTTACTTTGGGGACCGCGAACCGGCTAAAGATCATATTTCTTTAATTGCACGCATGGAAATTTTCTTTCAGCCCGCTTACTCCGAAAAGTTTTTCACTCCGCTGGGTCAATTGATTTTTAAGCCTGAGCGTTCTTCGCATACGATAGAAGGCATGCGCGAATTGATGCGCAAACTAAAGCTCACCCCGAGTGAGTTTGTGCAGCAGTTGGATGAAACCGGATTGCCTTCTGAGCGGATGATTAAAGAGCTTGAATCACTTTCTTGCGAAAAGCGCAGGTCGGATGAGTCGCCTAAACAATGAAACTTATTAGGATTTGACGCGACGCCAGTCAAAAGTCCGGTTGCAATTGTTGTTATCAATTGAGTTCGCAACGTCCGGCATGATCCAAGCAGCGTTTTTTTCAGATATCTGCACCACACTGAACGTCGGAATTATTTCGCCGCGACGCCGCGGGAGAATAACTCGGCGATGATATCTTCGAGGGGGACATCTTGGATCGTGATGTCGTCGACGGCGCCTTGCGTCAGTATTTGCTGGCAGACGGCGGTTACTTGTTCGCTCGGGACGTGAAGAACAATCTCACCATCTTCGCACACCTTGGCGGTGCCATGGGCGGGCTGCCAGTCGGTGGGGAAGGCGTTGCTGCCTTCGGCTCCGCTCAGGCCGGGGCGCGGTTTAAACTTGATGATCCGTTGGCGCGCGCCGGCGCCGGTGATGCGGTCGAGCCCGCCGTCGTAGATTTTTTTGCCGTGATCGATCACGATCACGCGCTCACACAGCGACGAGATATCCGCCATGTAGTGACTCGTGAGCAGGATGGTCGTCTTGTAGCGGCGGTTGTAGTCGCGCAGGAAATCACGCACGGATTTCTGAGAAATCACATCGAGGCCGATGGTCGGTTCGTCGAGAAAGAGGACGCGCGGGCGGTGGAGCAGCGCGGCGATCAGTTCCATCTTCATGCGTTCGCCGAGGGAAAGCTCGCGCACCATGACGTTCAGTTTCTCTTTCACTCCGAGCAGGGCGACGAGTTCGTCGAGGGTCGCTTGGTACTGCTTCTGGTCGAGACCGTAGATCGCACGCAGCAGATAAAACGATTCCTGGGCGGGCAGATCCCACCAGAGTTGGTTTTTCTGGCCGAGCACGAGGGCGAAGAGACGGCGGTATTCGTTTTCTCTTTTCGTGGGATCGAAGCCGGCTACGCGAGCCGTGCCGCTCGTGGGATAGATCAGACCGGAGAGCATCTTCAGAGTGGTGGTTTTCCCTGCGCCGTTGGGCCCGAGAAAGCCGACGAGTTCGCCTTCCTTGATGCTGAAGCTCACGCCGTCCGCGGCACGGGTTTCCTCGAATTCGCGTTTGAACAAGCCCTTCACGCCTCCCCAGAAACCCGGTTGCTTTTTGTAGGTGCGGAAAATGCGGGTAAGGTTTTCGACTTCGATCATGGAGACGGGCGAGTGAACATGAAACCCGGGTGAACGCAATCGCGGCTTAAGCGCGCCCCAGCTTTCGGTAGTCAACGACCGTGTGGCTGATCGAGCCGGACGCCACGCATTTTAAGTCGGAGAGAGGTTCGGGTGGGGAAACATCTTCGCCGGCGGTCCAGATGAGGCGATGCGTGCCGTCGTCATTCGCGGGAGAGAATAATCCTGGCACGAAGTAGAGGGCGGGCACGGTGCACTTCACCGCGGTATCGGGCTGGCAGGGGAAGGGAAAGTTGACGTTGTGAATCGTGAAACTGCGCGGCGGGGTGGTGGGCAGCAGTTCCCCGACGAGACGCGCGGCGTGGGCCGCTGAAGCCTTGAGCGTGGTGAGGAGCTCGGCATCGGGCCGGCCGCCGTGGTCCTTCAAATGATAATAAACTTCCTCGGGGATGTCTTGTGACACCGCCATCGACGGCAGGCCGTGCAGTGCGCCTTCCCATGCGCCGGCGACCGTGCCGCTGGCGAGAATGAAGCCGAGCGAGCAATTGAAACCGGCGTTGATGCCGCTGACGACGCCATCGACCTTTACGGGCAACAAATGGGCGATGCCAATATTGACGCAGTCGCACGGCGTGCCGTCGACAGTCCAAGTGGGGCAACCGAAACCGTGGTCACTGATGGCGGATTTGACGGGCCGACTGCGGGTCTTCGAGGCGCTCGTCCAACTTTGTTCCTTCAGCGGAGCGACCACGTAGAGTTCATGGCCGGCTGCTTTGAGCGCGGCGATGAGTTCATGGAGAAAGGGGGACGTGATGCCGTCGTCGTTGGTGACCAGAAGTTTCATGAATGGGGCGGTTGCTGGTGATCAGCCGGCAAGGTTTCGGTTTTTCCCCCTGCGGCTAAGCGGCGTTTATTTTCGGTGAGCAGCCAGACCATGTAGGCGACAACAGCAATATTGACCAGTAGCGCGCCAAACTTGATCCAGCTGGCGCGGTTAATGAGCTCGTAGAGCTCGATCGGCACGTAGACGCCTCCGCTGAGGGCGGCCAGCCACTCGGCCCAACGCCGTTCATGCCAAAGGCCGTAGGCTTCGGCAAAGCGAATGGTGGCATAGAAGGCCGCAAAGATGGCGAACGCCAACAGCTGGGCGTCGCTTTCCTGTGCCATGGTCATGATAAATAATTTCGCATAGTGCCGCGCCGGATCGAGGTGGAGCAGACGGATGATTTTCTCGGCAAAGGCCCCGTTGTCGCGCCCAAGAAAGCCCAGCAAACCAAACCCGGCGACGAGAACGAGCATGCCTTTGCAGGCTTCAAAAATGGCAATGGGCCGAAGGGCTTTGTGGGCTAAGGAGGACACGAGACGCTGAACGTAGATATCTTTGCCACGGCGGAAAGGAAAAAGCCGCGAGGGAGATCGCGGCTGCGGCAGGATGGTATTCTGTGGGAGCGAGCAAGCTCGCTCTCACAAAATACACCAAATGGGCTTGGTTTGGATGCCTCGTCGCTTGCCCCGGGGATCTTTACTTTTCCGACTTCGGATCGACAGGAGGATTCGCGGCCCATTGGCGAACCCACTCGCGCACGACCCGGCCGTTTTCAGTCAGGTCGCTTTCGGGCCAGTGGCCCGTGGCGGAGGCGCCGGGAATAATAATGGAGGCGGCTTCCTTGCGCGTGGAGACGGACCAGTTGCAATGGCTGAGTTGCCACTCGCGCATGAAGGCCATCCATTCCTTGGTGGATGCGTCTGCGACGTTGCCATCACCGTCGGCATTGCAGGTGCCCCACTCGGACACAAAGAGCGGAATATTTTTCTTCAGAGCGATGAGGGCTTTGGCGCGCAAATCGGCTTTGTGGGTCCCGGCATAGAAATGCAGCGTGTAGGCGACGTTGTTATCCTTGATCGGATCCGCAGCGGCGACGTCGACATCTTGCGACCACGTGGGTGAGCCGACCAAAATCATATTGTCGGGATCGATGGCGCGGATCGCGGCGATGACTTTTTCTGCGTACGGTTTCACATCACCCGCCCAAGTCGCAGTGTTGAGCGGTTCGTTATAGAGTTCATAGAGGACGTGGGGCTGCTTGCCGTATCGGTGGGCCATTTCCTGGAAAAAGCTGATCGCCTGCTCTGTGTGCAAATGCGCGTGGTGATCATGCCAGTCGATGATCACGTAGAGATCGGCGGCGATGGCAGCGTCGACGAGCGTGATGATTTTGGCTTTTTCGCTCTCGGGGTGTTCAAGGTAGCCGCCGGCTTCAATGCCCATGACGGCACGTATGATGGTTGTTTTCCAGTCGGACTTGAGCCAGTTGACGGCCTCGGCGTTGTAGAGCTCGCCTCCCCATTGGCTCCAGAAAAAACTATTGCCGGCTAGGCTGACGGTCTCGCCTTTGGTCCCGGTGATGCGCCGGCCGTTCACTTGGAGGCGGCCATGTTCACTGACGGGGCCGGCATGGGAGGTTGTCAGGGCGAGGATAAATAGCAGCAGGGCGAGGGATGTTTTCATGAGGGAAAATAATACCAACGGTCGTTTGCGTCAGGACTTTAGGTGGTAATTCCTGGCGCAAGTTTTTTGTATCACTGCGTTATCGGTGAGCGATAAATAATCGCTGCTTAGTAATGAACGCCAGAGCCAAAAAAAGCCGCGACTTGCGTCGCGGCTTGAAGGGGGAAGAGCGGCGCGTTAGGGATAACGCGCCCGACTTTACTCGGCGGCAGGCGCCGCAGTCTCGACCGCAGGAGCGGTGGGAGCGGCGGCTTGTTTCTGCGCTTCGAGGTCAGCCATCGCGGCCTTGCGGCTGAGGCGGACCTTGCCGGAACGCTCGTCGATGCCCACGCACTTGACTGTGATGGAGTCACCGACTTTGCAGACATCTTCGGTGCGGCGGACGCGGAAGTCGGCCAGCTCGGAGATGTGCACGAGGCCTTCCTTGCCTGGCATGCACTCGACGAATGCGCCGAATTCTTTCACGCCGGTCACGCGGCCGGTGTAGATCTTGCCGTTCTCGATCTGGGAACCGCCGCCGCAGAGGGCGTCGATTTCCTGCACGGCGCGGTTCATCGCGTCGGCATTGTTCGAGTAGATGAAGACCTTGCCGGAATCGTCGTCGGCGATGTCCACCTGCGCACCGGTCGTCTCGGTGATACGGCGGATCGTCTTGCCACCGGGCCCGATGAGCAGACCGATCTTTTCTGGATCGATCTGGATCGTCTGGATACGGGGAGCGTATTTGGAAAGATCGGCGCGTGGGGCCGGCAGCGAAGCGAGCATCGACTTGAGAATCTCGATGCGGGCGTCGCGAGCCTGATATACCGCGGTCTTGGCGATTTCGAACGGCAGGCCGTTGATCTTAAGGTCGAGCTGGAAGCCCGTGATGCCCTTGGTCGTGCCGGCGATCTTGAAGTCCATGTCGCCGAAGTGATCTTCCTCACCGAGAATGTCGGTGATGGTGGTCCACTTCGTGATGGAGCCGTCGGCTGCCATTTCGGTCATCAAGCCGCAGGAGATACCGGCGACAGGGGCGATGATCGGCACGCCGGCATCCATGAGAGCCAAGCAACCGCCGCAGATCGAAGCCATCGAGGTCGAGCCGTTGGAGGCCATGATCTCGGAGACAACGCGGATCGAATACGGGAACACATCCTCCGGTGGGAGAATCGGAACGAGCGAGCGTTCAGCGAGCGCACCGTGGCCGTTTTCGCGGCGACCGGGTCCGATGAAACGACCAGCTTCACCAACCGAGAACGGCGGGAAGTTGTAGTGGAGGATGAAGCTCTTCGAGGTGGCGCCGCCGGTTAGGCCGTCCATGTCCTGGGCTTCCTTGGTGGGCCCGAGGGTGACGATCGCGATGTTCTGGGTATCACCGCGCTGGAACATGGCGGAACCATGAACGCGGGGCAGCACGCCGACCTTGGAGCTGAGCGGGCGGAGCGACTTCGCATCACGTTTGTCCGAGCGAACGCCGCTGGCGAGAACGGTGGCGCGGTAGGCTTTGTATTGGAGCTCTTCGAACACGACGTTCAGATCGACATCGGTGAACTTGTCGGCGCCGAGTTCAGTGGTG
>JANYCF010000242.1 GCA_025360455.1 Opitutaceae bacterium | reverse complement strand
CGAATGTATCCGATCGGTTGCAGAGTAAGAGATGACGCCACCTCTCCAGACAAAGCGGCAGTCAGTGCGCGTCGAGGGCATTTTTTCAGCCTATTCCGTGTTTTCTGTGGTTACTCCGCTTGAAAACCCAAGATTTAACTCCCCATTTTCCATGGTTGCGGTAAGTTCACCCTCCATGTCTCTCCTCGGCCAACGCAGCCTGCTCACCATTGTCCGTTCCGCTCCTCCGGGATTCTATCTCGATGGCGGTCCTGCGGGCGAAATCCTTCTCCCCGGAAAATACAACCCACCGGGCGCCAATCCCGGGGATAAAGTCGATGTCTTCGTCTACCGTGATTCCGAGGATCGCCTCGTCGCCACCACCGAGAAGCCCTTGGCCGTCGTGGGCGAATGCGCCTATCTCCGCGTTGCAGGCATCAATCCCCGCATCGGACTCTTCCTCGATTGGGGCCTCGACAAAGATCTCCTCCTCCCCATTCGCGAAACCGCCGGACCCTTGAACGTCGGGGATGGCGTTGTCGTCAAAGTCATCGTCGATAGTAAATCCGACCGTCTCGTCGCCACCGCACGGCTCAACCGCCATTTAGATCTCACGCCCTCCCCTTACCACGAAGGCCAATCGCTGAAACTGATGGTCGCGAGCCGCAGTCCGCTCGGCTACAATATGATTATTAACGACGCGCACCGCGGCCTCATTTATCACACCGAAATCCAAGGTTCACTCGCCATCGGTCAGATTGTCGAAGGTTACGTGCGCACGATTCGCCCCGACGGAAAATTCGATCTCGCCCTCGGCCGCGCCGGTTACCGTCGCATCGCTTCCGTGGCCGACACGATTATTGAAAAGCTCACCGCCGCAGGCGGCAGCATGCCGTACCACGACAACAGCCTCCCCGAGGAAATCCGCGACGCCTTTGGCGTGAGCAAAAAAGCCTTCAAGCAAGGCATCGGTTCCCTCTTCCGCGAGCGGCGCATCTTCATCGATCCCGATGGCATCCGTCTCATGGCCCCCGGCACGAAAAACTGAGGATCGACTCACTTCACTCTCCGCCTAAAACTAACTTCATGAAAAGAATCCCTCTGCCTGTTCAGGCCACCAATTCCTCCACACCCCGCAATGTCGTGGTGCGGGAAGTGCCCATCGAACTCTGCCAATTTGTCAAATTCGGTGGCTTGGCTGAAACCGGAGGCGAAGCAAAAACGTTGATCGCCCAAGGCCGCGTGCTGCTCAACGGCACCATCGAAACCCAAAAACGCAAGAAGCTCGCCGTCGGAGATAAAGTGAAAGTCGACGGCCATACGCTCATCGTGCAACTGGAGTAAGCGGAGAACTCAATTACCAGAGCGAACTTCCCTCATGCTCGTAAGTCCTGCCCAACTTTCCGACCATTTAGCTGATCCCAACTGGGTAATTTTTGATTGCCGCCATGATTTGATGGATCACACCAAGGGCGCGCTATTCTATCAAACCGGTCATCTTCCTGGCGCATATTTCGCCCCCGTCGAAACCGCCCTCTCCGGACCCAAGACCGGGACCAACGGCCGCCATCCTCTGCCCACGCCGGAAGCATTCGCTGCCTTCCTCGCCGCTCATGGCGTTGCTGCCGCCTCGACGGTGGTGGCATACGACGACTGTGGCGGCCTCTTTGCCGCGCGCCTCTGGTGGATGGCGCGCTGGATTGGTTTAAAA
The DNA here is from genome assembly GCA_025360455.1 of Opitutaceae bacterium. Taxonomy (GTDB): domain Bacteria; phylum Verrucomicrobiota; class Verrucomicrobiia; order Opitutales; family Opitutaceae; genus Didemnitutus. The sequence goes on along the minus strand of JANYCF010000242.1, from coordinate 546 downwards.
TCCGTTGCGCTCCTCGATGGTGGCATTCCCCGGTGGACTGCGGAAAGCCGTTCCATCACCGCCACCGTGAAGATCCCCCAGCCAGCCGTCCTCAGTCCGCAGGCCAATCCCGATTGGGTGTGGAACGCAAAAACGGTGCTCGGCCATTTATCTGACCCAACGTGCGTCATCCTCGATGCCCGAGCCGCCGATCGATTTCGCGGCGACGTCGAGCCCATCGATCCCGTCGCCGGCCACATCCCCGGCGCACTCAACCGTTTTTATAAAAATAATCTCCAAGCTGATCTCACCTTCCGCCCCGCCGACGATTTGAAAAAGGAATTCTCCGCGCTGCTCAACCACCGGTCGCCCACCAACGTCGTCCATCAATGCGGCTCGGGCATCACCGCTTGCGCCAATATTTTCGCCATGGAATATGCCGGCCTGCCCGGCTCGAAACTCTATACCGGCTCCTGGAGCGAATGGATCGCCGATCCCACCCGCCCCATCGCCCGCGGTGCCGCGAGCTGAAGCTTGTAATGTCACTAGGTGGAACCCGGCCTCCGG
>JANYCF010000196.1 GCA_025360455.1 Opitutaceae bacterium | reverse complement strand
GCCCTGCTCGCCGAACTCGCCGCCAACAATGCCACCGCCCGTTACGTCCGAGAACTCTTAAGTTGGTGGGAAAATGGAGCAACACCTCCCACCGACGGTTTCAATGCCGAGACCAAACTTTTCGCTCAAACTCTCACCGCTCTTGCCCAAAAAAAACCAATACCCTCCACCAACGATTCTTATCGTTGGTCACTCCTCCTCGAAGCCTGGCAACAACCACCAGGGCTCCACGCTTTCACGGCATTGACAATACACGATGAGCCGTTCGCCGCCGCGCTCGTCCGTCGGTCAGCTCGACACGCCTCGCCTGATTGGCACGGATTCCTCACTGCCGGCTTGGAAAATGAATCCTTCCTCCTAATCGAGACCCGTTTTTCCCGCTTGGGTTATGGCGTCCTGGCCTTGCACCCCGATAAATATGGACTCGTTCTCACCAATCTTTATGCCGTGCAGCAAAACCGCGTCGTCGCCACATTTGCCTCCAGTATATTCCCAGCCAAAGGCTGGCTAACCGCCAGCGAACTGCTCACACGACTTTCCCCTGCTTCCGCCCAGCCATGAACGCAGTCCAGCCCACTCGACTACGCAAAATTATTTTGCCCGCCACGCTGGTGCTCGGCGACACGCTTTTTGCCTTCATCAGTCTAGCCCTCGGCTACTGGCTGCGCTATCACTCGCCCGTCGGTTGGCTCGGCCTTGAGGTACCCAACGCCAACTTCACCGCCTATCTGCCCCTCCTTCTGGTCGGCGTGGCTTTTCTCATCGCCGCCTACACCCAGCTAAATCTCTACGAAGAGCGCCTATTGCTGAGAAAATTCCAAAGCATCAGCCTGATTTTCAAAGGCACTACTTTTTGGCTCATCGCTTATCTCAGCCTTTCGCTGGTCTTAAAATTCAATCCGCCCATCTCCCGCCTGTTCGTCATAATCGCCTTCGTCTGTGTGCTCGCGATCATGTTCCTGTGGCGTTCACTGTTCTATTATCTGCTCACTCGGCCGGTCTGGCGGGAACGGATCCGTCAACGCGTCGCCGTCCTCGGGTGGAACGATGAAGCGCGAGCCCTCGCCGATGAACTCGCCGCCTCACCCGCCCATCCCTATCGCTTTTGCGGCGCCATCACGCTCCCGGGTGATACGACCACCGATAGCGCGCTCGGCCCGATTGACCAGCTCGAAGCCATTCTTCGCCAACACCAAATCGATGTCCTCATTGCCAGCCGTTCTGATACGCCCCGCGAATTGATGATCCGCGCGGTGGAAATCTGCGAACGCACCTACGTGGAATGGAAGATCATCCCGTCCTCCTTCCAGATTCTGCTGAGCGGTCTGCGGCTCCAGTCCATCGGCCGGCTTCCCGTGCTGGGCGTGGAGGAACTGGCCATCAACCAGCTGTTCAACCGCATCGTCAAACGGGCGGTCGATCTGCTCGGCGCACTCACCGGCCTGATTATCAGCGTCCCGATAATCGCGGTCCTCGCTCTCCTCATCAAACGCGAATCCCCGAGCGGCCCCGTCTTCTTCTGTCAGACCCGCATCGGTGCCGGCCACCGGCCGTTCACTCTCTGGAAACTCCGCAGCATGGCACCCAATGCGTCCGCGACCGACGCTCACCACGTCAGCACCCAGCGCGGAGATCCCCGGCTGCTCAATATTGGCGGTTTCATGCGCCGCTGGAATCTCGATGAACTTCCGCAATATTGGAACGTACTCTGCGGCGACATGAGCCTCGTCGGTCCACGCCCCGAGCGACCGCATCATGTCGATCAACTCTCCGCTGTCATCCCCCATTATTTACCGCGACACCTCGTCAAACCCGGCATGACCGGCTGGGCCCAAATCAACGGCCTCCGCGGCGAAAGCTCCATTCCCCGCCGCATCCAGCACGATATTTACTACATCGAGACATGGTCCCTCTGGCTCGACCTGCAAATCATGGCCCTCACCTTCGCCCGCTGGAAAAATGAGGCGTGACCCCCCAACCATTCCGCCCCAATCCAGCCGATCCGGCAGCGGCGCAGCTTTCGCCCTCTTTGGTTTCGTGTTTTGCGCACGAGCGTGGCTGATCAAAGTCTGGGGCTCGCCGGTGCCCTACTGGGATCAATGGGACGCGGAGGCACTCGGCTTGTTTCGTCCCTGGCTGAATGGGACGTTGACCTGGGCCGATCTCTTCGCCGCCCACAACGAACATCGCATTGTGCTGACCCGGATCGCGGATCTCGCGCTCTTTGTCGCCGGTGGCAATTGGAATCCGTGGTGGCAACTTCTTCTCAACGCGGCCCTGCACGCCACCACCGCAGCCGCCCTTTCCCGCTTTTTCTGGAACGATATTCCCCGAAAACTCCGTCCGGTTTGGATTGTTGGGCTGGCCCTGCTTTTTATCGCACCAGCCGGCTGGCAAAATGCCCTCTGGGGGTTTCAATCGCAGGTATATTTTTGCACCCTGCTTTCGGTGCTGGCCTTGGGCGGACTGCTTTTTCCGCAACCGCTGCAACCATGCTGGTGGCTCGGTTTCGGCGCCGCCCTGCTCGCACTCTTCAGCCTGGGCTCGGGCGTACTCGCCGCGACAACAGCGCTTGTGCTCAACACGCTGGGTGCTTTCACCGGCTATTTGACTGATCGAAGATCCATTACGGCCACTTCCGTGTTGTCCCTCTTCGCGCTCATGATCTTGGTCGCTCTGGGCTGGAGCCTGCGTATTGAGGTGCCGCTGCACGAGCCCTTGCACGCGCACTCGGTGGGGCAATTCGGTTCGGTGTTTTTCCGCTGCCTGAGCTGGCCTTGGGTGGATTCCGGTTGGATTTGGCTTTTTCTGCAGGCACCCTTGGTATGGCTGGTTGCCGAGTTGTTTCGCCGTCGCACAATACCTACTCCTGTAGAGCGATTGCTACTGGGACTCGGACTGCTGACCATGCTGCATGCGGCCGCCGTGGCTTACTCCCGCGGCGCCGGACTACTGGAATCACGTCCGCTTTCCCGCTATCAGGATCCGCTCCTCATCGGGGCCACCACGAACCTCTGCATCCTGCTGGTGTACGCCGCAGCAAATCGGCAAGGCAGGATCGCTACTCTGCTCTGGACCGGCCTAATGCTCACCGGCCTTCTGACCCTGACGACCACCAACCTCTCCTTTCATCTCCCCTTCAAACGAGCCCATGACCAGGCAAGTCTCGCGCAAATTCGCACGTATTTGGCGGACCATGATGCGAGCGTGTTCCCCTCCGCTCAGAAAATCACCATGCTCCACCCGAATACCACAGTGGTGCAGAGCGTCCTCGATGACCCTCAGCTAGGCCGCGTATTGCCCCGCGAATTTTCCGACGCCACCGTCCGCCCGCCATGGCTGATCGAGTAAGCCCGTGGCTCACGCTGCTGAGTGCCGTCGGATTATTGCTGATCACCCTCAAGTCTGGACGGGGGCATAAAACCGATAACGCCTGAGTTCGCTCACACCGGCCGCACCCGCCGGTGTCCGCGCCAGCGGGCACGCCAACGCGAAATCAGCTTCCACATCCCGAACGCGATCGTCCATTGCCAGCGGACCAGCCGGGAATTACGTGGGTTGAAATGCTTCAGATAGACGTCGCGATTGGCGTCAAAGATCGCCGCCGACATCGTCCCGTATTCCTTCGCCACGCTCTGCCCCTTCAGGTGCGTGATCTGCGTCCGGCCGTCATAGACAATCCTATGGCCCGCACGCGCCACCCGGATGCACAGATCGAGATCATCGCCGTACATGAAGAACTGTTCGTCAAACACCGCGCCGCCCGGTGCCGCCACCTGATCCAGCACGGCCCGCCGCGCCAGCATGAAGGCCCCGTTGATTGCGCCGACCGGATAGGTAACTGCGTCGGGAAGATGCGTGAGATTGTAGCCAGAAAACAACGCCGTATGGGGAAACTTAGCCGCGAGGCCTACACCCCGAGAAAATCCATCCCACAAAGTTGGAATGCTCCGCCGGCAGGCGAGATCCATCGAGCCATCGGCGAGTACGAGCTTGGGGGAAAGCAAACCAAGATCCGGTTCTGCCAGCACGCGCTGTAAGCAATGCTCCAGCGCCAGTACATTGCACACGGTATCGGGATTGAGAAACAGAACGCACTCCCCCGTTGTAACGCGATAGCCGAGATTGTTCGCCCGACCAAAACCCAGGTTTGCCCCCGGTTCAAGGCAGCGCACGGCCGGAAATGCCTGCGCCATCCACTCCGCCACGCCATCCCCCGACGAATTGTTCACCACGCATATTTCCACGGGCCGTCCAAAAAGTCCTCTAGGCAATGAACGCAAACATGCCGGCAGTTCATCGCGTGATTTATAGGCCACAATAATGATGGAAAGAATCGTCGTCATTTTTGCAGTGCCTGACGACGTTGCTCAGGGCAGGGCCCCCCACGACCTCTTAACCCGTCCCAAGTCCCCAACAGCATGGCCTTAAACTTGACCCTTTTATTCGACTCGAACACCAGAACACGAAAAATATTTAACCCGGCAAAAGACAGATCAAACAATGCCCAATGGGGCACCGCCAGAGCATGTCGCCGCCAAATCCGCACCCGATTCCGTGCGATATAGTAGTGCCGGAACGGAGCGTGATGCATCGGGCGGAACTCATGACCCAGAGCAATAGTCGACCTCCGTGAACCCAGACGATGCTCCAACACGGCCGCAGCAGCCACCGCCACACGCCGACCCGCACGAATGGCCCGCAAGCAGAAATCGATATCAATGTAGTCAATGAAGAGAGCCGCATCAAAGCCTCCAATCTGCCGCCATAAGCCCAAGTCAACCAGCGACCCGGATGTGATCACCATCGTCACGACTTCGAGATCTGGTCCGGCAAAAGCCCGTTGAAAGAGCCAAGGCCAGCGGGGGTGTTGCCTTACCCACCGATAAGACGAAGCCTTGATTTGCAGCTCTTCAATACGAGGCCCAATCACGGCCGCCGCCGGTAAACGAAGATGTTCGGCCCACAATGCGGCCACCATCCCGACCTGCGGGCAACTGTCCTGATCAAACGTCACGATCCATTGACAACCATTCGCCACAGCGAGCTCTGCTCCACGATTGAGGGCATGCGCCAGCCCAACATTTTCTTCCAAAGCTACGAGTGCCACGCCGGGAACCGAAGTGATCAGGGCACGGGCAGCCAATGATGAGCCATTGTCAATCGCCCACACCTGGCCACACTCGCGCACCATCGCCTCTAAATTTTTAACGACCGTCTGCTCCGGATTAAACGTCACCACGACCCCACCGAGGCCCTTGCGTGAAACGACGTGATCAGTCGGCGCATTCATTCTAGTTTTTCTCCTGCAATATTTCCTGCAGCCTAGCCACCGTTGGCTCGAAACGCAGCGCAGCCATATCCACCAAGCCCTGCCGCGCCAAACGCAGGCGCAAGGTTGGACCGGCCATCAATCGGCAGATATTTTCCCGCAACCGCACCACATTCCCCGGAGGATATAATAAAGAATTTCGTTCGTGCTTCAAAAATTCCCGGTGTCCGCCGATATCACTGGCCGCCAACGCGCATCCGCACTGTAGGGCTTCACACGCAGGAAGACCCCATCCCTCTGAATGACTTGGAGCAACCATGACCGTCGCTTGGTTGTAGAGCTGGCGCAGCTCAGCCTGCGCAGGATTACGAAAATAGGTGATACGCAATCCCTCGACGCGTGGTGCCGCCGTAGTGCCATAGGCGCGCAATTCCAGTGCGGTCCCCTCCGCTCCCATGTCCCTGATCGCGGCCGTCACATCGGCCGACCCTTTGCCCGTCAAGTGATGATGCGGCCAAAGCAAAATGGACTTGCTCCGATTCTCCGGCGGGCGGTCCAAGCCAAATGCTTCATGATCCAAGCCGTTGGTCAAAAGCTGAAACGCCTCTCCCGTGCTCGCAATCAATTCACCCAACCAACGCGAGACCGCAATTTTACTAAAAGGTAAGCGCCAGGAAGCCTCGATACGGGCAGCTGAATGATCCCATGTTTCATAGCCCTGCACAAAATAATATTTTCGGCCGGCACTCGCCGGCCATTGCGCGATCGCCTCAGCGGTTTGCACGGCAGTCGCAATGACGACATCGCCTTCGATGGCCCGGTGCACAGCCAAGTCAGGCCACCAAAACAACCGAACTGCCGGATGCAGACGCATCCAGGTTTGCGGTGAATAGCCCTGGGTAAACTTCAGGAGCCAATATCGGCCCATCCGCAGCAGGCGCCACCCCGGTGACGCCGCTTTCAGGCTAACCGGCATGACCACCGACACCCGCCAGCCGACATCCGCCAGAGCATTGGCGTAGCGAAAAACCATCCGCGGACCACCAGCCGGGAGGCACGAAGCACCGGGAAGAACGAAGGTTACTCTCATGATTTCGGTGGCATCCTCCGACTCATGCCAACGGCAAACGCCAGCCACGGCCATTGCAAAATAGCCCTAAGAATTCGCCAAAAAATCCGCAGGCCCTGCCAAAAACCAAAAAGCACCAAACGATGTGCATTCATCATCACGACCTTCATCTCTTCCCATTTTGCCCAGGGCCGCATGTCCACCCGTTCACTGATCCCTTCGCGGTTAAATCGTGCAAAGGGCACGGACATCACGTCAACAATCACACCGGTCCGAAACAACCTCCACCACAGATCATAATCCATCGCCATTTTCCACTGCGGCGCAAATCCGCCAATCTGTCGCAGCTGACTTCGCCGAATAATTGTTGCCGGATGAGCTAGCCAGCAGGCGAGCAGCGGCGATTGATACTCCAAGGCGGGCATAGGCCGCGGAGAAACCTCACCATCAAAGTGCAATGAGCCGGTGACCACTTGCGCCTGTGTGGCGGAAAGCAAGGCCTTCAACCAATCAGGGTGAAGAGTCTCGTGCACTGCATCGCCGCCATTCAGAAACCATACCCACTCCCCCTGAGCCATCGCCAACCCCTCGTTGAAGGCTCCGGCAATGCCCACCGTGGTCTGGCGCAGGGTGACCACCGTTTGGTCGCTGATATCGGGAACATCACCTGAAAACACCACCAGTTGCTCCACCCCAGACTGTTTCCGCCATATGTCGGTACTCACGAGAGTACGGGCCAGGCCCACCGGGTCGTCCTTCGTGATGGTTATGATGCTGAGTGACGGGGTATTCATTCGTCTCCTATCCTTTGGAACGTAGTGTGTGTCCGTTGCGGCAACGGAGTCAATCAAGCCGACAGCTGAACCGCAGACAAGACGGAGATTCGAAACCGCAAGTGTTCAGAGATTCAACCCGAATTCAGACGGGCAGCTTTTCATGAAAGCCCCATCCTCTCCGACTCAAGCTCATTGAGTAATCCATCAACCGCCTGTTGCACAGTCAAGAACGAGACCTCATCAATGCCGTATTCACCCACCCCAGGAGGTGGCTGGACCACTCGTTGGGGAACATCCCAAGCATGGAACCGCCGAGGACTGTGTGGGTCGGTAGCCGGAGCCCCAACACGCAGTGCACTGATCTCAACCACCGGAATCTTGACCGCAGCGGCGATGTGTTTAGGTCCACTGTCGTTACCTATAAAGAGAGTGCACCGGGCCATAAGGGCCGCCGTCTGCCGAAGCGACCTTCCGAAAAAATCAACGACTGCAGGCAAAGCAGGATCGGAGTGCGTCCCAAAGAGTAGCGGGGTAAACCCATATTTTTCTTGGAGCCAAACCGCCAGTTGTGCAAAACGCGAAGCTGGCCAGCGCCGATATGCTTTGGATGCACCCGTTGCTATTGCCACATAAATCCGGCCCGAGGGAAGCTTGGCCTTTGCCAATGAGTAATCCTCCTCGGTCAACCAGAGTTCGAGTGCTCTCGAGGCTGGTTTGATCCCATATTTTTCGAGTATGGCCAGGCTGGCCAGAGTTTCGTGTATACTGCCCCTCACCGGCGACAGCACATGAGTCACAAGCCGGTCAAATCCGCGATTATGGATACTCTTCGGCAAGGTGCAGCGTTCCGAATAGGCTACGATCGCTCGTGATCCCGCATAGACAGCCAGCTGCGTTGCATGATAGGTGTCGGCATCCCAGCGGGGAATCAGTGCAACGTCGAAATGTCGTTTGCGCAGCTCCGAAAACGCTAGGAGCATAGCGCGCCAATGCCGACGCAATTGCGGCAGGCTCCGTCCCTCCACCTGCCAGTCGTAGACCAAAACTCGATTCACATGAGGGCAAAATTCGGCAAGGTTATACACCGACGGTTTGACGACTAGGGTGATGTCCGCTTGTGGCGCACTTAGTCGGAGCTCCCTCAGAAAAGGAGTGGCCAGGACAAAATCTCCAATCTCATCGAGTTTGAGAATCAGAATTGAACGCACGGTCCGAAACGAAAAGTCCACCGGTCGGGGATTGATTGCGAACGCCAACACGGAAATCAGGCGAGGGCCCGCATGGCACTCAATGAGTGACCGAATACGGGACTTGAGGGTTCGCAACATAGGATATCGCCCCGTGATCTTTCCACGGCCCTAGCCCGGGTAAATGGCGGCTCGGGCTATGTCCGTTGCGACGCATTCGAAGGCGGGTGGGAGGGCTACAATATCAAAATGCGGCCCCATCGGCTGGTTTTTTTCGATGAGAAAATCATGCCACCAATCACACTCCGCATCGGTCGGTATTTCCGATGCATGGGAAAAGGGCCCGCGATTGCCAAACCAGAGCAGCTTGCGATAGCCGGCGGCGGCCAGGGCGTGGAAGGGGGCGCGATGATCATTGCCACAAAGATGCAGCAGGTACGGATGCCATTCAAAAACAACCAAGGGTTGCAGTTTGGAAAGCGTTTTCGACGCGCCCAACAAGACCTCGCCATCGTAACCATCAACATCTATTTTCAGGAGATCGCAATTCCCTGCCACGCCACATCCAACCAGCAGCTCGTCCAAAGTCTGACTTTGCACAAAACCCCTACCGGCTGCCATCGCAGTACCCGGATGATGTCGAACAAGCGAGGGAATATCGCCGGCTTTCGCCGAGAGCATGATAAAATGGACCGAAACTTCGGCAATACCAGCTGTGTTGAATTCGAAGTAGGGTTGGTTCTCCACTGCACCCTCAATACAAAGGTAACTTGCTATGCCTTGGAGAAGCCGGTTATCAAGCAAGGCAACCGTGTCTCCGATCGCTGCACCAACATCTACAATCCGCAAAGGCCGGTTCAAGTGCCGATGTAGCGAGGCAGCTGCGGCCACAAGTCCTGAGTTGAAATGCGGTGCATCGGCCAAAATGAAGGGATAGGGATTAGCCGCGTTTAGCATTATCGGTCGACCGTGTAGGCGTGTGCGAACCGGCAACCTCCCCGCATTATAATAATGATGCAGCCGGCGCCAAATCCACCGACGCAACGGGCCGTTGGATGCAGCATACAGCTTAACAGGCAGGTGTTGGGCCAGGAAAGAGCGTAAAAGATCGATCTTCATGGAACCACCTCATGCTGCCAAGGAAGCACTAGTTCAATGGCCCCTTGCCTATTGTCATTAAGCTCGAGGAGCAGACTGCCCACTCGATCGACTGAAAAACCGATTTTTTCTTCAAGTTGGTCGAACAATTCCCTTTGTGGATCGCAGAGAGCCAAAGTCAATTTGTAGTGGCCCGGCGCAAATATCGGCGGGATCAATACCTTGAACCGATGACGACCCGCTGATAATCCACCGCCTCGCCGCAACGAATCGAAATTGCTGGTGGTCAGCAGGGGGATGCCCTCACTGGTCGAAATGCGCAAAGCCGCCTGCAGAGTTCGAAAGGCACGACCCAAGCTTATGCCGATCTCAAGTTCAATCGGTTGTCCAAAAGCAAAACTCGTGTGATCAGCAGCCCAAACACCCTTCACCCTTATGGAATCAATGGCACAGATCATTTCCGGCCTGAGATTGCGGATCAATTCGGTGAGCACAGCCCCTTGTTCGGCCGCATATTTTTCCACAACCTCATCGACCGAACCATTCGCCAACAAACGACCGCCTTTCAGGTAAAGCGCCCTGGTACAAAGACGGCGAACGGCCGCAATGTTATGACTGACAAAGAGGACGATGCGACCCTGTAGGCTGGCGATTGACTCGATCTTGCCCAGGCACCGTTTTTGAAACGCCGCGTCGCCCACCGCGAGCACTTCATCCACCAGTAAAATCTCTGCATCCAGATGGGCCGCCACCGAAAACCCCAAGCGGGTGTACATGCCGCTGGAGTAGTACTTGCAGGGAGTATCGATAAATTGCTCCACCTCGGCGAAGGTCACGATCTCGTCCAACCGCTTCCGCACCTCATGACGTTTTAACCCGAGCATCGCTCCGCTAAGAAAAATATTCTCCCTGCCCGTCAGTTCGGGATGAAAACCCGTGCCCACTTCCAATAGTGATCCTACCCGCCCATAAAGATCCACCACGCCTTCGGTTGGTTCTACGATCCGGCTGAGAATCTTCAACAGCGTGCTCTTACCCGCTCCGTTGCGTCCGATCACCCCAAGCACTTCGCCCTGCTTCACTTCAAATGATACGTCTTGCAGAGCCCAAAAATCCTCCTCGTCTGAGGATTTGGTCCGTAAGGCCGACCACAGTCGCCCCGGTGCCTGCAACAACTCCTCACGCAATGTACGATAACGGGCCGGCCCTTGCGCACGTCTCAACTTGTACCGCTTGCCTAAATTTCCGACCCGTATCGCAATATCGCTCATGGGTTAGTTTTAGAGATTGTCGGCAAAGCTACGTTCTACCCGCCGGAAGAAAAGAGCTCCAGTGATCAAAGCCACTAGTGCGACGACCGCTGAAATCGCCAGCGGCCACCACAACGGACCGCTGCCACCACCGAGCAACGACGCCCGGCTTCCTTCTAGCACACCCACCAGCGGATTCAGGACAAATACTCCACGCCACTCCGCAGGGATCAGTTCCGTGCCGTAAACCACCGGCGAGGCGTACATGCCCACTTGGATAATAAATGGCAGCGCATACATGAAGTCGCGATAGCGCACATTCAACGCCGACACCCAAAGGCTGAGTCCGATGGCCAACCCGAGCGTCAGCAACGTCGTGACTGGCAGTAATGCCAACCACACCCCAGGCCACACTCCATACCACACCAGAAGACCTGCCATCACGAGTAACGACACTGAGTAATCTACCAGTACCGATACGGCTGCCGCACACGGAATCAGCAACCGTGGAAAATACACCTTGGTAATCAGTTTCGCCTCCGTCACGAGACTGTTGCCCGCCCGCTGCAGCACCCCGGCAAACAGATTCCAGCCCAATAACCCGGCAAAAACAAACAACCCGTACGGTTTTCCTCCGCTGGGCAACCGGGCGAAATGACCGAATACAACGGCAAAAATCGCTCCGGCAACAAGAGGTTGCAAAACAACCCAAACCACCCCCAGCGCTGTTTGCTTGTAGCGGAGCTTCACATCACGCCACACCAACATCACCAGCACATCGCGGAATTCCCACAATTCTTCCAGTCGCAGCGCCGACCATCCTGGCTCGGGACGAATGCGCACATGGGGCTTGATTGGCGGGGTAAGCATTTGCTGGCAGTCACCAATGTGTTTCGGTGCTCCGGCCGGGTCAATCTCCTTGGAGCCAAATTCACGGCTGTCCAGTTAAGGACAGATACAAGTATCGCATAGCATCGCGGAATAGTGATTAGCGCAATAAACCTAAATCCCGCAGTTGAAGGTTAGACGAGGAGTTTTTGGAGCCAGTCGTCTGGGTTGAGCGGATTATTCCAACAGAGATAACGTTCGAAACTTTGCTGGGGGTTCAACTGCGGCGCAATTGCACTGAGCCAGCGTTGGAGTCTTTGGTAACAGCGGCTTATCTCTGCCCACCAATTTTCGCCGACACTCATTTTGAGGCAATTTTGGCGGCCACTGGTCACCAGTTTGGCCGGGATCACCAGCAATTCGTCCCGACTGGTGATGGCTTCATGGTGTTGGCCTTCGCCTTTGATGACGCGCACAAACAGGCTCCACAGGTTGTACGTCAGCAGGAGCAGGCGCGCCGCCGTTTCGGTCACCACCGCGCGGCCGCTGCAAAAGCCCCGGAAGCCCCACTGGTTTTTCAATTCGTCAAAGACGTTTTCGG
>JANYCF010000022.1 GCA_025360455.1 Opitutaceae bacterium | reverse complement strand
TACTGGCGGCCGCGCAATCTGCGGGGATGTTGGTGCCGGAGGAGGTCGCTGTGCTCGGGGCTAATAATGATAGTATCCGGTGCGAGTTGGCCTATCCGCCCTTATCTAGTGTGGCGACCAATGCGTTTCAGTCCGGATATCGAGCGGCCGAATGGTTGGCGGAACTGATCGAGGGGAAAAAATCTGAAAACATGGACCGGAGAATTGACGCTTTGGGAGTTATTACCCGTCCGTCATCCGATATGCTGGCAATCGATGATAAGAATGTGGCGTTGGCGTTGAGTTTTATTCGGGAAAATTCCTGCCAAGGTATTTCAGTGGAGCAGGTGCTGAAGCATGCTTTCGCCTCGCGCAGTCAGTTGGAAAAGAAATTTCGCCGCTATTTGGGTCGTTCGCCGCAGGCTGAAATCCGTCGTGTGCAGGTGGCCAAGATTAAACAGCTTTTAGTGGAAACCGATTACCCGTTGAAGAAAATTGCCGAGCTCACCGGGTTTGAGCATGTCGAATATATGTGCGTTGTTTTCAAACGGCTTATTAAAGCGTCCCCCGGTGGATATCGTAAGAGCAATCACGCCAAAATTGTTTCATAAAAGGGGCATAGCGGGCGAAAATATCGTACGGTATGGCCGGCAATATATCTCATCTCTAGGGCAATTAGTCTCATTCACACATTAATGATATAAAGATATATTCGGCATGCTCAAGACTCTGCCTCCCTAGGTAGAGCTTGGGTGGCGACACTCCTAACGTCGTCTTCACCCCTAAACCAAAAATAAACTATGAAACGCCTGACCGTGCGGTCCTGTGTCATTAATGCCACATCCGCGCTCTGTCTAGTTGCCGCGTTGCGCCTTCCGGCGCAAACGACTGCTCCAGCTTCTGCTGCAGCACCTAAAGAAGATTCCGAGACCCTCGTATTGTCTCCGTTCGTTGTCGAAGCTACAGAAGACTCTGGATACACTGCCAAAGATACATTGGCTGGTACTCGTGTGAGAACGAACCTGAAAGATCAGGCTTCGGCCATCAGCGTTGTCACTACCGCGTTCTTGCGCGATACCAATGCGAACAACAACGAAGATTTGCTGCGCTACACCGTTAGCACTGAAGTGGGTGGCTTGAAGGGTAATTTCACCTCCCAATCAGGCAGCAGCCAGTACATCGAACCATTCGTCAATCCGAATTCGTCAACTCGCGTTCGTGGTCTTGAAGCAGCTGACAATACTCGTGACTATTTCTTAACCGAAATTCCATGGGATTCCTTCAACGTTGGTCGTGTTGATTTGCAACGCGGACCTAATTCGATCCTCTTCGGTGTCGGTAGCCCCGGTGGTATTATTAACAGTAATATCAACGAAGCTTCGATGAAGACTTCGTATAAGTTTGAAAATCAAGTGAGCAGCTTCAGTACGCTGCGTAATTCGATTGATCTGAATCAAAACGTCATTAAGAACGTGCTGTCCATTCGTGTCGCAGGCGTCCTTGAAAACAAGAAGTTCCGACAGAAAGAGGCCTATAATCGTGCTAGTCGCACCTATGCGGCTTTGCGTTTTACGCCACAACTCTTCGGCGAAGGCAACCACACGGATTTCCGCGCTAAATATGAGCACGGTTCAGTTAACTCGAATAATCCGCGCGCTTTGCCTCCAGTCGACATGATCACTCCATGGTTCAGAGATTACAATAAACGCACCTTGAATCAATATACTGCAGGTAGTGATCAAAATGGTTCTGAGTTTGACAAGGGTGGTTGGGCACAAGGTCGCACTTATTGGGAAACCCCTAAGTTATATGCCGACGCAACCAGCAATAGATATATTGCCGGTTTGACGAATTTTAATCCAAACAATATCAATGGACTTCCTGCATATCGTCCTGCGGCCGTACCACCCTATGGTCAATATGCGGCCAATACTTCATCGGTTGTTGGTGGTCCTTACTATTCTGATGTAGTTATTACTGATTCTAGCATTTTTGATTTTTATAATCATATGTTGGATGGTCGTGGCAACAAACGTGAATGGCAGTCGTGGAATGCACTGAATCTCGCCATATCGCAAAGTTTCATGGATGATCGCATTGCCTTGGATGTAACTTTGGATCATCAAGATTATACTGGTGGCCAACTCGGTTTCATGCAGGGTGCCAATTATGGTATAGGTGTTGATATCAATACAACCATCCAAGATGGCTCAGTGAATGCAAATCTTGGCCGTCCTATTGTAAGCAGTAGCGGTTTTTCTGGAAATTCGGAAAGGAACATTGTTCGTGATAGTGCTCGTTTCACCATTAAAGGTGAACTTCGTGCGGAAGATATCCTTGGTAAAACCGATTTAGCAAAAATGCTCGGTCACCATGTAATCACGGCTTTGATGCAAAATGACAACAAGCTGACCGTGATAAAGGATTGGTCCCAATATGCCGCTCATGGCGATTGGGCTAGCCTGATAGGTAAGGACCCAGCATCAACGAAAACCAATGAGCGTCTCTTCGATTGGTCCTATTATGCTGGCACTTCTCTTTTGGGAGCAACTTCAGCTGCGGGTGCCAATGTACAACCCATTGGCAAGGTTATTGCACCAGCGGCAACGTCACAGGTTAGATATTTCAACAGAACATGGAATGTTACCGGTGTTCTAATCTCTGATCCATATGTTCCTGCAGTAGATTTTGGGCGTGGTCCATATACGCAGCGTGACAATCCAGCCAACTATGTGGGTTGGACAGATGCTACCGTGAAGTGGCTGAATTATAACAATCCGGCTGATCGAGATGAACTCTTGAATCAAGCCGTGCGCACCAAGTATAATAATAAATCGAAAGGGCTTACGCTCCAGAGCTATGTTTTGGATAATGATCTCGTAATCACCTATGGCTGGAGAAGTGACCGAGTGACTAATAATCCAGTGACTGCAGCTCGGGATGCTAATGGACTGCTGCAATATCCGGCTTATGGCGATCCAGTCGTCGGCAATCTTACCGCTAGCGGCCAAAGTAAATCTTGGGGTGGTGTTTATCACTTACCCAAAGCTTTGATGTCCAAAGTGCCCGGTGGTACTACGTTTAGCCTGCTTTATAATAAATCAAACAACTTCAAGGCTGACGTCCCCCGTTCTAATATTGAAGGCAAAGTGATTGCGAATCCAAATGGTGATACCAAGGAATATGGTTTTGTTGTCACGACCTTGGACGATAAACTTAGCCTGAAGATCAATTGGTACAAGACTATCGTGAAGAACGCGACGTTCAACGTAACCAACGGTAATTCAATTGCTGGTCTGGGTGGTAATGGCTACAAAATGTGGGCTTTACCTTCTTGGGGTTATGCTTGGGCTGCTCAATTACAAGCCGGTGAGGCTGGCACTATTCCACCTGCCAATACCTATCATAATTATGCAGTCGCTCCCAATGTCGATGGTTCAGCCTATGCCGGTACGACAGTGCGCAACGGTGGGGTGCCAGTCACAAATGCAACTGAGCAAAAAGCGTTCAATCAGAAAATTATCAGCGCTTGGCTGAATGATCTACCCACAGGAAAAGGGTTTTTCGATGCGTATGGCATGACCTTCCCAATTAATCCTGGCACGGCTAAATCCAGCGGTCAGTTGATGAATGGGTTGAATGCAGCACAGCAGGGTTATATTATTGGTGCAAGCGGTGCTTATAACCCTGGTAATCAACAGCCGGGTACGATTACGGCGGTCTCAACTTCTGATCAAATATCGAAGGGCGTTGAATATGAATTAAATTATTCTCCGACAAAAAATTGGAATCTGACGGTTAATTATAGCCATGTAAACGCAAGCAATCTAAATATCGATCCAGCTACACAAGCTTTCATGAAAAACATGAAAGCGTTTATGGCCGGTCCTGGTGGTGCCTTGCGTATGTGGGGTAATGACGGTGGCAGTAGCGGTAATGACATTGGCACTCAGTGGTATAATGATATTTATCTGCCTTACGTTGTGTTATTAAACTCCATTGGTCGCTCTTCTCCAGCTATTGCTCCATGGCGCCTCAATCTTGTCACTACCTATAAGTTCGAAAATGATGCCCTGAAGGGTGTGTATGTCGGCGGTGGTATGCGTCTAGAGGCCGGTAAGATCATTGGATACAAATACAGTGCAACTTACAAGAATGTGGAAGGAACTGTTGGTGGTTTGGATCCTGACACCGCGATGATCGGTTCCAGCCAACACCATTATGACCTCTGGTTTGGTTATAGCCGTAAGCTTACCAACAAGATCAACTGGAGCGTTCAACTTACGCTCAACGATGTTGGCGCCAGCAAGAAAATCGTTGCTGAACGTCTGCAGCCAAATGGTAACTTGGCCCTCGGTCGTATCCAAGAAGGTATGTCTTGGAACCTTAGAAATACCTTCGAGTTCTAAGTCGCAGTTTCTACTAAGCGAAGACCTCGCTTAACTGAAAAAGTTTCAAGTCCGGTGACGCAAGTCACCGGACTTTTTATTGCCCACATTTAAAGGTTAGATCTAAAAATTTCAGGATTGGTGGCTTTGACGATTTTCCATTCAATCCTTCAAACAGGCTTCCGATTGAACCCGAACAAACACACAAGTCATGGGTATGATTTCCAGAAGATTTCTTGTCGTCTCTTTAAGTATTCTAATCGCGACAGCGTGCTTCGCGTTCAGTCCGGTGCAATTTGAGTTTTGTCTAACCGCGACCAATCGAAACCCCTTTGCGCGAGATGTATGGGCGGAAGTCAAAACTCCTTCCGGTAAAGTGCTTCGACTTCCGGTGTACTATTATGGGGATAATCGGTTTGCCGTGCGTACCCGAAGTGTCGAATCAGGCGAATATCATCTCGGGATTGTCACTGAAAAAAACGGAGAGGATGAGACCAAGCTTACGGTGATGATGGCGTCACCACTGAAGGTCAGGGTTCAAAAGCCACAAACGCGATTGCAGGTAAGTTTGGATCCCAGCGATCACACGCGCTTTATTCTTGGCAGCAGTGCAGCCGTTTACAGTCCCCTCGGAGCCAATGTGGCTTGGGCCAATGGCAATCCCGCTAAATATTATAATCAGGTTTTTTCCCAATTCGCGGCCGAAGGTCTTAATTGGATCCGCATTTGGATGGCGCATTGGGGTGGTCTAAATCTCGATTGGCGGGCGAATGGAACCGGAAATTCCTTGCCGTTGGGACAATTGGATCTGCGTGTTGCAGCTGACTGGGATAAAATTATTTCTAACGCGGAACACTCCGGAGTTTATGTACAACTTGTGTTGCAACACCACGGTCAGTATTCCTCCGGGGTAAATCCCAACTGGGCGGAAAATCCGTGGAACGCTGCCAATCCAGGAGGCTTTTTGAAGGAACCCAAGGATTTCTTCATCTCGGCCCAAGCTCTCGAGCTCACTAAGCTAAAATACCGTTACATCGTGGCGCGTTGGGGTTATTCGCCGGCGATCCTCGCTTGGGAATTATTCAATGAAGTGCACTGGGTTGACCCGATCAATCGGGAACAGAACGAATCGATTGTCGCGCAGTGGCACAGTCAGATGGCGGAGTATCTTCGGTCCGTGGATCACTACGACCATCTCGTAACCACCAGCACTGAGGATCTCCGTAGCCCTATCTATGCGAAGATGGATTATTTCCAGCCGCACCTTTATGCCTATTCTCTTCTCACCGGCCCGTTGTCTTTCCACACGCCACTCTCGCAGCTCGCGCATCCGGTGTTCTATGGTGAGGCCGGAGATGATCATGCACCGTTGAACGATGAACAGAAAAATTCCGGCATCGCTATCGTGCCACCCGTCTGGGCCAGTTTGATGGGTCCCGCGCGCTATCCGGCACAGCCTTGGTTGGGCGACAAAATCATACAGACCAACCGTCTGACTGAACTCGGGGCCGTAGCCCGTTTTCTCAAGGCATCCGGACTCAGCAATCGGCAAGGCCTGCAGCCATATTCGCCCCAGGTAGAATGTGCGGAGCAGGTGCCGTTTGTCATAGAGGCGAGTCAGGTTTGGCAACAACGACCATCCCCGGAATTTACGTTGCCGCTCGATGGGCGGCTGCCCGTGGAGCTGGGTGATATTCCGAGGGCATTTTCCAATCCCAAAAAAGGTGAACCGGAGAGGTATCCCTCGCGGGCAATTTATCATATCGAATTTCCTAAGGACACTAAGCTGCAGGCTCGCGTGACCGGGTCTGGTGGCAAAGGAGCCAATATCAGGATTTCCGTGAGCGGTAAGACAGCCGTGGAGAAATCATGGACTGCCGGTTCAATCGACGCCCCCAGCTGGGATCATCCCGTGGAACTCGCGTTTACGGCTCCGGCTGGTTCGCACACACTTGTCGTGGAAAATCCCGGTGGAGCAGACTGGTTTCAACTCGACATGATTACGACCGATCTGGTGGTCCCTGTCATAGCCGTACTGGGCAAGCGGAGCGATAATTTTATGGCGCTATGGGTCTGGCACCGCACCGGTATCTTCGCTCTACAGGCCCCAGCACCCGTCTCGGGCGCGCTGCTGCTTGACGATGTACCTGCCGGCAAATGGACCGTCACTTGGTGGGACACGTTTAAAGGTGTCCCGGCACCGGCTCAGGAGATCGATCATGGGGGCGGAATGCTCCGATTACCTGTGCCAGCCCTCAATCGGCACTCAGCCGTCGTGTTAACCCGTTGAGTCATCCGTTGGGCCTTTCCGGATACGAATGAACACCGAAAAGGCTTTTCGCGGGATTTTGAGTGTGCTTTACCAGAGGTCGTTTTCCGGGCCTATAGCTCAATGGTTAGAGCAGGGGACTCATAATCCCTTGGTTCACGGTTCAAATCCGTGTGGGCCCACCAAATTTCTTTCCGGAGCCAGAAAAAATTGCGCATCGCCGTCATTGCCGACACTCATGATCATTATCCGTCCGGTTTTCCAGCGCGGCTGACGGCGGCTGACGAAATTTGGCATCTGGGCGACGTGTGCGAGCCAGAGGTGCTGTTCGAATTTGAGCAGTTGGGGAAACCCCTGCAGGTGGTTCTGGGAAATAATGAGGCGCATAATCTCTGGCCGTTATCGCTCGTGCTGGAGCGTGAAGGGTGGCGATTTCTTCTCGTGCATATTCCACCGCGTCACGCGCCAGCTGGAGTGCAAATTGTGTTGCATGGGCATACTCATAGGCCGCGCGATGAGACTGATTCAGCTGGGGTACGCTGGTTGAATCCCGGTTGCATCTCTCATCCTCGTAGTGGGGAGCCAGCCAGTTTTGCGTGGCTGACTCTGCGTGAGGGTCAGCCGCCAGAATGGAAAACAATCAGGATCTGAGTGAACACACCGATCAATGTTTATACCGAAGCTTTTCGGCGGAAAGAATTTCGGAATATGCGGTCGATTCGGTGTCGACTAGAGATCCACGGTGACAATTGACGGATTGTAAATCAATTGATGGCGCTGCGTTTGAGCTTAACGGTTCCCATTAAGAGCGCATCAGGTTCAGGAGCGGAGATAACTCCAAAAGTGGTGACGATGCACGCGGCGTTTTTCCGGCGTGCAGCCCGTGCGGCCTCGGCAATTCGGGGAGGGGCGATGGGTTTGCCGTTGCGACCCAGTGCAGCGAGAGACATCTGCCCGTCTTGAGTGATAACGATAATACTATCCCCTGGTTTCTTTCCGGAAGCATAGGTGCCAGCCACGGTTTTAAAGAGCGTGGCGCGTTCATCCAGCGAAGTGAGGATTATAACATCGGCAGGTACATCGCCCAGACGCCGGTGAGGCATGCCATACCACAAACCTACGGCCAATAAAATAACTCCGGTGCTGATCAGAGCGGTCACTTCCAGTGCGGTGCGCCAACCGCTGCGCTGGGAGGACGATTTTGCAGACGGACGCGCTTTTGTACTGATCGGGGGGGTGGAATTTCCGCTGCGAAAAGGTGGGAGTTCGCCCAAGCCATCAGGGGTGTGTACTGTCCAATAATCGTCGAAAGCCGACGCACTTTTGTGCATGCGCAGCAGTCCGTTGTGCACGGCAATACGCCAGCTTTTTTCACCACGCCGCACGATGATCGCTGGTTCCGGGGTGGGCTGACCGATCGGAATTATTTTAAGCAACTTGCTGGCATGGGCAAAGATTTCTTCCGGTGTCTGCGGGCCGAGCTCGATTTTATCGCTCGGTGCACCGGCCACGGAGAGGTCGGCCTTGAGCTGCAATAAAGTGACTTTATAGGGAGAAATCATGGCTCGATGATGTAGACGAGTTTACCCACGCTTATTTGCACATTGCCGGTACTGGTATCTCCATCGTCCATCATACGGTCGATCATTTCTATTAATTCTACATCATCGGTTAGCTTGTCGCTTCCGTCGGTCGTTATCCCGATGGCGGCTTTGTAGGTGCTGTCTGAAATCCACTCGTATTTTCCGCCTATGGGAGTGGGAGCGGTGAAGGTTACCGCGAAAGCATTCGTCATTGCGGGAGGGATGACTCCCGGGCCGTACCCACCGGGTGGCCAACCAGAATTTTGGAGACTGGCTGTATTGAGTGCCGCTGAGAATACTCGAAAATCGTTTACCGTGGCAGTGGCTCTCGATTTCAATGTGACCTTTCTGTAGCCGGGAATCCCTAAGGCCGCTAACAGGCCAATTATTACCACCACCACGGCAATTTCAATCAGGGTGAAAGCGCGTTGTCGTTTGGCAGGCCAACGGTGACTTTGCAGCATACGTGACATCTTATCGACAAATTCTAGAAATATATTTTACCGGCACGCAAGTTTTCCATGACCTATTTGCATACGATTTATTGCTGAAATACAGCATGGGGCGTTTTGCTGGGAGGTAATATTCACTGAAAATTGGGGGATATTCGCTAAGGTCGGCAATTTATGGGCATATGCCTTGCCGTCACTTTCAAATGCAGGACAAAAATTCACGGTGGATTTTCAGTGAATTTTTTGAATCAGTCATTAACTGTTCAATTGTGCACAGCGGACAGCAGGAATTCTTTGCCGAACTCACAGCGACGCCGAAGCCTGAAATGGTTTTCGTGCGCAGTCCGCTGGCCCGGCGTTATCGGCTGACGCTGAAGCGTGATGGCACGGCGGTGGCGACGATTCCGGTGCGCGGCAGTGAGCGCGAGGCGATTAAATTTGTGGCCGAGCAACGCGATTGGCTGGAGCGCGCTCGGGCTCGTCAAGCTGATAGGCCGCGTACGGCGGGGATTTGGGCAGTGGGCACGCATGTCCTTTGGCGTGGTGAAATGCATGAGGTGCGGCTGGCGTCGTCCCAGCCAAAACCACAAGTGGCGGTGGCGGCGGACGTTTTTCGGGTTGCGGCATTGGAAGGGGATATCCGCCCGACACTGGAGGCGCATTTTGCTCGGCGGGCACGCATTGAATTACCCGCCCGGACGTGGGAACTCGCAGCGGAAACGGGCGTGGATGTGAAACAAGTATCGGTGCGCAATCAGCGTTCACGCTGGGGTTCCTGTTCAGCGAGCGGGACGATTTCACTCAATTGGCGACTCATTCAAACGCCCGAGACGGTGCGCGATTATATTATCTACCACGAGTTGATGCATCTGCGGGAGATGAATCATTCCGCGCGATTTTGGACCAAGGTCGAGGAGGTTTGCCCTTGGTGGCGCGACGCCGAGAAATGGCTCAAGCGCAATGGCAGTCTGCTGGGGCTTTAGGGTTGGTTAAATTAAAGTGGAGCCGCATTGGAGCATAGCGACGACGTGGTCACGACGGCAGTCCACGCTTTCGTTTTCGGCTCAAGGGCGGTCCGCCGCTATTGAATCGCCAGCAGCTCGACTTCGAACACCAGCGTGGCGCGGGGGGGAATGGGGCCTTTGCCTTCTTGGCCGTATGCCAACCACCACGGAATGATAAGCGTGCGTTTTTCGCCGGCGCGCATAGTAGCAAATGCTTCATCCCAACCTTTGATTACTACCCCGGTATTGACGTTAAATTTGTAGGGCTGGCCGCGGTCGTAACTACTGTCGAATTTCTCGCCATTGGCCAGCAAACGACCTTCATAGTGCGCGCTTACTTGGGCACCATGGGCGGGTGGGTCGCCGGCACCGGGGCGGCGCACGACATAACGCAGACCGGAAGTGGTAATGACGGCGTCAACATAGTTTTGTTTGATGAGCGTCTGTTCTTTCTCTGATAGGCGCTGCTCTTCCATCATGGCTCGGGTATATTTATTGGCGGGCTCACCGGGATTGGCGCGGCGAAAAATACCCGTACGCGCCTGAAACGCGATGAAGGCGAGGATGAGGCCAAGAATGAGCAGGATGCCGTATTGACGCATGGAAGAAGGAGGAGCCCGAATTAAGAACGGAAAAGATTATATTTCGCGATGGCGT
>JANYCF010000090.1 GCA_025360455.1 Opitutaceae bacterium | reverse complement strand
TCAAACGCCCCGGACAATTCTGGAGTCAAACCGGCGACGAAGCCCTCTTGAGCATCGAAACCTTCTGGCGCAATGGCCGCTGGAATCTGCTCTTCCCTCACGTCGGCAACTTCGACCCCACCAGAAACTGAGATGCGCCCCATGCGGAGATGTTCGAGATTTCTGGTACTGACATTACGAGTTTGGGAGACGCTGATCTGCGGTCCCTAGTCCTCCGATTGGCTGTAGCTGAGCTTCGAACACAGGGTTGTCCTATTTCCTCTGTCACTGCCGGCGGTCATCAGGATGCGGCAGACGGCGGTCTTGATGTTCGTGTCGATTGTCCCACTGCCATCGCTAATCTCGATTTCGTGCCCCGGCGGCTGACAGGTTTCCAAGTCAAGAAACCGGATATGCCCGCCAGCGCCATCATTGAGGAGATGAGGCCAAAGGACGTTCTGCGCAGCGTGATCCGCGAGCTGGCCGATGCAGCGGGCGCCTATGTGATCGTAAGCGCGCAAGGTTCGGTCGCAGACAAGCCGCTCACTGACCGCAAGAAAGCAATGCGCGACGCGCTGCACGATCTTGCCTTCGCATCGCAGTTGCACACCGACTTCTATGATCGCGATCGCGTCGCAACTTGGGCCAACGAATACCCTGGCATTGTCGCATGGATTCGGAAGCGTGTCGGCCGTCCGCTTTCAGGATGGAGTGGGATTGGCGATTGGGAAGGGTCTGATGACGGAAAGCCCCAGTCCTATCTTTTCAATGACAAGGCCTGCCTGATTGAGGAGCGGTCACGCGACCACAAACATCTTACTATCGCGGAAGGTATCTCTCGCCTTCGCGCCGCTCTTCGCATGCCCAAACAGTGCATTCGACTGATCGGCTTGTCGGGCCTCGGCAAGACTCGTCTCGTGCAGGCGCTATTCGAAGAAGGCGTCGGCGAGGACCCTCTTGATTCGAGCATAGCCGCCTATACTGACTATTCCGGCGAGACCGAACCTGCCGCGCGCGACATGGCGCGCGATCTGGTGGCTCGCGACCAGCGCGCCATCCTCGTCGTCGATAACTGCAATCCCGCCACCCATTCCGAACTCGCACTCTTGTGCGCGGGTAGTGCCGGCAAAGTCAGTCTCATCACGGTGGAATATGACGTGCGTGACGACGAGCCCGAGAGCACCGAGGTATTCCGCCTGCAATCGGCATCCCCTGAGCTCGTGGTGGAATGGCTTAAGCAGAATTTCCCGGAAATTTCGCAGATTGATCGCGAGAAGATCTCTGAGTTCAGCGACGGCAATTTTCGTGTCGCCCGCGCCCTTGCCGAGACTCTCGGCAAGGGAGAGGCGCTCGGTAGCCTCAAAAGCCGCGAGCTTTTCAAACGTATATTCCAGCAACGCAACGAACATGACCAGCACCTCCTTCGCGCTGCGGAGGATCTGTCGCTTCTCTATTCGATAGATGGCGAAGATGTATCGGCCGAGGGCGAACTCACCCTTGTCAGTTCCATCCGGGGCATTGGTACTAGGCAGCTTTTCGAGGCATTGGTAGAGATGCGTCGTCGCGGCATCGTCCAAGCTCGTGGACGCTTTCGCGCGATCCTTCCGCATGCGATTGCCAACCCGCTCGCAGCGGACGCACTTGAACGGATTGCTCCGGTCGACTTTGATCGTTTTTGTGGGGCGTTAACAACGAGGATGCTGAATTCGGTCTCGCGCCGGTTGGGCTTTTTGCACGATTCAACCTTAGCGCAGACGGTGATCGCACGCTGGTTGTGCGCCGACGGGCCGCTTGGAAATTTAATAGAGATCGGCGGAGCTGGCATACAGATCCTCACTAACATCGCGCCAGTTGCGCCTGAAGCGGTGCTTGCTAAGATCGCGCAGGCGCTCGACGCCAACGATTATGTGAACTTGCCGGACCACTTTCAATGGATCCGGTTGATCAAAGCGCTGGGCTACGACGCGCATATGTTCGATCATGCCGTAACGCTCCTAGCGCGCTTTCTCGCAACCGAACCCGAAGGGAATAATATTAATTCAGCACGCACCGTGTTTACTGAGCTATTTCATCTCTACCTTTCCGGGACTCAGGCTACTCCGGAGCAGCGGCGCGCGGCGATCAGACTTCTCGGCCGGTCAGGAGACCCTGCACTACAGCGCTGCGCATCGGTCGGTTTGGATGCGCTGCTCGAATCCGATCATTTCATGTCAAGTGGGAACTTCGGCTTTGGCGCACGGTCACGCGACTGGGGCTGGCAACCCAAAATAAACAACGACACCTGGGAGTGGTTCGACGGGGCGATTGCTCTCGCGATCGAGCTAGATCCGCATTTGGCGGATGCGCGCGCAATCCTTGCAAGCAAAGTACGCTCCCTCTGGCATATCGCATCCTGCCATGAAGCGCTCGATCGCGCCGCGACGGCCCTTAGCCGAGAGCGGCCATGGATCGAAGGTTGGATTTCGTTCCGAGCCGCGCTGCGCTTCGACGGCAAAGACATGCCCGAGGATATTCGTGTTAAGCTGGAGCAGATCATCAACCGCCTGAAACCCTTGGATCTCCTGAACAAGGCGCGCGCAGTCATTCTTAGTCGGGCGAGCGGCGGTTGGGACGTCGCCGATGGTGAAGACGATGACGGCGACGCGATCCGGTTGTGGGAAAAGGTTAACAAAATGGCACAAGAAGTCGGGCGTTCACTTGCCAAAGACGCTGGCGTTCGCCAAGTATTTCTGGCTGAGTTGTTGGACGAGCCGCAGGCAGAGCGGGCGTACGAATGTGGACGCGGCCTCGCCGAGGGGACGGACGATCTCGGCGTCATGTGGTGCGAACTCGTGACAGCCTATGGAGCTGCTGAGTCCAAGACGCGCAATGCAACCGTGCTTGGCGGCTTCCTCAATCAGTCGCACCAGCGCGACTGCATTTTCGCGCTGTCCGCACTTGAAGCCGCGATGGACAATCCCGACCTCGCGCCAGTCCTTCCCTATCTTCAAGGGCGTGTCGGCATTGACGATGATGGAATCTCCAGGCTCAGGCGAGCGATCGCGAAGGGCGTCCTCGTGGCTGGTAATTTCCACAGCATTGCTAATGGCGTCGTGATAAAGTCACCTCCTGAATCGCTGGGTGCGCTGCTTGAGGATATCGCGAAGCTATCCGAAGGAGTCAATATAGCGCTCAATATCTTGCAGATGCATTTCCACCGAGCTCTCGAAGAAGGACGTGAGCGAAGTGCACGGCTTATTTCAGTCGGTCGCGACCTTCTCGTCTGCGTCGATTTCAGTCGGAAGCGACAGCTGCGCGACTTCGACGCTCATAATGTGATCCAAATCTGCCTTACCGGCGAGGATGCCCAACCCGCGGCCGAGCAGGTGTGTGCGAATATCCGCTCGGCACATGAAGGCGTCCATATCTCGCCGGATGACCTGAGCCATACACTGAAGGCTCTGTTTGAGACGCAGCCATTCGTCGCGCTCGACACCTTCCTCCTGCCCACGCCTTCGCCCGATAGTCACCAGATATTCGATACGAGTTTCTGTAGGGAAACGCCAATCGAGAACGTCGATCCTGCGATCTTACAGCAATGGGCAAGCGGCGACCCCATCACACGTTATCCGTTGCTCGGTAAGTGCGTCAGCATGTTCCGAAAGACGCATAGAGAGGAAGAAAAGGATTTCTCCCCGCTATTCCTATCACTGCTAGATAAAGCCCCAGACAAGCGGCAGTTTCTCGGTAGTTCCCGGGATCGGCTGCATCCTCGGAGCTGGAGCGGATCGCTGGCCGACATCCTGATGCGTAGAAAAACTCAGATAATTAAGTTTGCAGAGCATACCGACGAGCAAGTGAAAGCATGGATCACCGAAATCACCCCCGAACTCGACCAGTGGATCGAGCGTGAGCGCGGTCGCGACCGTGCGAACGAAGAAAGCTTTGAGTGAAAAGTCCCTGGTCGAACCGATGGGATTAGCAAAGTGGGTCGGCCCGGGTATGACGTGAAGCTGCCGTACTGCCCGACTAACGCGGCACACACGACTGGCGGAAGATTGACGGGCTCGAATTCATCGCGTTCGCTTGGTTGCAATCCCATAGTAATGCTCAATCAAAAATTCGCCGCGCCGCGCGCCAAGGCGGCTGGCAAGAAAACGAAACCCGCCGGGCTGGCCAAAACCGAGGTCGAGCTGGAGATCGCCTTGCACTATCTCAAGCCGCGCATCTGGCGGTCCTTCGTGGTGCCGGGCAGCATCACGCTCCACCGGCTGCATGATGTTATTCAGGTCGTCATGGGTTGGACCGATTCGCACCTTCACTCGTTTCGCTTCGGCGATGGCGAATATGGAGTGCCCGACGATGACTGCGTATTCGATTCCGGAGCCACCGAGACCGAAGTCCGCGACGAGCGGAAGCACGTGCTGAGCGATCTGATCAAGTCGAAGGACGACGAGTTCAATTACACTTATGATTTTGGCGACAGCTGGGAACACACCCTCAGGGTGAAGGCGATCCGCCCGGCGGACGAGGCGTTGAAGGCCGCGATTTGCACCGGCGGTGCGCGAGCCTGTCCGCCCGAAGATTGCGGCAGCTTTCCCGGCTACGAGGAACTCCTGAAGGTTCTGCGCAATCCAAAGCATCCGGAGCACGAGAGTATGCGGGAATGGGCCGGCGACTACGATCCCGCCCGTTTCAATCTCGCCGACGTCAACCGGCAGCTGAAACGCATCCGAGTAGAGCGCGATCTAGTCGGCTCATTCGCTTTGAGGCTGATGCCCCGAAGGCGCTAACTTAGCGCATTGATTGTTCGTTTTTAGAGGGGCGTTAATCTGGCCAGAGTAGCCACAGGCCGCCTGTAGACTCGGATGTGAGTGCGACCATTTCGGCAGGCAGGGACGCCTGCCGCTACGCCGGACCGCAACAAGAGACGTGCTCCCTGTATTTGCGCGACCAAGTAATACGCGTATGGGCTGATGCCCCATAAGCTTGTCTTGGATCGTGAGCCGGTCGAACGGCTTCGGCTTGGATGGGGTAGCTGTGAGCACCAGCGAGCCGATGGAAGACCACTCGCTGGTACTCGTGGCTACAAGAACGAGGCAGTGGTGGCGGAATGGTGATACCATTTGCTATGAATATTTGGACTTCTGGTGGTAGGGCGCGACGGCAAAGGCTTCCCACTTCGCCCCGCTGGGTGCGCCGTAAGGACATCCGCGGACGGCCCAGCGGTCCGTCCCTACCTTAAGAGCCTATCCGAATATTGGCTGCAATGAGGGAGGGCGAACCGGTCGCGCTTCTGCACCGACCGCCGTCCCGGTGAGCCGCGGCTCGTTAGGGACGACTCGCCCTACCCAAAATACGTAGCATCGTCCCATCGTTATTCGGATAGGCTCTAAGTCCAGAACCGTCGTGCAATTGGTATGACATGTGGGTTTGTGGAATGTCTCGGGGCTTGCTCCGGGGTTCCGTATCCGCTCATTCATTGGCCCGATGCTTTTCCTCAACAAACTTTTGCCGATCTTTGTATTGCCGCTCGGGTGGGTGGTGTTGCTGCTGATTTTTGCGGTGGTGCGGAAGAAAAGATGGCCGGTGGTGGTGGCGGTTCTCGTGTTGATCACGGCGAGTTTACCCGTGACAGGAAGCCGAGTCATCGGCTGGCTCGAATCGAAGTATGCGCCGCTGGCCATTGCCGAGGCAGAACCGGCCGATGCGATTGTGGTTCTGGGCGGGATTCTAGGGCCGAAGACTTTGCCGGGCTACGTGACGAACTGGTTGGAATCTTCGGAACGCTATGATGGCGGCGTGGCGTTGCTGCGGGCCGGCCGGGCGAAGGTGCTCATTTTCACCGGAGCGCGAATGCCGTGGGCTGAGCGAACGGTGGCACTCGAAGGCGATGATTTGCGCGCGATTGCGATTTCTCAGGGTGTGCCAGCGGAGCAAATTGTGGTGACGCGTGAGATCAGCAACACGCGCGATGAAGCGCGTGCGGTCGCAGAGATGGCCAAGATGCACGGTTGGAAAAAAGTAATCGTGGTGACGACGGCGTGGCACATGCCGCGGGCGGCGCTGGTATTTCGGAACGCAGGCGTGGCTATCGTGCCGTTCCCGGTGGATTTTCGGAGTGATGGCGTGCGCCCGTTGACCGCGGTGGATTTTCTGCCGAAAGCGGAGGCCTTGCAGATGACGGAGACGGCGCTGCGCGAGTGTTACGGACTGGCTTTCTATACGGTGACTGGGCGGTGAGGGGGTTGTTGCGGGGAGAACCCGTGCGGAAGAGTTATCCCGGCCGAAAGTGTCCTAAGGATTCAGCTTGTTACTTCGCAGGGCCTGACTGTATTTTGAGCTGTCAGGGCAGGATTCAGTCAGATCTTTTTCGTCCACTATGACACCTCCGTTGCAGTCGATCGATGAGGTTGCGCGTTTACATGCGCTCCGGCGTTACCGGTTGCTCGACACGCTGCCGGAACCGGCCTTCGACGAACTGACTGCCCTGGTGGCGCATATCTGCGAAGTGCCCATTGCGCTGATCACACTGATTGATGAAGAGCGGCAGTGGTTCAAGTCGAAGGTCGGTCTGTCCCTCGTGGAATCCTCCCGCGAAATATCCTTTTGCGGGCATACCATTCTTAATCGGAAAATGTTTGTCGTGCCCGACGCGACGCAGGACGTGCGCTTCGCGGACAATCCGTTCGTCACCGGCGAACCTTACCTCAGTTTTTATGCCGGGGTTCCGCTGCTGACGCCCCATGGCCAGGCGATCGGCTCCCTGGCGGTCATCGATCGGGTGCCGCGGCAGCTGAGTCCGTCGCAACAGGAGATCCTGTGGGTGCTGAGCCGGCAGGTGATGTCGCAGTTGGAATTGCGTTGCCAGGCGCGTGAGCTGGTGGAAAGCGAAGCCCAACTGGAAAAGGCGCTGTCTGCCGCGCACCTGGGTGAACAACGGATGCGCAAGGTGATTGACGGTCTTGGTCCCAATAACTTCGTCGGACTTCTCGCCTGCGATGGCACGTTGCTGCAGGCGAACCAGCCTGCGTTGTCTGCCGCCGGTTTACAGCTTGAGGATGTGCTCGGAAAACCGGTCGACCAAACCTACTGGTTTGGTTATTCCGCCACTGTGCAGGAACAGCTGCGGACCGCCGTGGCGCGGGCTGCGGCGGGTCAGGCTTCCCGTTACGACGTTCAGATCCGGGTGGCGGAGGGCAGCCTCATCTGGCTTGATTTTTCCATTGAACCTGTCCGCGACGCCAGTGGACGGGTGATTCACTTGGTGCCGTCGGCCACCGTCATTGAAGAGCGCAAACGGGCGGAAATGCGGATCGAGCACCTGAACCGGGTTTATGCCGTGTTGAGTGACATCAACCAGACCATCGTGCACCAGCAAGATCCGCAGGTCATGCTGACGGCGGCGTGTCGGATTGCGGTTGAGAAAGGCCGGTTTTGCATGGCTTGGATCGGCTTGGTGGAGGAACCCGGCCGACACCTGAAAATCGCCGCGCACGCCAACGCGACGGATGACACCCTTCAGATTTTGCGTTCGTTGGTTGGTGGCGAACAGAGCGCGTGTGCCTTCACTCTCCAGGCGTTGCAAACCGGCCGGCATGGCGTCTGCAATGACATTCAGCACGATCCGCAAGCGGTCGTTTGGCGGAGTGCCGCCTTGCAGCGGGGGTTCCGCGCGATGGCGGCGCTGCCCCTGCAAGCCGGCGAGACGGTGATCGGCACCCTGAATATCTACGCCGACGAACCCGGCTTTTTCGACGCCGACGAACTGGCTCTGCTGGATGATCTGGCGATGGATATTTCCTTCGCGCTGGAGGTGGGGCGGCGCGAGGAAAAGCGGCGGCAGGCGGAAGAGGAATTGCGCTGGAAGACGGCTTTTTTTGAGGCCCAGGTGGATTCCTCTCTGGATGGGATTTTGGTCGTGGACAAGCACGGCAAGAAAATCCTGCAAAACCGCCGGATGATTGAGTTGTGGAAAATCCCCGCGGAGATGGCGGCCGAGGAAGATGACGCAGCGCAGGTGAGATTTGTGACCAGCCGGACGAAGCATCCCCGCGAATTTGTCGAGCGTATCACCTATCTTTATTCTCATCCGGATGAAGTCAGTCGGGAGATAATTGAATTGACCGACGGCACTTTTCTCGACCGTTCCTCTTCCCCGGTGCGGGACAAGACCGGCAAGCTCTACGGCCGGATCTGGGCCTTTCGCGACATTACCGAACAGCGCAAACTGGAGGAACAGCTTCGCCAATCGCAAAAGATGGAAGCGATCGGTCAGTTGGCCGGCGGTGTCGCGCACGATTTCAATAATTTGCTGACGGTCATCCACGGCTACGGGGTCATGTTGATGACGCCGGAGGAGAGTCCGGCTGAAACAAAACTGGCGGTGAGTCAGATCGTCCGGGCGGCCGAACGGGCGGCTGACCTTACGCGCCAGTTGCTCGCATTCAGTCGCCGGCAGGTGATGCACACCCGCCTGTTGGATCTGAATGAAATTGTCACTAGCCTCGCCAAGATGCTGCAACGTATTTTGGGCGAAGACATCAGCCTGCAGCTGAATCTCTGTTCGCGGCCGCTCATGACCCGGGCCGATGCCGGAATGCTGGATCAGGTGTTGCTCAATCTCGTGGTTAATGCCCGTGATGCCATGCCGGACGGAGGCCGGCTTTATATTGAAACGGGAGTCAAAATTTTCGTGGCCAAGGATGTCGCGGCGAATCCGGAATTATCGACGGGGAGTTTTGTCAGCCTGCGCGTCACGGATACCGGCAATGGGATCCGGCCAGAAAATCTGCCGCGAATTTTTGAACCGTTTTTCACCACGAAAGAGGTGGGCAAAGGGACGGGGCTGGGCCTGGCCACGGTCTTTGGCATTATGAAGCAGCATGGGGGCTCGATTATGGTTGAGAGCGGTGTCGGGCGGGGCACGGCGTTCCAGCTTTATCTTCCGGGCGCCGAGGAAAGTATCCCGCCGCTTTCGCCCCATGCGGCCGGCCTTCAGTCCAATCCGCGCGGCGGCACAGAAACCATCCTGCTGGTGGAGGATGATTCGGCGGTCCGCAAGTTGACCCGGATTTTGCTGGAGCGGGCCGGCTACAAAATCGTGGAAGCGGCACATGGGCTCGATGCGTTGGTGGTCGCAGAAAAATATCCGGACAAAATCCACCTGCTGTTCACCGATATCGTCATGCCGGAAGGCCTCAGCGGACGGGAACTCGCGGCGCGTTTGCAGGAACGTGATCCCGCGTTGCGCGTTATTTTTTCCAGCGGATATAGCGCGGAAATTGCCGGACGCAAACTGGCCCTGCAGGCCGGGCAGAATTTTATTCAGAAACCCGCGACCCGGGAGCAGCTGCTGGAAATCGTCCGCCGCTGCCTCGATAGTTAACGGTCGGCTCAGTCGGTTGGCCCGGATGGCTGGTAACCCAGATAGTCGGTGTAGTCCGCCAAAGTATCCAGATCCCGCGCACATGGGCTCGGAACGGTGGCCACTTCGTCAGGCTGGGTTTGCAGAAGCGCGCGGGCACCGGCGTCGCCACGTAGAGCGTGCAGGGCAAAAAATAATTTTTTGGTGCACAAGACGGGTGGCCCGCAA
This sequence comes from Opitutaceae bacterium, assembly GCA_025360455.1. Classification (GTDB taxonomy): domain Bacteria; phylum Verrucomicrobiota; class Verrucomicrobiia; order Opitutales; family Opitutaceae; genus Didemnitutus. The sequence continues at coordinate 16,485 of JANYCF010000090.1, read as the reverse complement.
ACACCCTGGTGTTCGGACGCCACGATGGCGCGGCCGCTCGCTCGCTGGGCTTCGATCAGTTTTGAGAAATGGCCGGTGAGAATATCGGGCTGGTCGGCGAGGGCGATGATCACGCAGTCAACCGGAGGGGTATGCCTGGTGAGTTCCTCCATTCCCCGACGTAGCGACGACCCCATCCCTTCAGTCCAGTCGTCGTTGATGACGATCTGTACGGGCAGTCCGTCGAGACAGGGAGCAATCTCCATGGCGTTCGCGCCGAGTACGACGATGATGGGCGACACCGGTTCAGCCAGCGCTGATTCTGCGACGTGGCGAAGCAAAGGTTTGCCGTGCACGTGCAGCAATTGTTTCGGCCGGCCCATCCGCGTCGAAGCGCCGGCGGCGAGGAGAATGAGGGCGCAGGGCATGGGGCAGAAGTTGAGAGTCAAGAGCTGAGAGTTGAGAGTCGGAAAAGCAGAAAACCAAGGGCTGAAAATAGAAATCTGAAGTAGAATGAATCTCTCAACACTCAACTCTCATCTCTCAACTGGCTCCCTCACCCATGGATCGGGGCCGTGCGTTCGCGCAAGGGAATCGGGGTGCGTCCGGTGAGCCGGCATTGCATTTCGGCGAGAATCGCGAGCGCGACGGTTTCGGGGGTGTTGCCGCCGAGGTCCAGTCCGATGGGCGAGTGCAGACGCGCGAGCATGGCTGCATCGGGAATAAATCCTTCTTGGCCGAGCTGCGTGAGCAGACGTTCGGCGCGCTTGTGCGGACCGAGCAGACCGAGATAAGCCAGAGGATGGGGGAGCAACTGGCGGAGAAGTTGCAGATCCTCCGCGTAACGGTGGGTCATAATTACGGCGTAACCGGAGTCATCGACCGTCAGTGATTGTATCGCCTGCAAGGCGGGGGCCACGGTGACGGCATCGGCTTCGGGGAAGCGGGCCGCGGTGGCATACGATGAACGCGAGTCGGCCACGGTGACGTGCCAGCCGATTTCTTTGGCGAGGCGTGCGAGCGGGCGCGCATCTTCTCCTGCACCGAAAATCACGAGCGAAGGCGGAGCGGTGATGGTTTCGTGGTAGACAGGGAGGGCGGGACCGCTAAGCCCGCCGTTGGTTCGTTGCGGCGGGCCCAGCCGACCAGGCGTCTGCACGTGTCGCGGTCCCGCCCCACCCACTGAGGACTCGGCAAGGCGGGTACAATGCGGGCTTGGACCATCGCGAATAATCTCGAGCTCCGTCGGCCGGCGTGCGCGAAGGTTTTCGCTCACGATCTTGATCCACGGTGGTCGGATCGCGGGGATCGGTTCGATAAAGATATGGACCACGCCCTGACAACCGAGGCCCACGCCCCAGACGAGATCGTTTTCTGTCGTCGTGTCGTACACGGCGATTTCCGATTGCCCGCTGGTGAGAACGCGTTGGGCGCGGAGGATGACATCGTCTTCAAGGCAGCCGCCGCTGATGGAGCCGATACGTATGCCGTTACCAAGCAGGAGCAGGCGCGCACCAGGTCGGCGATAGGAGGATCCTTCGACGCGCACGAGTGTGGCCAAGGCGGCGGGTTACCGGGAGCGTGGGCGAGAGCGGAAAAAATGCGCGCGAGCTCAAGCATGGGGTTCTGCTCGTTTCAAAATATATTGACCGGGAGAAGCGGGGGGGGCTGAAAACATCTTTTTTCCAACCAGGCCGGAAACCGAGAAATAGGAAGTGAATCGGGAGTGAGCCAGAAATGTTGCGAGAAAATCAGGTCCGGCGGCAGGGAGGAGACTCAGTATTGGTGGCGCGCATGGGTGGGGCAAGGGCGAAGGCAATCGATATCGTGATCGTGGTTGGCGGGAGGCATGACGAGAGTGAAACGAAAGGGGACGCCAAACTAAAACGAGGCGTATCGACTGCAACTGCGCAGATCGCGCGGATCATTTTTGCGGGCTTGCTGGATCAGCGTTTCAGGGCTCACTGAGGTCTCTCGTTATGCCCTCTCGCCTCTTCCTCTCTGTTTTTTTCTCAGCACTCTCTTTGCTTTCCGTTCACGCCGCCGAGCTCAATGTTCTTGCCGCGGCCAGCCTGTCTGACGCGCTGAAGGAAATCGCCAAAATCTACGAACCTGCCAGCGGGGACAAATTGGTGTTCAATCTCGCGGCGTCGAGCACGTTGGCCCGGCAAATCAAGGAAGGGGCGCCGGCCGACATATTTTTCTCCGCCGATGAGGCGAAGATGGATGAACTCGCCAAAGCCGGTCTCATCGAGGTCGATTCCCGTCGGAGCCTGCTATCCAACACGCTGGTGATCGTGGTCAGCATCGAAGGCGGTGCGGCTATCTCGACTCCTGCTGATCTGACCAAACCTGCCGTCAGCCGGATTGCCCTGGCTGAGCCGCAGACCGTGCCGGCCGGAATTTATGCGAAGGAATATCTGCAGAAAGCGGGACTATGGAAAAAAATCAGCGACAAGATCGTGCCAACGGAAAACGTGCGCGCGTGTCTGGCGGCTGTTGAATCCGGCAACGTCGATGCCGGGATTGTTTACAAGACGGACGCGCTCATCTCCAAGAAAGTGAAGGTCGCTTCCGAAGTGGCCGTCACGGAAGGCCCGAAGATTTCTTATCCGCTGGCCGTGATGAAGGCAGCGAAAAACGCCGAAGCCGCGCACCGCTTGGCCACCTACCTCGCTTCGGCTGAGGCCCGGGCGGTCTTTGCGAAATATGGTTTCTTGCCTGCGCCCTGAAGCGGGGCAGTGTCGGACCCATGTCAGCCGAAGTGTGGACAGTCACCGGATTCACGATGGGCGTCGCGGCGTTCAGCACGTTGTTGATTCTGCCCTTCGGCCTGGCTCTGGCCTGGGTGCTCGCGCGGCGCAATTGGCCCGGCAAGTCGATAGTGGAAACATTCGTGGCGTTACCGCTCGTGATGCCGCCGGTGGCGACTGGACTGTTGCTCCTCAAATTGCTCGGTCGCCATGGTCCGCTCGGTGGGTGGCTTGAGGCGCATCCGGGCTGGGAAATTATTTTCACGTGGCGCGGGGTGGTCGCCGCTACCGCGGTCATGTCGTTTCCGCTGCTGGTGCGCACGGCCCGTGTCGCGTTCGAGGGCGTGAATCCACGGCTCGAACAGGTGGCGCGGACACTCGGGGCGGGACCGTGGCGGGTTTTTGTCACCGTTACTTTGCCGTTGGCCTCTCGTGGTTTGGTGGCGGGTGCGTTGCTGGCATTCGCCCGCGCCCTCGGTGAGTTTGGCGCCACGATTATGGTGGCCGGCTATATTCCAGGGAAGACGGCGACACTCGCGCTTTCAATTTATCACCTCGTCCAATTGGGTCGCGATGATGAGGCGCTGGGGTTGTTGCTGGTTTCGGTCGCGATTGCTTTCGGTGCCGTCTGGGCGAGTGAATGGTTTCTGCGGAGGAAAAAAGCATGAAGGTGGAGCTCTCCGGAATACGTCTGGCCTTGGCAGATTTCACTTTGGAGGTGAATGCGGTGCTGACCGGTCGGGTGACTGCCGTGTTTGGTTCGTCGGGTGCGGGCAAGACTTCGCTGTTGGAAATTATCGCCGGCCTGCGTCGCCCTGCCGCCGGTGTGGTGCGCGTCGGTGACGCGGTGCTGACCGATGCCGGCACCTGTACGTTTGTGCCGATCGAGCACCGGGCGGTCGGCTACGTGCCGCAGGATGGCGCGCTCTTTCCCCATCTTTCTGTGCGGCAAAACCTGACCTACGGTTCGCACCCGCAGCAGTCTTCGCTGTCGGGGCTGACGTTCGAGCATGTGGTGGAGGTGCTCGAGATCGCGGCGCTGGGCGACCGAGCGATTGGCTCGCTGTCAGGAGGAGAGAAGCAACGCGTTGCACTGGGGCGAGCGTTGCTGGCGGCGCCGCGATTGCTCCTGCTCGATGAACCGCTTGCGGGACTCGACGCACCGCTGCGCGAACGGTTGCTGCCGTATTTCATCCGCGTGCGGGATGAGTTTTCGATTCCGATGATCTACGTCACGCATTCGCCCGACGAGGTGATGGCTCTGTGTGACGACGTGCTCCTGTTGGCGCGCGGTCAGGTCGGCTATCAGGGCGCTCCGGCCGGCATCTTCGTGCCGGCGACGGGGACGCGTTACATGCTGAATCGGTAAGAAAGGTGGAGCGCATTGCCCTCAATGCGCTGGTTTGAGAGCTGCCAGCTTCAAGCACGTTAGGGGCAACGTGCTCCACCCAGGAGATGCGCTTACGGCCGGCAGGGCGCTTTGAAAACTTCGTTGACCAGTCCGGGACGGAAACCGGAAATGTGATCGATGGCTTCGGCGATGGCGGGTGCAAGCAAAGGCAGGCATTCGCCGATCGCGCGAGGGCGACCGGGGAGATTGATGATGAGCGAACGGCCGCGTACGCCCGCAGTGGCGCGGGAGAGAATCGCTGTCTTCACTTTTTCGTAACTGTGCATGCGCATGACTTCGCCAAACCCGGGCAGCTCTTTTTCGAGAACGGCGCGCGTTGCTTCTGGCGTGACGTCGCGCGGTGAGGGGCCGGTGCCGCCGGTTGTGATGATGAGCGAGCATTGCTCGATATCGGCGAGTCGGATCAGCGCGGTTTCGATTTGCGCACGATCATCCGGGAGGAGCACTCGAATCCAATCGAGGGTATCGGTGAAATAGCTGGCGGTGACGCGTTCGATTTCGGGGCCGCTTTCATCGGCATAGACGCCGTTGGCGGCGCGGTCGCTGAGGGTGATGCGGGCGATTTTCATGGGCAGAGCAGGAAGTCGACGGTTTGGCCGGCGGCGAATTTTCCGGGGGGCGGGGGCACGGGCAAGAGGGCGTTCGCGCCGACGAGGCCGGAGCTGTCGCCGGAACTGGCGATGGGCAACACCGTGATTTCGTAGCTGCCCTGAGTAAGGACGGCACGGCTGGGCCAGAAGGTTTGGCGCGCGTCGGGCGGCGGGAGCTGTGTGTCAGCGGCGAGTTGGCCGGGATGACGGGCGAGGGGACTGGTTTTTCCGGTTTGTAACAGGAGCAAGAGTGGAGCGACGAAGAGTTGAAACACCACCCAGTGCGAAACCGGATTGCCCGGAAGCGCGAAAGCGAGTTGCGGGCCGCGACTGGCGAACACGAGTGGTTTGCCGGGACGAAGATTGATTTGTTGAAAATGGAGGGTGAAGCCGAGGGCTTCGAGCAACGGGCGCGCGATATCGTGATCGCCCACACTGGCTCCACCGGAAATGAGGAGGAGATCGAAAGTTGGCAGGGACTCGATGGTGGCACGGGCGGCGGCGAGATCGTCGGGCACGCGCGTTTGCGCGATCAATTCGGCACCGTGTTGTTGGAGCAGCGCGGCGATGAGCGTGGAATTGCTATCGCGAATCTGGGCGCCGGTCGGAGTTTGATCGGGGGCGACGAGTTCGTTGCCGGTGACAAGATGCACGCAACGCGGAGCGCGTGTGACGGCCGGCTGCGCGATGCCGGCGCTGGCGAGCGCGGCGAGTTCGGCCGGGCCGAGGCGCGTGCCAGCGGGGACAACGACGTCGCCGCTTTGGCGGTTTTCGCCGCGACGACGAATGAAGGCGGGGCTGTCGGCGTGTTGCACGCTGAGCACATCGCCCTCGCGGGTGGTGTCTTCTTGTTTGATCACGCAATCGGCGTCAGCGGGCACTGGCGCGCCGGTGAAAATCCGAATGCATTCGCTGGCGCCCAGCGAGCCGGTGAAGGCAGCGCCGGCGGCGCTGGTGCCGATCACGCGAAGGGGTGCGTTAGCTTCGGCGCGACGGAGCGCGTAGCCATCCATGGCTGAGGCATCGAAGGGAGGGGAGTCTGCATCCGCGCAGGCGGCGGTGCGCAAGGTGCGGCCGAGCGCGGAGGTCAAGGGGACGCGAATGGGTTCGAGCTGCTTGGCATGCGTATGAATGGTGTGCCAGGCGGCGTCGACAGGAATCATGGGATTAAATGAAGGTCTGCCGGTGAGGGAAGGCAAGCTGGGGATGCGACGAAAACACGCAGATTGTGCTGGGTTGGTTTGGTAGGTGGCGTGCTTGTCGCGCCACGCGCATATGCGCAAGAGTAGCGAGACAAGCTCGCTACCTACCTGCTGAGCAAAGTCTGGTCTTGTCGGCGTGGAGGCGCATGGCGTAATCAAGCGCATGCACAAAGGCCGACTCGAAGCGTTCAGCGATGGCGTGATCGCCATCATCATCACGATCATGGTGCTCGAAATGAAGGTGCCGCACGGGACGGACTTCGCGGAATTGAAACCATTAGTGCCGGTGTTCCTCAGCTACGCCCTGAGTTTTATTTATGTGGGGATCTACTGGAATAATCACCATCATCTCTTTCAAGCGGTGAAGCACGTGCGAGGTCCGGTGTTGTGGGCCAATCTGCATGTGCTGTTTTGGCTTTCACTGTTTCCCTTCGTCACCGGCTGGCTGGGGGAGAATCACCTGACGACCAACACCGTCGCGTTGTATGGCGCGGTGTTATTCATGGCGGGGTCCGCCTACTATATTTTGGTGCGGGTGTTGCTCTCCGGGCATGGTCCGGATTCGACACTCGCGAAAGCCATGGGGGCGGACGTGAAGGGCAAGATCTCTCTCGTGATTTATGCCGCCGGTATCGCCATGGCGTGTTGGCAGCCGTGGCTGGCGATCGTGCTGTACACCTCCGTGGCGATCATGTGGCTCGTGCCGGATCGACGGATCGAGCGGCATCTGGCGGAGTGAAACAGGCGAAGAGGTGGGGTGCGCCGGGTGTTGTTCGCGGCGGGCCCAGCGGTCCCGCCCTACCTGAATCCAGTTGCGATCCCGTCGTACGCTTACGTCTTCGCGGCTTTTTTTGCGGCGGGCTTCTTTGCTTTTTTCGGCGAGACAATAAACGGCTCGAAGACAGCGCGGTGTTTCACCGGGAAGCGACCGAGAATATAAACGCCGTCATCCTGCGTCTCCTGCGTGCGTACTTGGCCGACGGCATGGAGTTTCGCGACGACATCGTAGCGGCTGTGCGGGATGAGCAGCTCGGCGGCAAGGGAGTCGTCGACGGCGAGCTCTTCGCAACGGGCGAGAAGTTTTTCCACACCGGCTCCGGTGTGAACACTGATAAAAAGCGCGGTGGGGTGGCGGGTCCGCATGAGCGCGAGCGTCTCGGCATCGGCGGCGTCGGTTTTGTTGAAGACGGTGATCGTGGGTTTGTCGGCGGCACCGAGTTCGCCCAGCACGGCAAGCGTGGTGGCGTGATGGTGTTCGACATCGGGGTTGGTGACATCGAGCACGTGGATGAGGAAATTCGAAACCACCACTTCCTCGAGCGTGGCTTTGAATGCTTCAACCAAACGGTGGGGCAGGCGGCGGATAAAACCCACCGTATCGGTTACGAGCAGGTTGCGGCCATCGGGCAGAGTGAGCTGGCGGGTGGTGGGATCGAGTGTCGCGAAAAGTTTGTTCGCCGCGTAGATTTGCGAACCGGTGAGTTTGTTGAGGAGCGAGGATTTGCCGGCGTTGGTGTAGCCGACGATGGCCGCACCGGGCACGGGGGTGCGCATGCGCTTGGTGCGTTGGGTGGCGCGTTGCGAAAGGACGGAGACGAGTTCCTCCTTCAGGTGCGTGATGCGGTCGCGCACGATACGGCGATCCTGTTCGAGCTGGGTTTCGCCTTCGCCACCCATCGAACCTTTGCCGCGTTGACGCGATAAGTGGGACCAGGCGCGCGTGAGGCGGGGCAGGGAATATTCCATGCGGGCCAACGCGACTTGGAGCACGGCTTCGCGGGTGTGGGCGCGGTCAGCGAAGATTTCGAGAATAACTTCCTGCCGGTCGATGACGGCCATGCCGGATTCCTCCTCCCAGTTGCGTTGTTGGGAAGGGGAGAGTTCCTCGTCGAAAACGATGACGTCGGCTTCATCCTCCTTGGCGAGGGCGATGAGTTCGGCGGTTTTGCCGGAGCCGATGAGGAATTTCGGTTGCAGGTGGTCACGCAGGTTGACGAGCACGGAGCGGGTGACGGTGAGCTCGAGGTTTTCGACGAGCTCCTTGAGTTCGACGAGGAGTTCCGCGCCTTCGCCCGGTTTCATTTGCGGGGTTTGGACGCCCACCAAGAGGGCGCGGGATACGGGTTTCTTTGCAGCGATGAAGTCAGCCATGAAGACGGCAAGCTAGTGACGGAGTGGGGCGAGTCAACCGGAGGTTGAGGCGGCGGTTTGGTCGATAAATCAAACCATGCAGGCAAAAGAACGAAAGCGTTGTACGTCCAAGCTCATTTTCATTCGGGGGGAAAAGCCTAACATCACCGTTACCCCATTAGTCGAAGTTTACGCGGTCGTTGCTTACTCCTCCACACCCCCAACCTATGTGCTCACGCGCATTGTTTATGATTTTGCTTTGCCTGATCGGCTTGGTCTGGCCGCGCGTGGGCTGGGCGGTGACGACCGTGACGCAGAGCGGGCATTTGATCCGGACGTGGCAGACAGAAGATGGCTTGCCGCAAAATACCGTAATGGCCATCACGCAGACCCGCGACGGTTACCTCTGGGTCGGAACGCTGGCGGGATTGGCGCGGTTTGATGGATTGCGCTTTCGGAACTTTGATGCGGTAAATACGCCGAGCCTGCGCGATGAACGGATTTCCAGTCTCTATGAAGATACGCGGGGGACTTTATGGGTTGGGCACGAATCCGGAGATGTCACTTGTTACCGGGACGGGCGTTTTGAGGCGTACTCCAAGAGCTCGCATTCTGGCGAAAGTGTTTACGCGATCGCGGAGGATGACGGCGGCGTGGTGTGGTTGTTTCGTCAAAACGGAACCTTGGAACGTGCCGGTCAGCCTGCGCCGAATGGGGAATCTCCGGTCGATAATAACTCCAAGGTATTGTCGCTGGCCCATGGCCGGGATGGTCGGATCTGGTTTAGTGTTGCGGGTGTAGCCGCTGAATTGAAAGCAGGCGTCGTGCACCCGCTCAACTTGGGACCGGCGCGATATTCGGGTTATGTGCGAGGGCTGGCGGCGGCAAATGACGGAAATTGGTGGGTAGTCCGCGATCAGCGCATTAGGAAATGGGCCGAGGGCCGTTGGACGGAGGATCGCGGAGCGTGGGGCAACAGCGACATCAGTACTGTGCGCGAGCTACGCGACGGCGTATTGGCCGTGGGGACGATGGACAGCGGTTTTCACCTGTTCTATCCGGACGGGCATAAGCTCAGTTTCGATTATAATCATGGTAACATTCAAAGTTGGGTCAGGTTGTTCTACGAAGATCGGGAGGGAAACCTGTGGGTGGCCGCCGGCTCGGGTGGTTTGGCGTTGGTGAGGCCGACTCCCTTTGATGTGCTTAATGCTCCGGATAACTGGCAGGGGCGCACAGTACTCTCAGTCGCTCCGGGGAAAAACGGATCCTTGTGGATCGGGACAGAGGGGGCCGGGGTTTATCATTACCGTGACCGTGAATGGACGCACTACGGCGCGGAGGGCTTTGCGAATCCCTATATTTGGTCGTTGGCGGTGGATGCCGACGGGAAGGTATGGGCGGGGACCTGGGATGGGGGTGTTTATCGTTTGGAGGGTGAACGTTTCACCCGCGCTTCGGAGCTGGACCCGATTGGTTCGCCCGTGATGGCGCTGCAATTCGATGCGATGGATCGTTCACTTTGGGTCGGGACGAGGAACGGTCTGTTGCGTTGGAGGGACGGCGAAAAATCCTGGTATCTGCGCGATCAAGGGGGCAAGGCTCCCATGATCGCATATGCGATGAGAGCGGATGCCCATGATACGATGTGGCTCGCCTTGGCTGAAGCCGGCGTCGGCCGATTTTCAAAGGAGAAGAACAAAATGGGCCAAACCGAAAAAGGTTGGCCGGCAGACACGGCCCAATGCTTGTTGGCTGACGGCGACACGCTCTGGATTGGTACACAAAAAGGCGGGCTGTTCCGGTTGAAGAACGGTCGTTTTTCCTCGATCAGCCTGCAACAGGGACTGGCCAGCCGGGTGATCTGTCACATCGAAGAAGATGGGCAGGGTTTTCTTTGGCTGAGCACTCATCACGGCATCGTCCGAGTGTCCAAAGAGGAATTGAACCGCTGTGCCGACGGCGAAATCGCCACGGTGGCGAGCCAGACATTCGATAAGGACGACGGTTTGCCGACCCTGGAATATTCAGGCGGGTTGCAGGCCGCAGGCTGTCGCACTCCGGATGGCCGACTTTGGTTTACCAGTAACAAAGGACTCGTGAGTGTCGATCCAGCGGCTTTCACTTTTAATGTGTTGGTTCCGCCGGTCGTGGTGGAGTCCCTGTTGGTCGATGGTCGGATACTCGAAGCCACCGGTTCTGGTCAGCCAAGCCTCAAGCTGCGGCCGGCGCATGAGCGCATCGAATTTCGTTTCACGGCACTGAGTCTGGCTGCGCCCAGCAAGGTCCTGTTCAAATACCAACTTGAAGGACTCGACCAAGGTTGGATCGAGGCGGGCGACAAGCGCACCGCTTTCTACAGTCATCTCCCGCCGGGTGAATACCGCTTTCACGTGATCGCCTGTAACAATGACGGTGTTTGGAACCCTCAGGGCGATACGCTGCCATTCACGGTCGAGCCGTTCTATTGGCAAACCTGGTGGTTTCGCAGTCTGGTCGTTTTGTCGGCCGTCGCGAGCGTGGGCCTGATCGTGCGTTCGATCACGCACCGGCGTATGCAAATGCGTCTGGACGAACTCGAACACGAGCGGGGCATTGAGCGGGAGCGTTCGCGCATTGCCCAGGATATACATGACGACATCGGGACGAGCATGACGCGGATCACGATGCTGAGCCAAACGATGCGGGCGGAAATGGCGCAACCCGCGCGGGCCTCCGCCGTCTTGGATCGAATTCATGAAACGGCCTTGGAAGTTACCCACACGCTCGACGAAATAGTTTGGGCGGTGAATCCGCGGCACGACACTCTGGACAGTCTGGTGAATTATATTTCCCGTCTCGCCCAGGAAACACTGGCTGATGCCGGGATTGCCTGCCGCATTGATCTGCCGATCAATCTGCCGCCCTGGCCGCTCAAGGCCCAGGCTCGCCACAACCTGCTGCTGGCCTTCAAGGAAGTGCTGAATAACATTCTGAAACACGCCAAGGCTACCGAGGTGCATGTTTCCCTCGTTTTGCGCGAAACCGCCTTTGTGCTCTCCGTGCAGGACAACGGCCCGGGACAGGCATGCGGGAAAGACGCGGCTGCGTCATCGAACCGCGTGCTTGGAGGAAATGGCCTGGAAAATATTAGCCGTCGGCTGGCGCAGATCGGTGGACGCTGCGAAATGCAGGCCGCTCCGGGCCAAGGCTGGTGCGTGGTTTTTATTGTCGAAGCTTCGCCCGAAGTGCTGGCGACGTTGCACCCCTGGGCCGTGGATAGCAAACCCAGGCCGGCGGGCGAAACCAGTTTCCCTTCCCCTCCAAAATGAAACTCAAACCCACGGAAAAAACCGGCGACAAACTCCAGCCCGATAGCCCGGCGCCGATCAAAGTCGCCATCGTCGAAGATGACGCCGCGGTGCGTGCCATCCTTTGCGAATGGATCAACGGGGAGGAAGGGTTTCGTTGCGTGAATGATTTCGGTGACGCCGAAGCCGCGTTAGCCGTCCTGCCCGGGCATGCGCCCGATGTGGCGTTGTTCGATATTAATCTGCCCGGGATGAGCGGCGTCGAGTGTTTGCTCCGTTTGAAGCCACTGCTCCCGGCCACCCAGTTCATTATGCTCACGGTCTACGAGGACGCTGATCATATTTTTGATGCATTGGCTGCCGGCGCGACGGGTTATCTGTTGAAGCGGACCCGGCGCGAAGAGTTGATCACCGCGCTCCGCGAAGTTCACGCCGGCGGTTCACCCATGAGCAGCAACATCGCCCGCAAGATCGTGCAATCATTTCAGCGGAATGGGCCGAAGCCGAATCAGGCTGAAGGACTTTCTCCGCGGGAAAACGAAGTACTGGCCCTGCTCGCTCGCGGCTACCTCTACAAAGAAGTGGCCGACATGATCGGTATCAGTCTGCCGACGGTGAAAACGTACATCCGGCGCATTTGCGAAAAACTGCATGTGCATTCGCGCGCTCAAGCGGTCGCGCTCTACGTCAATCTGCCCAGACGTAGCGAGACCTGAGTTATCTCAGTAGCTCGTGATCGCCTGTCTTGAGCCTGATGCATTGCTGACCTGTGCCGATGGCCTGCGGGACCCACTGTAGTCCCTTTGGATGACATGCTTTTTGTCAGAAAATCAGTTATGATAGAAATGCCCCTCTACCCCTGCCTGAGTCACTTCGAAATTATTCCCACCTCTTAGTTTCAGCCTCCTGTCATGGGAGGCTGTGATACCAATCCCTTTATGAGCCCACCTCCCGTCGCACCTTTTTGTGCATCGGTCGGTGGACTGATAAAACCAACCACGATAACCCAAACCCCGTAAATGAAACACACATTGCTAGCCAGTTATTCCACCCCGCGCCAGTTCCTATCCGCCTGTCTGACCTCGGCGCTTCTTCTCGGCGCCACCAGCGCCTTTGCCGCCTCGAACGGCGTTAATATTCAACCCTCCTACTTCAACGGTGGTAATCCAAACTTCGGCTGGTCGCTCATGAATGCGAACACGAAGATCAAGACCGTGCGCATCGAGGTTGAGCCCGGCTTTGTGACGCAGGCCAAGACCTGGATCGCCGGTGCCAAGAGCAACGGCCACCCCATCGTCCTCACCTACCACAAGGCGTCCGTGCTTGGTTCCGACAGTGCCAGCGAACTCGCCGCCGCCGGCACCTGGTGGAGAAACAATTTCAGTACGCTGAACGCCTCGGCCTCGTTTCAGATCAATCTGATGAACGAGTGGGGCAGCCACAACATCAGCTCCAATTCCTATGCGAGCTCCTACAACACTGCGATCAGTTCCGTGCGCAATGTCTACAGCGGAAATATCATCATCGATATTCCGGGCTGGGGCCAGGAGCCTGTCACCGCCGCCGCCGCGGTCAAAGGCACAAATGGCACGAAGATCAACGACACCAACATTACCCTGTCGTCCCACGTCTATCCTGGCGCTTGGAACCAAGCCGCCAACCACTGGCTGACTGCAGCCGATCTCGATACGATGGGAGGTGCCGGCCGTAGCTGCATGCTTGGTGAATTCGGCACCGGCTCGGGCAGCGCGGATTGGTCTGGAATAGTCGACAACCAGAGAAACCACGGCTGGAGCGTCTTGGGCTGGGCTTGGAACGGTGATGGCAACAGCCTGAACATGTGCAGTCCTTCCTGGGCATCGAATGGCGGCGCCACTTCGTTCTCCAAGAGCAGCTACTTCGCCACGGTCTATAACAAACTGTAACTGAATTCGGAGCAGGCGTCGCTCCCGAGCCCGTCTCCGATAATTCTTCGGCACCCGGATCTGCGTTCAGGTCCGGGTGCTTTTTGTTACCAGTCGGTTCGAATATTTTATAATTCCAAACCACACGGTGAAACCGCGGATTCCACAGACTGACATGGATTATTCCCCAAAGCTAAATTCTTTGTTTCCCTCCTTGCGGGCAAACAGGATTGGGACGAAAATTTCCCGGCAACTTTCTGTATCCGTGTGTTCCGTGTTTTCCGTGGTTAAGCTGAACTTTCGAGATTAGGTTTACCGTTCCATGTCTGCCTCAAATTTCCCCCTGCGTTTTCTTGTTCTCACCGTTGTGGCCGTCGCCGCATTTTTTGCCGGACGGCTGACGCGTCCTGCGTCAACTGCCGCTGATCATGGCTCGTTGCCGTCGCCGACCATTGCGACGGGTGTTGCGTCGGGCAAGGAAACCGCAGGACCGGCTGCGCCCGTCACCCCGGCAAAGACAGGCGAAGGCGCCCTGACTGAATTCTCTGCTCGTGCCGCCCGGGCGCCGCAGAGTCTGGCGTCGGATGACGAGCGGCAGAAAACCCTCGAACAATGGGCGGAGCGCGATCCGGCCGGCGCCATCGAGTTTGCCCGGACGAAACTCAAGAGCGATCGGCAGGCGCAGGCCTTGTCCTCCATTCTGGCGATTTGGGGCAAGAGCGATCCCGCTGCGGCGTGGGCCTGGGTCCGCAACAACGATCCCACCGCCACGCATCATTTCGATACGTTGCTGGAAGTTTTCGGCAAAACTTCTTCGGCCACAGCGGCCCGTTACGTCAACGAGTTTGTTCAAATGCATCCCGAGACCGCCCTCGAGGTGAATCTCGCCGCGCTGCTCGGCATCACTTACACGGGCGACTTCACGGCAGCGCGGGCCTTCGTGGATACGAATACCAGCCTCACTCCGGAAGTGCGCGGCAACCTTAATAATTTCATCGCCGGACAGTGGGCGCGTTATGCACCGGAAGCCGCCGCCGCGTGGACGATGTCGCTGCCTGCGGGCCCGCAGCGCGATCAGGCCCTGATCGGACTCGGCGAATCCTGGGCCGGGGTTGATCCGCAGGCTGCCGCAAAATTTGCCACGGCGCTGCCGGTCGGTGAAACCCGCCAGCTGGCCCTGCGTCAGGCCATCACCAACTGGCTGCAGACCGACGCTGATCAGGCCCGGCAATGGGTCATAGATAATAACAAGCACGAGGACTACGATCAGGCGGTCGCTGCGGTGGCCACGCAGAATAATTTCATGTTCCGCGAACCCGACCGCGCGCTCCGCTGGGCTGGCACGATTTTCGACGACACCATCCGCGTCCAAAGTACCGCGACCATTCTGGCCGGCCTGTACTCCCGCGACCCCACGACGACTGTGGCCTACATCCGCAGCGCCCCCAACCTGACCGAAGTCCAGCGCACCCAACTCCTCGCCCAGTTCCCGCCGAAGGAATGACGCACTCTTCGTGGGGCACAGACGGCTGGGCTGGCAGAAGGCTCCATCGCTCGATGGCATTGGCCACTCACGCATTGCTGCTTGAGCACTTTTCATCCTTGGCCGTTGACCTGAGATTTTGGACATCACGATCTACGTCCCGACCTCTTTTTGGCGCCGGAGATAAACGGTGCTGACCCTCACAGGAGGGTCAGCACCGAAACAATCTGCCCGGTTAGGATTGCCGTCTCGCCTCATCCGCTTCCTCGGCGAGCTCGGCCATGAACCGCAGGAATGCATCGCTCTGGCCGCGGAACAGTCCCATGGCCGTGAGCCCGGCCAGGGCGGCCCCGGCCCCGGCTTGTTTTGCCGAGGTGGGCCGGATCACCGAACACAGCGGCAGACCGGAGCTGATGAACTTGCACGGGGCCGGCATGATCTGATTGGTGGCATTCGGAGGGGAATGATCAATCCCGTCGAGGGTGGCGTCCGGCGCATGCGGGAGTTCAGGGAATATCACATTGCCGGCGCTATCGGTCAGGGCGGGCGCGTTGCCGGCCTTGTCCTGCCATGTCTGGAAGTGCATGATCTCAGTGCCGCCGATGCTCGCCACGATGCGAAGGACTTCGAGACTGGTGACCTTGGTCAGGAAGGAAGTATAAAGACTGGAGCCGCCTTGTTCGACCGTCGTGAAATGGAATCCCGCGACATTCGCGATGAACTGGATTTTGTACCCGTTGGCCGGATCACTTGGCAGAGGCAGATCGCTGTTCGGAATGCCCGCCACGTTGTTCAGATCCACAATCTGCGCAAACGTGTCGCCAAAATCCGGATTGCCCGACAGGCGGTAGCGCAGAAACCAGCTGGTATCCACGTTGAGATGCATCAGGTTCGTGAGCCGTTTGGCGGTTTTGTTCGACCCGGTAGCCTGGCTGCTGGGCAGTTTGCGAAACGGTTCAAGGCTGACCGGCCGGTGGCCTTTTGAAATTAGGTAGGCGTTGAGGAAATTCTGGTGGCTGAATTCATCCCGGGTGTTTTGGTTGACGTAGGTGGGCATATCCCCGTCGAGCACTTCCAAAGCCGTTTGGAAAGCCTCGTTGCCGAGGGAGAGTTCCGTGTATTGCTGCCACAGGTCGGTCTCCAAAATCTCGGCGGCAGCCAGGAATTGAAGAATCGCGACATCCCCTTTGGAGAGACGGGAATCATCTCGATCATTGCCTGACTTTGACTGAGCCGAAAGCAAGGCCCCGGCGGGCAGGGTCGCCAAGCCTATCAGTCCAAGCCGCTTTAGAAACGGCCTCCGGCTGATCTGTCCTGAGGGGTTGAGTTGTCGGGTGATGGGAGATGCGGGATGATTCAACTGGTCGATGTCGCCAGGGGATTGTTCTTTTTGTGCATTCATAGCTTGTTTCCGATTTGGGTTATTGTTTTTTCCGTCACCGCATTTTCAGCGGTGCCGGTTGATTTCCGTTGTCCGGGTGGACTTGTTTTTGTCTTTCAGCGGCGATTCCGGGTTCACTTGGTTTTCTGATTCACTGAACTGCCTGCAGGTCGGGAGAACGAAAGCGGCCAGGCTCAAAAGGGAAACGGATTTTCGTAACAGTGCCGTTACGGTATGGTTGGACCGCGCCTAGCAGGGTAGAGGAAAGGGAAAACGAAACGCTTTTCCGGAAGGGAGAAACCTTATGCCATGTGCTGCGCCGCGATTGAGAGAACGGTGCAAGATGTGCTCATCGCTGCTGC
>JANYCF010000188.1 GCA_025360455.1 Opitutaceae bacterium | reverse complement strand
GCGGAGGTTTTGTTAAACAATGAGCGCAAGCGCGCTGGTTGCCCGGCGATCACCGGTGTCGCTAGAAGGTAGCCATGTCCCGCATCAAGTCCGGAGCCAATGGCTCGCTCGCTCCCCATCGTTTCCCCGAAGATTTTGTCTGGGGCGTAGCCGCCGCCGCTCCGCAAATCGAGGGAGCGGCAGCAGCTGACGGGAAAGGCGAATCGATCTGGGACCGTTTTGCGCTTACGCCGGGCAAAGTGTATCAAGGCCATACGTTGGCGGTGGCTTGCGATCATTACCACCGCTACCGCGAGGATTTTGCTCTGATGCGTGAATTGGGCGTCAAGCATTACCGGCTCTCGGTGGCGTGGCCCCGGATTTTCCCCGATGGAGACGGTGCGCTCAATCAGGCGGGTCTGGATTATTATCGCCGCCTATTGGGATCGCTGGAGGCCAATGGCATCACCCCGTGGGTCACCCTCTTTCACTGGGATTTGCCTCAGTGTCTGGAGGAACGTGGTGGCTGGCGCACCCGCATCGTGGTCGATGCCTTCGCGCGCTATGCCGATACCGTGGTGCGAGCTCTCCCTGCGGTGAAACACTGGATCACGCTGAATGAAATTTCGTGTTTTACCGAAAAAGCCTATGGTGGCGGGAATAAAGCCCCGGGACTCAACGAGGGCGCGGCGGTCGTCAATCAAACCTGCCATCACGCTTTGCTTTGCCACGGCCACGGCGTGCGCGCCGTCCGCGAACACGGCGCTCCAGATGCGCGGGTCGGCCTCACCGACGGTCCCAGCGTGGTGATTCCAGTTACAGAGACTGCGACTGATATTGCCGCAGCGAAACAGGTCTTTAGTGAGGAAAATATCCGCGTCCTTGATCCGCTCTATCGGGGAAGCTACGCGGAAAGTTATCTCCGCACCGCCGGGGCGGCGCAACCGCAGGTCGCGAAAGACGACTTTAAGCTCATTTGTCAGCCCACCGATTTTATTGGGCTGAATATCTATAATGGGACTTTTGTTCGCGCGGGAGCAGAGGGCCGGCCGGAGAAATTGGACTTGCCGGCTAATTATCCGCGGGCGGACAGTCCTTGGCTGGCGCTCACCCCGCAGGCGCTTTATTGGGGACCGCGAATGGTGGCCGAGCTCTACGGAGTGAAATCGATTTATATCACAGAAAATGGCTGTGGGTACGACGAGGAACCCGTCGTCGACGGCCAATGCCTCGATCTCCATCGGCGCGAATACCTGCGTAGTTATCTCACTGAGTTGCGGCGTGCGATTCACGATGGTGTGCCGGTGAAGGGCTATTTGTTGTGGTCGTTTCTGGATAATTTTGAGTGGCAGGATGGCTACCGGCGACGGTTCGGTCTTTGTCACGTCGATTTCGAAACCCAGCAGCGCACTCCCAAGCTCAGTGCCCAGTGGTATGCTTCTGTGATGCGGGAGAACCGCATTCTCTGATTCGTAGCCTGCCTGGTTTTCAGTTTACCCGTATAAATTAATTCCCCCCTCCATGAAAATATTCAACTGCGTCCCCCTCGTCTGTCTTGCTCTTGTCTCTTTCGTTTCTTTTTGGGGCGCACCGACCCATTCCTTGGCGGCGGAACCGTTGCTGGTGGGCGCGGCGGCGGCGCCGGATAAACTCTGGAAAGATTTCCCCACGCGGATCGTGAGGAACCTGCCCGGCTACACGGTGCAACCCAAACGGGCGCTATCGATCTACGGAGGTCTCAAGGATACGCCGCGCGCGGCGACAGGCTTTTTCCGGACAGAAAAATCCGGTGCCCGCTGGTGGCTGATTGATCCGGAGGGGTATCATTTTCTCAATGTTGGTGTAGTCGATGTGCATATCCCGTCAGGCTCGGCGATCGTCAAAGCCAGTTTACTCGAGCAGTTCGGCACCCCGGCGGCATGGGCCGAGGCCGCCATCACGCAGTTGCGGGATCATGGTTTTAACGGCACTGGCGGGTGGTCGGATGATTCCGTGCTGCGCGTCACTCCGCAGCCGATCGTGTATACGCCGATTTGGAATTTCATGAGTGAGTATGGTAAAGTCCGCGGCGGCACGTATCAGGAGTCGGGCCATATTGGTTATCCCAAGGGCTGTATCTTCGCGTTCGATCCGGAGTTCCCCGCGTTTTGCGAGGCGTATGCAGCCAAGCATCTACCCGCCGTTAAAGATGATCCGTGGCTGCTGGGAAATTTTTCCGATAACGAACTCCCGTTTTATCATCAGGCGTTGGATAATTTTCTCAGCCTGCCGGAAGCCGATCCCGGCTTTAAAGCGACCACGGCTTGGTTGACGGAACGCCGCGCCAGTGGTGCTGCTGGGAAGGAGATCAGTGAATCAGACCGCGATGCCTTTCTCGGTTTTCTGGCGGAGCGTTATCTTTCCATCACCAGTGCGGCCATTCGCAAATATGATCCGAATCATCTGTGCCTCGGGCCGCGTTTTAATAATTACGAGCTCGGTGTCGAATCCGTTTTTGCCGCCGCCGGTCGCCATCTCGACGTGATCGCAATCAACTATTATCGCGTCTGGACGCCGGATCCTGCGTGCATGCGCCAGTGGGCGGAATGGTCAGGCAAGCCGTTTCTTATCACTGAATGGTATGCGAAGGGGATGGACTCGGGCTACAGCAATATGAGCGGCGCG
>JANYCF010000132.1 GCA_025360455.1 Opitutaceae bacterium | reverse complement strand
ATCCTAAGGGTTGATCCGAATAACCAGTGTATTCGTAGGTCAGCGTGCTTGCACGCGCCTCTTTCGCCTGCTTGCTTTCAATTTATGCCACCGGAACGCGGATATGAATCGCTCCGACGATTTCGCGTATCATTGCCGAATTCGACCTACTTCGTAACGCTCTGCACTCACCACCGGTCGCCTGGATTGACGTTTCACTCTGTCGCTACCGCACTCCGCACAGAAATAGGCCACATCGAACAAGACGGGCATTGGTTGATTCGTGGAGCCGTAATTTTGCCCGACCATGTCCATCTACTTTTCACCTTGGGTGAAACCCTGCCCCTTGGCCGGGCCATCGCCGGATTAAAGTCCAAGACCAAAGCAGCACTAGACGGCACCGTACTTCGATGGCAGGGAAATTATTTCGAACATCGCCTGCGGCCGGACGAACCGATCGAAACCGTACTGCGCTATATTCTCCTCAATCCCCACCGAGCTGGATTAGTTTCCAATCAAACCACCTATCCTTGGTTTTGGTTGGGTACCGAAGAAACCACTTGGTTTGTACCCATGCTGGATGACGGAAAACCGTTCCCCGAGTGGCTGGGCTGAAGACAGAGCGCGAGCAAGCTCGCTGACCTACGCCTACCATGACTTGAAAACACGCCCTAGCTGCATGATCGCACTTCAATAAATAAACTCAAACTCGCCCACCAGCACATGATGATCGGAGGCCACCGTAGGTTTCACGTCGTGGCTGATGCAACGCAGGTGCTTGTTATAGAAAATGTGATCGAGCACGAAGGGACGGCGGCGCCAGGTGGCTTTGGCAAATTGGACCGTCTTGCAATCGGCCACGGCGAATTGCTGGACGAGTGAGTCGTACTTGCTGACGTTGAAATCTCCCGTGAGCAATGCGGGCCCTTCCTGTTGGAGCATCAGCTCCACCATTTGCTGCCGTTGTTGCGGATGTTGCGCGCTGCTGGAATTGAGCATGAAGAAGGCCAGCAGATGCGTCGTCATGATCCGCACGTCGCGGCCATCCATCGTCGTGGTAGCACCGATAAGCAACCGATCTGTCGGCGTCGTTTTCTTTCCACGAAAAGTGAATTCCACCGGCGGCGAAGGCACCTCGATGCGCACATGGTCGCGCAAGGGAGCCTTCGAGAAAATCGCGAGACCGATACCAAAGGGCAGCTCTCGCTCATCCGTCTTGGGGAATTCATTGTAGCCATCATAACCCGGGAGCGCCTGCTTGATGCGAAGATAGTTCGGAGGCAAAATGGGCTGAGTCAGGCCTGGGGTAGCTCGCTCCAACTCCTGCAGCATGATAATGTCGGCATCATGCGAAACAATTTCTGCGATCGCTTGGTCGAGATCAACCGGCGCACGGTCAGAATCGGTCGGTCGCCACGTCTGGCCAAACTGCATATTAAACTGGATGACCTTAAAACTCATGCGCGATCGAAGGCAGAAAGGAGGCGATACGCTGGCGTTTTGCGGTTCACGGGATCGTCAGAAGGTTCAGCGTGCTATGATTTTTCGCCCAAGGGCTGGGCGTGGCAGGACGAAAGAAATGCTCTCCCGTCGCGAAGGAGCGGCAAGCCTATTCTCGCTCGGCGGAAAGCACTTTCTGGGCGAACCTCCGTTGTCTAGTTCGGAGTAGCGGCAGGCGTATCTGCCTGCCAAGTATATTTCCTTACGCTCTCATCCCTTCCCTTACTCTGGCTCGGCCGTTCCTTCCACCACCCACTCTTTTGCCTCAGGGACCTGCACGTTGAACTCCCGCAGCGCCGCACTGAGATGCTCGGCATAACGGAAATGCGCGCCCATGCCGGTCCGCAACTCAGCTTCGTAGATAAACTTGTCGGCGTGCGTACTGTGTTCGAATGGCGTCTGCGCCCCGAGCAGCAGTGAATAAACATACGCGCCCGAACCACGCTGCATCAGTTCACGCGTCAAGGCCGCTTGTTCGTCGAGCAACGCTTGATACGTTTCGTGAGCAACCTCGGGCGGCAGATAAAAGCCGGCCTGAATCATTGGCGTGTAGCGATGACCGGTGCGATGACGGTTCAGATCACGCAGTTCAGCTACGGCCATGTTATTCCAAGCAAAAGCCACGCGCATGCGCCGCGTCGCCGTTCCTTGATAGCCGTAGCGGTTGGCCCGGTGCTTCAGCGCCTCGGCCATCGACTGCTCCTCGCGCAACCACGGCGGGGTGTCGCGCTCAACCTTCACCCAAACCTCATCCGCCAGCGGCGCGGTGGAAAGCCGAGCCAGACCGAGCCGGAGACTGGTCGCGAGTTCCTGTTGGGCCTGCGCCTGAAAGGATGGCTCCGCAAAACTGTGCCGCATCAGACGGGGCGAGATTTTCAACAGCTCATCGCGAATCAGTTTCGCCGCCGCACGTGCTTCGGGCTGCGGGAGCGAGTCGAGGTGCTTCACTGTCGTCGCCCACATACGCGAACTCTGGACGAGTCCTAGATTTGTGCGCGTGGCGAGCGGGATAAAGTAGCGCGCGCGGTCGAGCGCGTAGTTTTTGCGAATACGATTCACCACCGCCGGCTTGGCATTCGCCGGCACGCGGATGAGTTCCGGATGATCCAAGCCGAGTTGATCCAACCGGGCATATTCGGCGGAATACGCCGCAAAGGATTTCGCCATGAGCGCCGACCAACGCGGCGCGAGATCCGCCGGGATGCCGAGTTCTTCGGCGGTGGGCAGATTGGTCGCGGCCATCGTGATGTAGCGCGTGCTCGATTCCTGGCCGTCAGCCATCTGCGCGAGCTCAAAAACTTTATAGGCCAGCCACATCGAGACATCGTCGAGCGCGATGGCGAGGCCGCCGGTCAAACCGCCGATGGAAGCGTGTCCGTAGTCGACGAACTTCAAAATGCGGTCGATGGATTCATCGGGGTTGGCAATGTCGACCTTTTCGAGGATTTTATGAATGCCCTCGTTGCTCCGCGAGTAGCGCGCCAACACGGAAGCGAGTAACTCCGGAGTTACTTTGGGCTGATCGGCTGCGCTGGGTGGCGGTACAATGGCGAGTCCGGTTACCTTCATGGAAACAAAACCGAAACAGGTTCACGCAACGTGGCGAAGAAATAAACGCGCAATTGAGAGAAATATCCCGTGCATGCCGCGCTCAGTAATCGCAGGGCCGGCGCTTGTCGCCGCGCCGTGGCTTTTCAAATTTGTAGGAGCCTGTTTACAGGCGACTCGAACGTTCGACAGCGGCCTGCCCTATTTATACAAACGACACATGATATTTGGACTTTTGATTAATGATCGATGGTAGGGCGAAGCG
>JANYCF010000110.1 GCA_025360455.1 Opitutaceae bacterium | reverse complement strand
CGGCGGCTACGTCAACTACGCCACCAAGCTCCCGAAATTCTCCGGTCCGGAGACCGTCGTCACCACGCGGCTCGGCACGTGGGCCCCGGGCAGTGTTTCCTATTTGAACGCTTCGGTGCAAATCGACACCACCGCCCCCGTCTCCGATAAATTTGCGTGGCGCCTCAGCTACGAAGGCAAAGGTGGCGATACCTTTTACAAGAAAAACGGCGTGAATGATGATCGCGAAGATCTCTTCGTTGCGCTCACGTGGAAGCCCGCGCCCGGCCGCACGTTCCAATTCAACGCCCAATGGGAATGGCAAAACTGGCCCGAGATTCTCGGCGTCAATCGCCCCAGCCAGGAGCTGATCGATCACTCCACCTATTACACCGGCATCTCCGCTGACCTTATCCCTTTCCCCGGTCCGATCAATGTCACCGGCAAGGTCACGTTGCCTTGGGAAGCCTCGCTTTTCTCGACGGGAGATTATTCGAATGCCAATGCCGTGCACGCTCAGCTCATCTCGACGTTTGAATTTTCTCCCACGTTCACGCTTATCAACCGCACGCTCGCCGAGCACATCGACCGCCATCGCTACAACCAGTCCGAGTACGTCGAGTACGTGAAGCAAACCACGATCGAAAATCGCACCGAGGCGCACCTGAAGTTCAACTGGCTCGGGCTTGCCCACCACAGTATCGGCGGCGCGACTGTGCGCTACGAAGGCCGCGAGTCGTACACAAATTACTACAACGAGTACCTCTACAACTTCGACATCACCGATCCGTCGCGGACCTTCGATCAAGCCACCCAGTATCCGAATTCCTATTATCCCGGCTTGCCCGGACCCGGTGGCCATTTGGTATTCCCGAATGCCTACGGCTCACCCGAGACGGTGAAGTCCACCCTCTGGAATCCCGCTCTCTTCTGGCAACACGACACCACGCTCACCGAAAAACTCAGTCTCCTCATCGGCCTGCGCGAAGATTGGTTTCACGCCAACGCCCGTGATCCCTACGAAGCCGCCACGGGCATTCCGTATCGCGATACCGCGACCGTCGCGTCCTTCTCCCATAACGTGAATCTCCTCTATAAACCTAACGCGAAGACTTCACTCTACGCCACCTACCAGCACATTCGCGTGGCGAATGGCAACGTCACCGGCGGCGGCATCATCCTCAATGGACCCGATGGAAAAATAAACCGTGACGACTTCCGCAACCTCAGCGAACTCGCCGAACTCGGAGCGAAGTTCTCCTTGCTTGAAAACAAACTCTTCGCCGGCGCCACGCTCTTCGACCAGAAGCGCGCCCGCGTTTCCCTGGGCGGCGAAAAAAACAATATCGTCGTCCGCGGTCTCGAACTCGAAGCGGTCTATCAGCCCAACCCACACCTGAACGCCACCATTAACGCCACGTTTCAGGACGGACATTATCTCAATTCCTCGCCCTTTCAAATGGGTGGCCGTTCGATCTACGACGCCTACCTCGTTGGTCAGGGCCCGGGTGGGCTTGGCACCTCCACCGGCAGCTACGATCCATACGCGAATCAAGTGTTGCCCGGCAATTGGCCGCTGCTCGGTTTCTCCAAGGTGATTATTAATGGCAGCGTGCGCTATCGTTTTTCCTGCGGCTTTGGGGTCGGTGCGAATGCGCAATACAACGGCCGGCAATACGGCAATCTCGACAACGAGTGGCACATTCCCGCGCAGTATGTCCTCAATGCCTCACTCTTCTATGAAGCGAAGAAGTGGAGCGTGAACCTCGATTTCCTGAATGTGACCAATCAGCGCAATTGGTATCACAACGGTGATGCCTTCTCCGGTAGCAGTCTCGTCTTCGCCGAGCAACCCTTTCGGATCGAAGGTTACCTGAAGTACCGCTTCTAAAGGTAGGGCGGGACCGCTGGGCCCGCCGCGAACGTCATCGCGCCGTCTTGCTTCAACCCGCCGAATTTCCCCTCGGTGGGTTTTCTTTTGTAGGAGCCTGTTTACAGGCGACCTTCTACTACTACGCCGTGTCGCTCACCTGATCGGGCCCGCCGCACCTTTCGCTTCAAACCGATAGAACGTCCACGTCGCCCTCACTCCTTCGGCATCACGATAACGTGCTTCGTACTCCCGCAAAATTCCGCGTAATTTCCCGACCGGCATCCGCCGCGCTGGCGCTGCTCCCACGCCGTGCAAGCTGCGCAAAAACGCCGCTGCTGACTCATGCCAAAACACCCGCCGTCCAGTCTCCTCGCGCACGAGGCGTAATCCGCCCGCTTCTATCGCTCGCCGCCACTCTTGGGCTGTGCGCCAGTGGAGCGGGACATCTTGCCCGAGCAGCGCGTTCAACTCGGGTATACTATCCGCCACAAATAATCCGGCGAGTACGCGCCCGCCCGGTGCGAGTTGTTCTCGCCACGCCGAGAAGATATCTGTCGGGTCCGTCGACCACTGCAACATGGCGCTGCTGAAAATCCAATCCCACGGCCCGCCTACTGGCGCTTCTGCGGCGAGTTCCCGCCACTCGATCCCGGGCAATGCGGCCCGCCCCACAGCGCACATCTCGGGCGCAATGTCGCTCGCGACCAACTCTCCCGCCCACGGAAGCAAATGATGCGTGAATTCCCCCGGCCCCGCGCCAATTTCGAGCGCCCGTCCAATCCGATTGACCGGTAACCATTCGGCCAGCCAGTGAGCCAAGGCCATCTGGACATGAGCATGACACCGATAACTTTTCGCCGCGCGTCCGAAACTTTCGGCGAGCGCCGCGACGGCAATCGGTTCGATGGGTGGGTTTGCTTTCATGGCAGTTTCTCCGCCATGGCGTGCAACAAATCCGCCGGATGATGCGTCGCGTGCGGCACGATTAAGATTCCCGGAGTGATTTCAACCAGCCGTCTCGCGTCGAGCAACGCATCAGCTCCTCCGCACCACGCCTGCCAGCTTGCTGGCAACGGGGGTTCTACTCGTTGGTTTTCCAGATATTCCAGGCCCCAAATTAAATTGTCCGACTCTTGCACGGGCGCCAACTGGTGCGGCACGTCCAGTCCGGCGCGTCCATAGAAATCTGCCAACGCCGTCGTCGGATCACGGCGTAGCCAGCGAATCAGGAGGCGTACTTGGGCGCGGGCCACGCGACCACCGAGATCTTCTTCCCGAGCAAATGCAAAGATTGGCGCGAGCAGTTTTACGTCTTTGAACACCACGCCACGTGCCGCGGCCGAGAGCAACAATTCACTGCCAAGTGAATAACCCGTCACCTGATCAAACGGTCCGGCCGCGAGCAAGCGTTCGATCGACTCCGGGCCAGCAGGGATAAAGGTATGCGGAGCGTTCGGAAAATGTTGGCGCACCAAAGGCGCGAACCAAGCCTCCGGCACCGCCCAACCCATGATCCAGCCCATCTTCATGGCGTCGACCTCCAGCGATTCATCACCTCCAGCACACGCTTCGCTTCTGGCGCCCCAAACGTACGTTTGAGGGAAATTCGCAACCGGCTCGTGCCGGCCGGCACCGTGGGCGGACGTACGGCAGCGGCCAAAATACCAGCCGTGCGCAGTGCGGCCGCGAGCGAGACGGCCGCTTCCGCCGTATCGAGTCGCACCGGCACGATCGGCGAATCTCCCTCGGGCGCTTCCCAGCCAGCACGCCGCAAGTCCGAGCGAAATTCTCGCGAAACTGCGCGCCATTCATTTTGTTGCGCAGCGAGTTCGCCTACCCGCGTGATCGCCGCCCCGGCGGCGACGGCGTTCGCCGGCGGCAAAGCCGTGGAATAAATAAATTCACCGGCAAGGTTCACCACATAGTCGCGCACCGCTTCGTTTTGAAACAGCGTATACGCTCCACCCGACGCGAGCGTTTTGCCGAGCGTGCCGATGAGTACATCGACGTCGCGCTCGACGCCCAGCTCACGTACCAGTCCCGCGCCCTGCGGGCCATACCAACCGAGCCCGTGCGCTTCATCGACGATCCAGAAATATCCGAAGCGGTGTTTGAGCTCTGCCATTCGTGAAAGATCCGGAAAATCTCCATCCATACTGAATACGCTTTCCGTCGCGACGAACACCTGCCGCGCCATATTCTGTTCGGCGGCGAGCATGGATTCCAGTTGATCGAGATTGAGGTGTTCATAACGGCGCAAGCGCGCACCGCTGCGCAACAGGCCTGCAATCATGCTATGGTGAATCAATCGATCTGCCAGTACCAGATCGCCCTTGGTCGGCAGCACGCTGAGCACGGCCGCATTGGCGGCATAACCGCTCGTCCACAGCAGGCCGAACGGCAAGCCATGCCATGCGCTGAGTTGAGCGACCAATTGTGCATGCGGTTCACGCCAGCCCGTAATCAACGGTGAGGCTGCGGCCGAAGATCCATATTCGAGTACTGCCGTCGCGACCGCTTGTGCGATGGTCGGATCGCGGGAGAGCGCGAGATAATCGTTGTCGGCGAGGTTGAGCGTTTCGTCTGTCGGCTGGGTCACTCGCAAGGCGCGGCGCAGTCCCTTGCTTTCCCGCTCGTCCAATAGTTCGCGCACGCGTGAGGCAAGATCGCCGGATTCGTTTTCGTGGTGGAACCCGGCCTCTGGACGGGTTTCTTCAACGTGCGCAGAGGAAAACCCGTCCGGAGGCCGGGTTCCACCTTCCAATAAATACCTGCGCACCGCCGCCGCATCGAGGGGCTCCATTGCTCCGTGCGCTTGCTCCGCCCACAACGGAACTCCGAGCGCAAGCAGACTGCTGCGATTTGCCGCCGCCACGGCGTGATCCACCGGCGTGACGGCGTTGAGCCACACACCGGCATGAACAAGCCCAACTTGTTTCGCGCGCCCATAGGTGAGTCTTGCCTGATTGATCGCACCCAAACGGTCGGGCACGACCAGGATCGTCGCGTCTACTTCCACCGCTCTGGCAAAATCTGCCCAGTCGCGACCTTGCTCATCCAACGGCGTCGCAATACCGCCGGCTCCTTCGATGATTCGCCAATCGCAGGGAGCAAGCGCGCGGAGTCGGAGGAGTAAATCAGCGAAGATTATTTTTTCTCCGACCATCGCGGCTGCTACTGGGGGCGAGAGTGGCGCCGGAAAAGTCGCGAGAGTAAACGCGGCGACGTCTGCTCCACTCATTCGTTGCGCGCGCACGGCATCGCCCGCTTCCACGTCCGCCGCGGCCCGGCCGGTTTCCACCACCTTCACGATCTGCACGCGGGCGCCATCGACCGCCAGCAGACGCGCGAGCGCGGCGACGACATGCGTCTTGCCGGCTCCGGTGTCGGAACCTGTGACGAGCACCTGGCGCATAAATAAATCAGTTCGCCACCGCTTCGGCCGGTTGCGCTGGGGCCAAGGGATGCAATCCCAAGCGATCGAGGAGGTTCAGATCGTCGGCGCGGCCGGGGTTGGGTGTTGTGAGCAGTTTTTCGCCGAGGAAAATGCTGTTGGCGCCGGCAATGAAGCATAGGGCCTGCATTTCGTCGGTCATCTCCGTGCGACCGGCGGAGAGCCGCACCATCGTGAGGGGCAGAAGAATGCGGGCGGTGGCGATGATGCGGACAAACTCGATCGGATCGACCGGCTTGTTGTTTGCGAGCAACGTTCCGGGTACGGGCACGAGGGCGTTGATCGGCACAGAATCCGGCTGCGGGTCGAGGGCGGCGAGTTCGCGCAGGAGTTTCAGCCGGTCATCGACACTTTCTCCCAGCCCCATAATTCCGCCGCTGCAAACCTGCAACCCCGCCGACCGCACGCGCGCGAGCGTTTCGAGCCGGTCGTCATAAGTGCGCGTCGAGATGATCTCGGGATAAAATTCGCGCGAGGTGTCGAGGTTGTGGTTGTAGACGGAGCAGCCGGCTTCCTTCAGCCGCTCGGCCTGGTTGCCGGAAAGCATGCCGAGGGTGCAACAGACTTCCATACCGAGTGCGGAGACGCCGCTCACGGCTTCGAGCACCGAATCAAATTGTGAACCATCGCGCACTTCGCGCCACGCCGCACCCATGCAATAACGCGACGCACCGCCCTCACGGGCCGCCTTTGCGCCATCGATGATGGTCTTCGTGTCGAGCAGCGGCTCGGGTTGCAGGCCCGTGTCATAGTGCGCCGATTGCGGACAGTATTTGCAGTCTTCCTGGCAGCGTCCGGTCTTGATCGATTGCAGCGTGCAGAGCTGGATGGCCGCGGGATCGTGGTGGATCCGGTGGGTTTGCTGCGCGCGGAAAATCAGCTCGGGCAGCGGCAGCTCGTAAATTTGGCGGATGGAATCCAGAGTATGGGTTGGCATGGG
>JANYCF010000109.1 GCA_025360455.1 Opitutaceae bacterium | reverse complement strand
TTTGAAATCTGTGATCGCGACTGGCGCGGCATCGGTGTGATTCCGCAAAGCGGCCTCGCCGTACGCCCCGCCTATGCCGTGTACGATGCGAACCAGCGATTCCCGCTCGCCCAATCCGCGTGTGCTGCTTCCACAGAATGCATCAGCGGCTCGATCATGCGCGGAGTGAAGAAGCCGCACGACTGCCCCGCCTTCGGCAAGCGTTGCACACCTGAACAACCGCTCGGCGCACCGATGGTTTCCAGCGAAGGCGCGTGCGCCGCATACTACCGCTACCGCAGCCGCGCCCTTGAACCAGTTGGTGTGTAAGGCAAATTTTTGTGGCCGCGTTGCCTTTCGGTCTTGCTCAAGGCCCTGAGCTCGTCGAACGGGGACACGCAGCGATTCTGCTGGCCAGCAGAATGGTCTCCTCTCCGACCACGCTTTCGCCTTCGGCTCAAGCGCGGCTACAAAATTACCGCATTCACTTTAGGCGCCCCCAACGGCTCAAGGGACTTGAAGGCAAAGGCCCGTCAGGGGTCATGGAGTGGCATCGCGACTCAACGCGATGACATCTTCGATCATTCCCCAGTAGTAGAGGGCTTCGGGTGCTGTGGGGCGCAAGATAGTTTGGAGAGCGACGTTTTCGCCGGACAATTGAATGCGTCCGAGTTCGACTGCGGCCGGCATGCGTTGGGTGATATTTTTCGGAACCTGACTGACCGCGCGATATTTTATCAGCGTCGCGAGTAGCGCGGCACGGGATGCCGCCACCCGGGCGTGCCGGTCGAAGGTGAAAGGCTCGGTGAGCAAGTGTGATCCCAAGCCACGCTGCCCGGATCGCAGAATCGTTTGATGAGGTGTATGCGCGCCAGCTTGGTCCGATGGGGTGAGGCACAAGGCCCGAGCAGCCTCAAGGGTGTCATCGAGACATTGCTCGAGCGTGAAGCCACCGCCGCGATACTTGTTTTGGGTTACGAAGGTCGCGCGATAGGTGTCGTCGATGTGATCGAGGTTTGTGGCTTCGGCAAACAGGTGCCCCACGTCGAAGAGCTGCTTCACGATTTGCAAAGGGTCTCGTTTTCGGGGGCGTCCGTTTCGATCAAGAGGATCGTAAAGTACACCGATGGTTCGCGGCGCGAACGCGGCCAGCTTGTCGCCAAGCAGGCAATCCACCGTCGGTAGTACCACCAGGTTCTCTTCCTCAACCCGAACGAAAGGCGCAGTAACCGGTCGGCGCTCCGTTGCGGGATAGCCATGCGCGTCGGTGAGGACATCCAACAGCACCGACGACTCTGCCACCTGCCCGGCCACCGAGGGAAAGTAGATCTGGAAGTGCCGGGTTGGCGGGGCATCGCGGTCCCGTTTGATCAAGTGTTCGTATCGCGAGAAGGGCGGACGCCCCACCGCCACCTGATCCAGCACCGCCTTGATACGTTCGATTGATTCCGACGTGGCGATATCTACGTCAATGGACAGTCGGCGCACCGGATTCAGCAACAACACGAGGCTGGTGCCGCCCTTGAAGACAAAATCCAAGCCCGCTCCCGACAGCCGGCCGACCAATTCCAGGGCATGGATGCAGCGCTCCAAAAATTGCAGGTTCTCCGGCTTAACCTTCAGCGCCTCCGACTGCTCCTGGAGCCACGGGCGTTGGAAGCATTCAGGATGGATCATGATTTGTAATAATCCGGTTCTGTCAGATTTCGTCGTTTTCTGACAAAACCGGACTGACAATATTCAAGACTCTATCCCCTAATTCTTTACGAATCGAGTATCTGATAAGAACTGTCAGATCCAGACACCCGGCACGCGATGCGCTCGAAACAACCTGCGCCAATTCCGAGGCATCCATCAGGGGTAGCGAGTCAGCCTCGGCGACCAAATCGACCAAGACTTTTTCCGGCGTGGCAAAATGACCGTCCACGGGGGCCTGGGACAGGCTGCCGGCACGCACGACCACCGTGTTCTCCCGCACACTGAAGGTCTTCGCGATCTCCTTCTTGGTCGGGTTGCGGTAGGCGTCGTAGCCCTTCTCCTTGAGCAGCTCCCACACCGCGCCGACGCCCTCCTTCTCCACATAAACGAAGGTCACAAATTTGCCGAGCAGGTGGTGCATCCACGGGTTTATCTGCTGCGTGGACCACACGGCGAAGTTCAACAACGGGAACGCCTGTTCAATCAGGTCAACCACCGGCGCGATATGAGAGCGGTCGAGTTCAAGCCTCTTGGTTAGCGTAGAATACCAGCCGCGCCCGGCATCGTGGATGGAGCCGAGGCGGGTGAACTCGTGCAGGTAGCGTTGCAAGGTCTCGCCATCCACCGCCAGCTTGCGGGCCTTGAGTTCGGTGCGGATGGCGTCGAGGGAGATGTAGGGAGAACGGCGGCCTAGCTCGGTAAGAATATGGTCGCGGAGGATCGACTTGGTGTCGGCGGTGGCGCGTTCGATGCGGACGGGTGGCGCGCCTTGATTGTCACCGATGCCGTAGAGCCCGGTGACGAGGCGGTCCACCTCGGTCTCCAGCACCGACACATCGGCGTCGGACTTGGCGCGCTTGGCGGTCAGAATCTTTTCCACCAAGGCCACGATGGGCGCTTGCTGTTCCGGCGTGACGTCGGGGATCGGGAGCTGCTTCCAGTCGTCGGGATACAGGTGAATGTTACTGCGACGGTTCGCTTTCAGAAAATCATAGGCGAAACTGGAATTCATGACCGCTGCCAAAAACTTGGCGGAGAAACGACGGCTCTGATTTTCTAGATCAAGCCGATTGGGAAGGTCATCGCGTTTCGGCGTTTCGCTGGGATACCGAGCAGTCTTCTTGATCGAATTGTTACGAACTCCTTCGAGATAGTGCCAAGGCACAAACGACCAAGCAGAATGATTGTGAAAGAACTGTTGATCGTCGTAAGCAACTTTTAAGCGATCAATAGCTGCTGATAAATCGATGGAAATCAGCTTTTCTTTAGCGGTATAGATTTCAGGGAAAGTCGGACGACTAAATAAGCGCGGTGCCCGTTCAGTCCCCCACTCAAGCCAGCGAAAAGTTTTGTATGTCCATCGACCAAGCATCTTAGCTTCAACAAAACGCTTGGGATGATCCGCGTCTCTTGTAGCTGAAACCAAATCCTCCAATTTGAATTCACCTCTAGCAACTTTTTCATCGGCATGAACCACCATGCCTTTGCTGATGTAGCAGATTTGATCGATGCTTAGTGTAGCCGCCGAAAACGTCTTCGCCACCGCATCCTCAGGGAAAAAAGTCCGATGCGTGAGATTCTTTTGTTCATCCGTTGGCAGCAGCTTCACATGGCCGATCATCGGTTCCTCAGGCAAACGGTCGGGCCGCTCAAGATGAAGCCGGCGTTCGGGCCGCCAGTGAGTACCTCCGGCCTTCTCGACAAAGAAGATGATGTTGCGCACACCGGCATCGAAGAGCTTGAGCGGACTGACAAAATCGAGGCGTACGATGCGTGCATTTTGCAGAAACCAATTCTGCGATTTCTGCGCGTATTTGGCGTGGCAATAGCCGTCGGAAACGATCTGCGCCATCACGCCGCCCGGCTTGAGCAGGTGGAAACTTTGCTCGACGAAGGCGACGAAAAGATCCCATTTCTCCCAGAGCGTGCCGAACTTGCCCGTGGCGAGGATATCCTGGCGCTGCTGTACCTGAGAAGGATGGTCGGCGCGGACGTAAGGCGGATTCGCGATGACAATGTCGAAGCCGCCCTGGGCGAACACGTCCTGAAAATAGAAATGCCAGAGGAAAAACGGGCGCTCGGCGATGTCCTGCAGTTCATGCAGCCGGTCTTTCCGCTTTTCGTTGGTGGCAATGGCGGTGTCCAGTTCGGTGATCCTCGTTTGCGTGCGGCGGGCACGGACATCCTTGGACAGAAACTCCTCCTGCTGGGCTTTCGTCCGCAGGCCGCGCAGCATCCGGGCCAAGTCGGCCTCGTGCTGGTGTTTCTCAATCTCCACCTTTTCCTGCACCGCTGCGATCCGCTCGTCGATAAAACGGAGCACCCGCTGGTCGATCCTGGCGTGAAGGGCGTTCTTCCGGTCCTTGCCCTCGATGGAGAAATAATCACGGAGCAGCTTGGTGAATTGCGCCGATTCGCTCTCGGTGGGAGCAGCGCCGAGATCGGCAGTGTCGCCGGGCGCAGTGAGCAGGCTCATCTGTCCGGGCAGGGCGACACGCGGCTTGGCCCCGGCGAGCTCGTCGAGTGCGATACCCTCGAACCATTCAAGGAGCGCATTGCCCTGCATAATCTTATAGTCGAGATTGGGCAGCGGCGTGGGCGAATCTTCATCGACGACGAGAGAAAGCCAGAAGCGGAGGCGCGCGATGTCCACGGCACCAGAATCAAGATCAACGCCGTGAATGCAGTTCTGGATGAGATCACGTTTCGCCTGCGCCCGATCGAGCGTGAGATCCAGCGTGGTCTTGATCGTGAAGATAACCTGGAGCAGGCCGATGGGAAACGCACCCGAGCCGATGGCCGGATCGCAAATCTTAACCCGGTCAAGGGCAGCCTCGATATCCTTGCCTTTCTGGCGGACGAACTTGCCGGACGCTTTGGTGGTGTCGCCGAGTTCGTAAGTATAAACGAGGCGGCGCAGCGCTTCGGCCTCGGGTGCCGTCTCGGGCAGGC
>JANYCF010000100.1 GCA_025360455.1 Opitutaceae bacterium | reverse complement strand
AAAAAGGTGTTCGGGGTGATCCACGATATCACCCGACGCAAAGTGGCCGAGATTGCGCAGCGCGAAAGCGAAGCGCAGAAACGTGCCCTGCTTAATGCGATACCCGATGTCATTTTCACCAACCGGCTGAATGGGGAATATTTGTCGGTTTCTGCACCCAATCCGAGCGATCTATATGTGCCGGTGAAGGATTTTCTCCAGCGCAAGGTCACGGATATTCTCCCCAAGCCCCTCGCAACTTTGTTCATGAAGGCCTTTGCCCAAGCCTGGGATTCCAACGAGACGCAGGAGTTGCAGTACGAGCTCAAGGTCGGAGGCCACGTCCGGCAGTTTGAGGCCAGAGTGGTACGCTCAACCGTGGATACAGTGATCACGATCGTTCGCGATATCACAGCGCGCAAACAAGTGGACGATAAATTGCGCAAGCTATCCTACCTCTCCGAACAGCCGCCGCTCGGACTGTTGTGAACATGGATTGGCTGGGGAAACCCGTGAGGACTGATAAGGAAATCGGCGCGAACTTTGCGGCGGTGGAAATCACCGAGTGCATGAATCGGGCGAAACTGATTTTTCGGTTTATCAGGCGATTTGGGTTTCTTCACTGCTTTCGATGGGTGAGGGCGGAATAAGGGTAAGAGCTGCACCGCGGCCGAGGGCGGCCGCGCTCCTTTTTGGCCTCATGCATTCAAAGGAGAGCGGTCGCCTCGCCTGCTTCGTATGAGCTTTCGTCATTGCGCCCCAGCGGAAACCGCGAGGAACCTGTTTTTATAATGGGCTGGCCGCTTTTTTTGGCGGAGCCATGGTGGTTCCCTCGACCAAGCTGGTTTCCACGAAGATTTTTCGGCGGGAAGAATTCGGATGAAGGATGCGATTGATCAGGCGACTGAGCGCGGAAGCGCCGATCTCGGCGTGAGCGACGGATAGGGTGGTTAATTTGGTCATACCGAGCGGCGGCTCGATGCCATCGAATCCCGTCACCGAGCAGTCATCCGGTACTTGGATACCGCGGTTGCGGAGATCGGCGATCAGCTGATAAGCTTGGTGATCGGCGGCGCAGACCCAAGCGGTGACCCCGGCCTGGCGGGTTTGGGCTGCCACGTAATCTGCAATCGTGAGATGATCGGGGAAGGCGGGTTGTTTCGCATGAACATTGACCGTCCACTCCGCGTTGAATTCCAGTCCGTGAAGAAATATCCCCTCGGCAAAGGAGGCAAAGCGGCGGGTCGTCCAGCGTCCGCCGACGGAGTAGTGCCACGTCATGAATCCAATCCGTTTGTGTCCCAATTGCACGAGCCGCGCGATGAGATCGATGATATCGGAATGGTCGGTATCGATCGTGTCGATCGGCAGGTGTTCGTATTCGGTGAGCACGGAGACGGTGGAAATTTTCTGTTCAATGGCTTCGACCACGTCCGGGGCAAACGGGTAGATGAGGATGACACCGCGCCAGTCGCTGGCCCGAATATGCCGGAAGACCGGTTGCCGCAGATTTTTGGTGGTGAGTTCCGCCGGGTCTTGGCTGATGACGTCGATGGCCACATGGTCGATGATGCCGCGCTCGCGAATGCCCTGCAGGACGAGCGGAAAGGTGGCCATACCAATATTGATGGAAGGCATTCCGACCAGCACACCGACTGTGACCGGTTTGCTTAGCCGACGACGTTTCACGGCGCGGGTCGGCGTGTTGCGATAGCCCAATTTTTCGGCGAGGGCCTGCACTTTTGCCCGCGTGTCGGCATGGATCATCGGATGGTTGGAAAGACTGCGAGAGACAGTCGTCCGAGACAGATTAAGCAGAGTCGCCAGTTTCTGTTGGTTCATTTGGGCCATGCTATTGGGGGTAGTTGGCCTCATATAATAAGCGATAACAAACTTGAGCACATAAAAGTGTATTCGTGCTCAAAAATGATTTTAGCTGATTCATATCCGTAAATAAAAGTATTTAAATAGCTGTTTTATAATAATATATATACTACAAATGAATCCTATCGGCGATATAGTTAAAATATTTAAACTGCGCACATGTACGTTGACTAATGGGAAGTCAAACGTGGGATATGGACCCAGCACTCACGAAGTCTCGGTTCAGTTAAATCGCGATTTCAAAAGGTCTGCCCTCCCGCATTCCGCTTTAAGTCTTCTTGGTTTGAAGCGTTCCGATGCTCCCGGGTCAGGCTGAGTTTTTAACTCCAACCAAACCCCTATGATGAAAACTACACCACCTCGCTTACACCCGTCTCAGGGTCTGCTCGTCGTCCTCTCCGGCCTATTGTTGATCGCTCCGCTGGCACTGCTGGGGCAAGCGGTGCCTAGCGCCACTGCCACTGTATCTGACAAACCAAAAGACAAGGAGGAGGACACTCTCGTTTTGTCCCCGTTTGTCGTGAATGCCGACAAGGATTCCGGTTACTATGCCACCAATTCGATTTCGGGCACCCGGCTCGACGCGGCGATTAAAGACACACCGATGCCGATCGAGGTTATCACCCGGACGTTTCTTGATGATACCGGATCGACGGATCTCCGTTCGGCCCTGAAATTCAGCTCGGGCATCATCCTGCAGTCGCAGAATGATCTTTCGAATCGCGGCGCTGGCGCCTATCAAGGGCCGGGCGGCGTGAATAATCCCGAGGGGGCGACCGCCAATCCGAATGCGGTGCAGATCAAGCTGCGTGGCTTTGTCTCCGACAATGCCCTGCGTGACGGCTTCATTCGCCAGAACTCGACCGACTCGGTTAATGTGGAGCGGGTGGAAGTTGTGCGTGGACCCGCCGCGCTGCTCTATGGCACCGGCAACTTCGGCGGGGTGGTCAATTATCTTGCCAAACGTCCGTCCAATAATCGCAGCAGCTCCGTTGATGTCACCTATGGTACGAACAACTTGTTCAGGGGCCAGATTGATACCACAGGGCCGGTTGATGCAGGGAAGAAGCTGACCTACCGGTTCACCGCTGCGGCCCAGTCCACCGGGGATTCCACCGATTACTTTAAGGAAGACCACTATTTCTTTTCCCCCTCCTTGAGCTGGAAGCCCGCATCAAAGACCGAAATCTATCTCGACGCGGAATATGGCGAACAAAATACCAGCGGCATCGGCGCTCGGCGGCTTCGCTCGGTTGCCGGACAGGCGGTCGGAGGTGTCGGCTTGAACAACGATCAAAACGAGCATGGCGGGCTCTATACGCCACCCGGAGCTGATCCGCGCAGCTATCGCGTGACCGGGCCAGACACCTATCTGAATTCCCAAGCCTCCAACTTGGAATTCAAAGTGACTCAGGGACTCGCGAAAAATCTATATCTGCTCGTGGGCTACAACCGCTCAACCTTTAACTATCAAACCCGTGACGTGAACGCTCAGCTGTTTGTCAATGAAGGTCCGGTCAGCCTCCAGCAGACTATCCAACTCAGCCCGCTCTCACCGTCGGGAGACGGCAGTACCTCCTTCCTTACGGGCACGGTGCCAGGCTCGATTCTTAAGTATAATTGGTCGCGACTGGATCAAAAGGTTGAGCGTGCTCAGGAACGGGTCGAGCTGACCGATAAAATTACCCTTTTTGAAGGACGCAGTAAATGGCTGCGCTTCTCCAGTCAGATTCTGGCCGGCTATTCGGAACTCCGCAACGATACCACCAAATACAATTGGGTCACGGTCCCCGGGGCCTTCAGCTACAAGGCACCCAAAGATCTGACTCCGCTGCGCTTCGGCAAACAGGGCGACGGTTCTGCCGACCCAGGCATGTATCAAAACAACATCCACGGAGATACCGCATGGAACCGGGCGTTCTATGTCAGTTACTCCGGCTCGTTCCTCGATGATCGTCTGACGGTCCTCGTGGGCGGGCGCAAAGACACCAACAATGCCTCCAATTTAGACACCAATTGGACGACACCAGGAGCGACTCCCACCATTTCCAATCTGCGCGGTGATGGGCAAACTCAGAAAACCTATCAGAAGGGCCTGAGCTTTAAAATCACGAAGGATATTTCCATCTACGCCTTACGCTCGGAAGGTCTGCAGCCGAATTTTTCCGGACGAGTATTGGCGGCTACCGGCACACCAGCCGGAGCAAGCTTGGCCAAGAGCAAGGAATTTGGCCTTAAGTTCGACCTGATGGACGGCCGCATTTCGGGCACGATCAGCAAGTTCACGATCAACAAGACCGGCTACACTAACGCGGACTGGTGGAATCCTGTCACTCTCGGGAAGCCGCGCTTCGACGCCACCAAGGACGTGGTCTTCCGCCTCAGCAACTTCACGCCATCATCTGCACCGGGCGGAAGCAACGGCGGCGGTTCGTGGAAGACTACCGGATTGCCGACGCTTGATCAGCCAGCCGTGGTTGCGGCTTGGAACCAGGCTGTCACGTCTGGCGCGGCCTTCACGGATGGGGCGGGGGTATGGCACATCAACGCCACCAAGGCGGACGGCGCCGCTTACATGGACACGGCTTTTGCCACGATCGACGGAGATAATGGGGCCAACTGGCCCGGTTGGCTGTTTGATGGCGCGAATGGTTCCGATCCTCTGGTGAACATTGCCACCATGGACACCTCGGCGTTCCACGGCAGTGGCTCGGGCAACGCCTCCTACCTGACTTCACAGGAATCGAAGGGCTACGACATGCAAATCCAGATGAAGGCCACACCCAATTTAGACATCATCCTCAATGGCGCCATCACCGAGGTCAAAACCTTAAGCTATGGTACTTGGATGGCATATCCCTCCCTGAAGGACCGCTGGGCTGTTTGGAATTTCAACAACGCCTCATGGGGCACATTTTCCCTGCCGCGCAATACCATCTACGGCACTCCTGGTACGGCTACGGAAGGTCCGAAGACCGAGACACGTCTGACCAGCGTCGGTAATGCCTCGGGCGACGACACCCCGAAGTATCGCTTTGATATCTGGGCCAACTACCGCTTCACCATCGGCAGTCTGAAGGGCCTTTCCCTCGGGCTCGGCGGTTTCTGGCAATCCAAACGCGAATATGCCTCCGGCGTGACGCACGGTTCCGGTCAGTTAATCATCGGCTCTGACGGTAAGCTGGTGGTCCTCTTCACCGATCCGCAATATAACGTGGATGCGATGGCCAAGTATGAATGGAATAGCCGAAGTAAGCATCGGCAGTATGTTCAGCTGAACATTTCCAATCTGCTGAATGACACGAAACAATACGGCCTCATCTATGCCGCGCCCCTGACGGCCAAGCTCACGTACGGCATCCGTTTCTAATCCGCGCACTCAACACAAAAAATCGTCAACCGGTGTGCATCGCCCCGCGTGTGGTGCACACTTTCCGGCAACCGTGCCCTATTCGATCATTCACATGAGCCAGGTGCCAAATCCCATTCTTCCCGGATTTCATCCCGACCCTTCTATTCTAAGGGTTGGCGGAGATTACTACATTGCCACTTCGACCTTCGAGTGGTGGCCAGGTGTGCGCCTCCATCATTCGCGGGATCTGGCGAATTGGCAATTGGTCGGCCACGCGTTGACGCGGCCCTCGCAGCTGGCTCTGGGCGGGGTGCCGGATTCCGGCGGCATCTGGGCGCCCGCCCTCAGTTATGCCGACGGTATGTTCTGGCTCATCTATTCCGACGTGCGGGGTTTCAACGGGTTTGCCAAAGATGCCTGCAATTATCTGGTGACAGCCCGCGCGATCACCGGCCCGTGGAGTGACCCCGTACTGATCAATCGCAGCGGGTTTGATCCTTCGCTTTTTCATGACGATGATGGCCGCAAGTGGATCTTGAATCAGCTCTGGGATTGTCGTCCGGATCGCAATCAGTTCGCCGGCATTGTCCTGCAGCAGTACGATCCCGCCAATCAGACGCTGCTCGGCACTCCCGCCTTGATCTGCGCCGGCACCGCCTTGGGTGTGACCGAAGGCCCACACCTCTACAAACGTGGAGATTACTACTATCTCGTCATGGCGGAAGGCGGAACCGGAGAGGCGCACGCGGTCAGCATTGTCCGGTCAAAAAAGCTGATCGGACCTTACGAGGTTTGCCCGTTCAATCCGGTACTGACTTCGGCCGGCCATCCGGATGCACCGCTGCAAAAAGCCGGGCATGGCTCCTTTGTCGAGACACCGGATGGCCGTTGGTATTTGGCGCATCTTTGCAGCCGACCGATGGGGCCGCATCGCCGTTGTATTCTCGGGCGTGAAACCGCACTGCAAGCCATCGATTGGCCTGAGGGCGATTGGCCCCGCCTGGCCCAGGGTGGAAGTTTACCGGCGTTGAACACTGACATTCCGGACGTTGCGGCGCTGCCTTATCAACCGGATTATTTCGACGATTTTTCCTCCCCGACTTTGGCCCAACAATGGAGCGCGTTGCGGGAAATGCCGACAGCGGTGTGGCTGAGCCTGAGCGAACGTCCCGGCTTCCTGCGGTTGCGCGGGCGTAATTCGCTGCTCTGCACCTTCGCGCAAAGTCTGCTGGGGTTCCGTCTGCTCCATCACGCCTGTCTGGTGTCCACGCGACTGGAATTCTTTCCCCGGAATTTCCAACAATCCGCCGGTCTCGCTTTTTATTACAACACGACGCAGTTTCACTACCTCATGATCACCGCCAGAGATGGTGGGGGACGCGAACTGCGGCTGCTCAACGGCGACGGCGGGCAATATCT
Source organism: Opitutaceae bacterium (assembly GCA_025360455.1). Taxonomy (GTDB): domain Bacteria; phylum Verrucomicrobiota; class Verrucomicrobiia; order Opitutales; family Opitutaceae; genus Didemnitutus. The sequence goes on along the minus strand of JANYCF010000100.1, from coordinate 37,831 downwards.
CAATGCGCTCGGTGCCGGAGTGACGCTGCCGCCCGAGGGTTCTGTCGAACTGGGGGCGGAACTCAAGGACGGGGCGCTCCAGTTTTTTTATTCGATGGCGGACTCCGCTCGGCAACCGGTGGGGCCGGTGTTGGACGCCACCTTGCTCTCGGATGATCGCGTGATTGAGAACGGGGCGTGGGGCTTTACCGGCTGTTTCATCGCGTTGTGTGCGCAGGACAGTGCCGACTCAGCCATTCCGGCTGATTTCGATCTTTTTGATTATCGTTCTTCATCGTGCGCCGGCCCAGGCAGCGAAACGGTGAACGCGGCCAACCGACCGTAAACCTCCTTCTCTTTCCCTCACTATGTTCCTGCATCGTATTCAACTTTTCGTGGCTTTGCGCCGGTGCACCGCGTTGCTGGTTTGTGCGCTTCCGGCGATTCTGGCCAAGGGTGAAGGCTACGCTCCGCGGGTCGAATTCGGGGCGCGCCTCGAGCCGGGCAATCGCATCATCCATGGAGCCGGCCAGGATCCCCGGGGCTTCGATGAATATCGAAATAATTTTGCTCCGGAGCATCAGCCATTAATCTACATGACTTACATCGGGCTCATTCATCCGGTGGCCGAGGTGAAAGCATGGGGTGAGCGGACCCGTGCCGAACTCACCGCGCTGGCACCCCAGCGGATGGTGCCACAGATCGGACTAAACCTGACCGTCGGCCAGGACAACGGGACCGGGAAGGATGAAGGTGTGGCGGAGGGGAATTATGACGGCCAGCTGACGGCATTCGCCGACGCCTTGGTCTCATTGGACCGGCCGGTGTTCATCCGGATCGGCTACGAGTTTGAAGGCAATTGGAACAACTATCGCCCCGTTACGTTCGTGAAAGCTTGGCAGCATATCACCCAATTTCTGCGGGCACGCGGTGTGCCCTTTGCCACTGTCTGGTGCGCGGCCGGTGCCTCCTCCGGCTGGCCCACCATGGCACATCTGCTGGAGTTTTATCCCGGCGATGAGTGGGTGGATTGGTGGGGCGTGGACTTGTTTTCAGAAGATGAATTTGCCAAGCCCCAACTCGCGGAATTTCTCGATACTGCCCGAGCTCGTCGCAAACCGGTCATGATCGGCGAAATGACTCCACGCTATATTGGCGTCACGGGCGGGCAGAAGAGCTGGGACCGCTGGTATGTGCCGATGCTTGATTTGTTGAAACACCGTCCGGAGATCAAGGCCACCGCGTACATCAATTGGGAGTGGAAGGAGTGGTCTGACCGTCTGGGATTCACATGGCACGACTGGGGTGATGCCCGTCTCAACAGCAATAAGCTGGTGTGCGAACGCTGGATCTGCGCCTTGAACGATCCGATTTTCCTGAATGCTTCGAGTGACGGCACGATCCCGCTTTCTGCGGCCCAACCCTGATACGGTTCCACTTCCTACCTCCTTCTAACATGCAATCGAATCTACAACAAATTCGGGAAGAGTTCTGGTCCAATGGCTACATCGTCATTGAAAACTTTTTTGACTTCACGTTGATGGACGAACTGCACGAGCTAATTCTCGCGCAGTTCAAGGGTAACCACGACAGCTGTCTTAACGACGAATTTGCCACCAAGGCGGAGACCCAAATCGTCCCGTGGTTTCCCCAGCGGGAAGGGGTGGATCGCTTCAATGTAATTGATGATGATGCCCGGCTCGCGGCCATCACTGCAGCTGTGCTCGGGGAAGGGTGGCATTCGCAGTATTGCATGGTCATGTATTCGGCTCAGGGCACTAACGGCCAAGCATGGCATCAGGATTGTCCACCGGAGACCAAAGACGACTACAACTTGAACCGCCTCGTTTACACGCGGGACATTGTCGATGAAATCGGCGGTCAGCTGCGTTTGGTACCGCGCACCCACACCGGCGGCGCTCTGCCGGCCGGCGATCCGCACGGTGATTTTGAAGGCCAGCTCACCTTATATCCCAAGAAGGGCACACTCGTCCTGCTCCACGGACATTGCTGGCATAGCGTGCAACCCGTGCACGGCCGCTACCGTGTCTCCACGAATTATCGGGCGGCTCCGGCCAACACGCCCGACGACGTCACCGACGTGTGTGTCTATCGCAACATGCGCTACCGATTTTCCACCAAGACCGTGCTCGAGGAGCGCGTGGCCGCGAAACTCTGAGGCCAGCGCGGCCTCCGGTGATCCATCGTTCCCATCAGATCCGCTAGAACCGGCAGTGCCGGTGTTGATAATCCAGTTTTCCTCCCTCATGACCTCTTCCCATCGCAATATTTTTCTCATCGCCATCGTTGTATCGATCGGCGGGTTCACCTTCGGCTTCGATGCCTCCGTTATTTCCGGAGTCGTCGGCTATGTCAGCCGTGAATATAGTCTCAACGTCTGGCAACAAGGCTTGGTCGTTAGCGCCCCTTCGTTGGCTGCCATTCTGGCGAGTCTGTCCGTATCAACATTGAGTGATGTGATCGGGCGCAAGCGCATGTTGATCACCGTGGCGGCCCTGTATTTTGTGTCGGGCATCGCCGCCACGCTGGCACCCGGTTTTTTAACCCTCGTGATCGCCCGCGGACTGGGTGGACTCGCTTTCGGTTCGCTGATGCTCACGCCGATTTACGTCGCCGAAATTGCTCCCGCCCGGTTGCGCGGTTTATTGGTCTCGGTTGGCCAGATGAACATCGTCGTCGGAATCTCCGCCGCCTATTTCTCCAATTATCTTTTGGTTGCCCTGAGCGGATGCACCGACCCTTGGATCACCCAACTGGGTATCACGAGCCATACTTGGCGTTGGATGCTGGGTATGGAAGTTCTGCCGGCGGCCGTCTGGGTCGGGCTGCTGTTTCTGATCCCGGAGAGTCCTCGTTGGTTGATTCTGAAAGACCGCGTCGCGGACGCCCGTAAGGTCTTGGTGGAATTGATGTCTCCCGCCGAAGCGGATGCGCAGATTGCCGAAGTCCTGCAGTCCAGAAGAGAGCGGGCTGAACCAGGACAAACCAAGCTGCGCGAATTGTTCAGTCGGAAAATGCGCTTCGTGCTATTTCTCGGAATCATCGTCGCGGTGGCCCAGCAAATCACCGGCATCAATTGCGTATTCTTTTTCTCCACCAGTATTTTTGAGAAGAGCGGGGTGGGACGGGATGCGGCTTTTGTCCAGGCCGTCTGGGTGGGGCTGACCAATATTGTCTTCACCATCGTGGCGATGTTGCTGATCGACCGGCTCGGCCGCCGCCCCTTGCTGATTGGCGGTCTGGTGGGTGTGGTCGTGAGTTTGACGGTGGTGGCTTATGGTTTTCATCAGGCCAAATATAGCCTCAACGCTACGGCACTCGCCGGCGTCTTGGCCCCGGGGGAGGTCGCCAAACTGCAGCCGCTCCAAGATCGCGCCTTCAGCAGCGAAATCGATTTTAAGCGCGAGGTCGCCGCGCTCCTCGGGCCCGACTCGTTCAAGGCGAACGAAGACCGCCTCGTGACGGCGGCGATCCACCTGAATCCTTTGGTGGTGCTCGCAGGTATTCTCGGATTCGTCGCTTCGTTTGCAGTGTCGCTCGGTCCCGTCATGTGGGTGGTGCTTTCGGAGATCTTCCCCAATCACCTCCGTGGTCTTGCCATGGCGGCGATCGGATTTCTCAACACCGGCGTGAGCTTTCTCGTGCAGTTTTTATTTCCTTGGGAGTTGGCTACGCTCGGTAGTGCCGGCACCTTTTTGCTTTATGATATGTTTGGGGTTGCCGGACTTTTGCTGGTCTACCGTTATCTGCCGGAAACGAAAGGGCGTACCCTCGAGGAACTCGAACAACAGCTGATGTCGCCCTGAGCGGAGATAATTATGAATAAAATCAGATGGGGAATTGTCGGGGCCGGGCGAATCGCGGGCTCGTTTGCGCACGACATGCCTTTTGCCGGCAACGGTGAAATCGTCGCCATCGCATCGCGCACACCGGAGAAAGCGGCGGCGTTCGCCCGACGTCACGGGGTGGGCCGAACCTATGGCAGTTATGAAGCCTTGTTCGCTGATCCAGCGATTGACGCCGTCTATATCGCGACGCCCCATGCGCAGCATTTGGCCAATGCTTCCGCCGCTCTGCGGGCCGGCAAAGCGGTGCTCTGCGAAAAACCACTCACGCTCAACGCGGCCGAATGCCGGGAACTCATGCGGGTGGCCGAGGAGACCGGTAATTATCTCATGGAAGGGATGTGGACCTATTTTCTGCCCGCCATCCGCCAGGCGGTGCGCTGGGTAAATGAAGGGAGGATTGGACGGCTCCGTTCGGTGCAGGCGGATTTTGGCTACCCGCAGTTGCCCTTCGATCCGCAACGCCGTGAATACGACGCCAAATTGGGCGGCGGTTGCCTGCTGGAAATGGGCGTCTATCCCATCGCGTTTTCTCTGCTGTTCCAACCGGCGGCTCCGCTCAAAATCCAAGTCACCAGTCACCGCGCGCCCAACGGGGTCGAGGATGATTTGGTCGCGGTGTTGGAGTTTGCAGAGTCGACGGCAACGCTGGCGAGTTCCTTCCGCTGCAAGCTGCGAAACTGGGCCTATGTGATCGGGGAGGAGGGTTACATTGCGATCCCCGATTTTTGGCGCGCCAGCGAAGCGATGCATTACCGGCTCGATGAATGCGTGGAGCATTTCCGAGATGGTCGCACCAGTTTGGGTTTCGCTTATGAAATCTCGGCGGCAGGAGAAGACATGTTGGCCGGTCGGAAGCAATCGGAAGTGATGACTCACCCTTGCTCGCTGAAGTTGCAGGAACACATGGATTGGATTCGGCGGTTAGCTTAAGTTGGCGCGGGGAGGAGGGAAGACCAGCCAAACCGCGGGATTCTAGAAATGCACGAGGAGGAATTTCTGCGCTTTGCGAGACCCAGACCGACTGGTGCATTTTCATGAAAAGTGTAGCCGCGTTGGAGCGTAGCGACAACGTGGCCACGTCTCGGACCACGCTTTCGCCTACGGCTCAAGCGCGGCTACAAATTATTTAAACCGCGCTAGTAAGGCCAGAGGGTGAAATCACCCGTTGTACGCAACTTCGCGCAGCAACGCCCTGGCCGATTTGGCGGATCGGCAGGAATAGACCTTCGGGCGTTCGCTTTTAGAATGACGTCGGTCCCGCCATGAGATCGTCGATGGGATCGCTTTCCACGCCCACATCGGCGAAGAGCCACGAAGACAGGTAGCGTTCACTGCTTGACGGAATAATCACGACGATCTGCTTGCCTTTGTTTTCCGGTCGCTTGGCGAGCTGAAGGGCGGCCCACACGGCGGCGCCCGATGAGATCCCGATGGGAATTCCGTCGAGTTGGTTGACCTGTTTGCTGATCGGACCCGAGTCGGTGTCTTTCACGCGGATCACTTCGTCATAGATTTTGGTATTGAGCACGGCGGGGACGAAGCCGGCACCCAAGCCCTGTAATTTATGCGGGCCGGGCTGGCCGCCGGAGAGGACGGCCGAACTGTCGGGTTCCACCGCGATCATTTTCACCGAAGGTTTGCGGTCTTTCAGCACTTCACCGACGCCGGTGATCGTACCGCCCGTTCCTATCCCGGAAACGACGATGTCCACCTTTCCATCGGTGTCCCGCCAGATTTCTTCCGCGGTGGTTTTTCGATGCACGGCCGGGTTGGCGGGATTGGCGAATTGCTGTAGAATGAAACTATTGGGGATTTTGGCGGCGAGTTCCTCCGCCTTGGCGATTGAGCCCTTGATGCCTTTCGCGCCTTCGGTGAGGACAAGCCGCGCGCCCAAGATTTTGAGAATCTTGCGGCGCTCCATGCTCATCGTTTCCGGCATGGTTAGAATCAGTTTGATCCCTTTGGCAGCGGCCACGAACGCCAGAGCGATGCCGGTGTTGCCGCTGGTCGGTTCAATGAGGACGGTGTTGGCGTTAATCTTGCCGGACGCCAGTGCGTCTTCGATCATCGATTTTCCGATCCGGTCCTTGACGCTGGAAAGGGGATTGAAGAATTCGAGTTTCAGCAGGATTTCCGCCTGCGCGCCATGGGCGGCGGCGGTGCGGTTTAAACGCACGAGCGGGGTGTTGCCGATCGTTTCCGTGATGTCGTTATATATTTGGGGCATGGAGGGAGGGAGGGTTGAAGGCTGAGTTGTTAGTGGGTGGCAACCGAAAGTGTTCGGAGTTACATCTCGGTGATGGTGCCCAAGAGGCGGTGGAGTTCCGGGCCATGCTGCCGCAATTCGCGCAGGTGCATCGCCGACAATTGCTCGATTTTTTTTTCGCCCTTGGCGGTCAGCCTCAGTTCCACCCGCCGTCGGTCGGCGGTTGACGCGGTGCGGCGCAGGAGCTTCCGGCGCACCAGCCGGTCCACGAGTCCCACCACGCTATGATGGCGCAATTGCAGACGCTCCGCGAGTTCGGCGATCGAGGCATAGTCGCGCTCCGAGAAACCCTTGATCGCGAGCAGGGCCTGGTGTTGCTGCGGGGTCAGGCCGGCCTGCCGGGCTGCTTCCTGGCTGAAGCCCAGAAAACGCCGCAGCGCGTGCCGGAGGGCGGCGAGGGATTCGTAGTGGGCTTTCGTGATAGGGCGGGAAGGCATGGCCGGCGGAATACGCTATTGCAATATATCGTAGTGCGATGCAATCGTGAAGTCAAATATCCATGACCCAAGCATCACCCTCCTCGCCATCGCCAGCCACGCCGCCGCATACCAGCCGGGGCGCATTAGCGGATTTCACCACTGACCGCCGGGTGCTGTTGCTCTGTGCACTGGCTGTGCCGATTGGCGCAATGGCGGCCGTGGTGGCCAAGGCGCTCCTCTGGCTGATTGCCGTGATCACGAACGCGGCGTTCTTTTTGCGGTTCTCGGCTGTGCCCGTGGCGCCCGAGACCAATCATCTCGGCTGGTGGGTGATCATCGTGCCGGTGGTCGGATCGCTTATCATCGGCTTGATGGCGCGTTATGGCTCGGAAAAAATCCGCGGCCACGGCATCCCGGAGGCACTGGAGGCGATTTTGCTGGGCCGGAGCCTCATCAGTCCGAAAATCGCCATTTTGAAACCGGTGTCCTCGGCCATTTCGATTGGCACGGGCGGACCCTTCGGTGCAGAGGGACCGATTATCATGACGGGAGGCGCGTTGGGTTCGATCTTTGCTCAGCTGTTCCACCTGACGGCGGCCGAACGCAAGACCTTGCTCGTGGCCGGTGCCGCGGCGGGTATGTCCGCGGTGTTCGCCACGCCGATCGCGGCGGTGCTGCTCGCGGTGGAACTGCTGTTGTTCGAGTGGAAACCGCGCAGCTTCATTCCCGTGACGGTGGCGGCAGTCGTGGCGTCCGTGGTACGCGTTCCGTTGCTCGAGGCCGGACCGATTTTCCCCGTGCTGGCGCATGCCGCGCTGGTGCCCACCATGTTGGGTTTCGCACTGCTGGTGGGGGTGATTGTCGGTCTTGGTTCCGGCGCTCTGACCGCGCTCGTGTACGGCTGCGAGGATTTGTTCGCCAAACTTCCGATCCATTGGATGTGGTGGCCGGCGTTGGGCGGACTCGTTGTCGGTATTGGTGGCGTGTTTGATCCGCGCGTATTGGGAGTGGGTTACGATACGATCCACCAATTGATGCGTGGTGAACTGCTGGGCGCGTCGCTCGTGGCTCTCTTGCTGGCGAAGGGAATTGTGTGGGCCATAGCGCTGGGGTCGGGTACCTCCGGCGGCGTGCTGGCGCCTTTGCTCATGATTGGAGGAGCGATCGGGGCCTTGGTGGGTTCAGCGAGCGGGGTGGGTGACCCGGGTCTTTGGGCGATGGTTGGCATGGCGGGCATGATGGGCGGGACGATGCGTTCGCCTCTGACCGGCATGGTGTTCGTTTTGGAAATGACCCACGATCTGAATGCGCTGCCCGCGCTGATGGTCGGGAGTGTGGCCGCGTTGTGTGTCACGGTTTTGCTGCTGAAGCGTTCCATTCTCACGGAGAAACTGGCGCGTCGCGGCCAGCACATCGCGCGGGAATACAGCGTGGATATTTTCCAAATGGCGCGGGTGGCGGAGGCAATGGACCACAATCCCCCGGTGATTCTCGCCACTACGACCGTCGCGGTGTTGTCGGATCGCATTGCCCAAGGCGACCCGGTGCTCTCGCGCCGGCAAGGCACGATTCTGGTGGATGAAACGGGTCGCCTGGCCGGTCTGATCACGCGCGGCGATCTGCTGCGCGTTTTGCAGGACGGCTCGGCCGCGAGCACCTCGGTCGGCGAAGCGGGAGCCACCGATGTTACTGTCACTTTTCCGGATGAAACCTTGCATGACGCCATTGCGCGCATGTTGAAGCGCGGCGTTGGCCGCCTGGCGGTGGTGGAGCGGTCGGATTCGGGCAAGGTTGTCGGCTATCTTGGCCGGGCCGACATACTCGCCGCCCGGGTGAAACTGCAGGAGGAGGAGGAAAGGCGGGAACGAGGACCCTTGTTGCGCTCGTCTGACCGAGTGAGCCCCATAACCGCGAGATGACCGAGGTGCCCACGCTGCATTCGTATGAACCCGGCCGGCCGCATTGGTGGCAGTGGCTGACGGTGTTGTCGCTCGATGCACCGCTGGTCGCGGTGGTCTGGCAGCTGGCACTGGCGCGGGTAGCGGGAGTGGTGTTGCGCGGTCATCACACTTTTATTCTCGGGGCATCCGTCTGGCTCGCCTACGCGGTTGACCGCTGGATCGAGGGCTGGCGGGTTGCCCCGGCGCAAGTACGGACGCAGCGCCATTGGTTTTATCAGCGGTGGCGGTGGCCGACAGCCGTGTTGTGGGTTCTCGTGCTGGTGACTGCGCTGGGCATGTCATTCACTCTGCTCACTCGCGCTGAGCTAAGCGCGGGACTTTTGTTGCTCGGCCCCGTGCTGGTTTATCTGCTCTCCCATCAATTTATTCATCGCACCCATAATTGGCGTGCGCCCAAAGAAATCTGCGTGGCGGCGCTTTTCACGATCGGGGTGGCTTGTTTTCCCGTTGCGAACAATCCCGCGGTGCTGGCGGAACTTGCTCCGGTCTTGGCGCTGTTTGCGCTGCTCTGCTTCGCCGATTGCGCGCTGATTTCACTCTGGGAAGACGAGGTTGATCGGATGCACGGCCAGACTTCGCTCGCGCTGCAATTCCCCCGCGGCCGGCCCGTCGTGCGGGTTTTGCCCTGGATGATCGCCGTCCTCGGTGTGACTTGCACGATGCACGAGCCGTTTCGGCTGGTGGGTCTGACGGCGTGTGCTGCGCTCAGTGGGGTGTTTCTTGGCGGCCTTGATCTCGCACATCGCCGGCTGGGGCGGCAGCTTTCACGGGCACTGGTGGATGTGACGTTGATGACTCCGGTCGTTTTCCTTCTCTGGGTGTGGTTGCGAGCCAAATGAAGTCTCCGCGCAACTTCGACCGGCTGGCGGGGATTTATTGTGCGCTGGAACATGTCGCTTTCGGACGTGACCTGGAGCGGGCGCGTTTTGTTCATCTCGATTGGTTGAAGGAAAGCCGGTCGATCTTGGTGCTCGGGGAAGGGGACGGACGCTGTTTGGAGCAACTTGTGTCTGCCGCGCCCAAAGCGAGGATCGATTGCGTGGATTTCAGTTCCGCCATGCTTGCGCGCGCCGCGCGAAGAATCGCCGGCGACGAGCCGGCTCAACGTGTCACCTTCCGGCAGGCTGATCTGCTGACGACGGACTTGCCTCCCGCGCAGTACGATGCCGTGATCACTTTTTTCTTCCTCGACTGTTTCACGGCACCTCAGGTTAACGATATCATGGCACGCATCCGGACGAGTCTGCGTCCGGATGCCTTGTGGCTGTGGGCGGATTTTGCAATGCCAGCGAATAGCTTGGCGCGGTGGCGGGCGCGGATTTGGTTGGCCGGGCTTTATGCTTATTTTCGCTGGCAAACCGGACTGGCTGCCCGCGAGTTGCCTCCGGTCTCGCAGTGTTTTTTAGAAATGGGCTTTGTCCGGCGCGCCGAACTCACCTTGCAGTGGGGCTTGGTGCGCAGCGAAGTCTGGCTTTTTCAGCCCAACTACCAAAGAATGATTTCGCCATGAGCCAGACCAAACCAGGTATCGCCACCCGCTGTGCGCACGCCGGAACCCGTCGCGCCGTGCCCGGAGGGAACGCGCCTTTTCAACCGCCGATTGCGCAGAGCACGATCTTTGATCTCGGAACTTCCGCCGATGCCGAGGCGGTTTTTTCCGGGGAGCGTCCGGGTTTTGCCTATTCGCGTTTTGGCAATCCCACCGTCGAACTGCTCGCTGAAGCCATCGCCGAATTGGAAGGCGGCGCCGGTGCGCTCATCACGAGTTCGGGCAACGCCGCAGTGTTGTGCGCCGTGACTGCGGCGCTGGAAGGGCGCACGGGCCCGCTGGTCGCGCATCAGGATGTTTATGGCGGCAGTTTCGAGCTGCTGCAGATTCTCTCGACGGTCTGCCGGATTCCGGTTGAGACCGTCGACTCCAGCGATGCCGGTGCGTGGCAGGCGGCCGTCGCCAAGGCCGGCGCGGTGTTGCTGGAAACGCCGTCGAATCCGCTGATGCGGCTGATCGATCTCGAAGCGACCGTGGTCGCTGCGCGGCAAGCGGGCGCGTCCGTGATCATCGACAATACGGTGGCGACACCGTTCAACCAGCGTCCGTTTGCGGCGGGCGTCGATTGGATCGTTCATTCGACCACCAAATACCTGAACGGTCATTCCGACATGATCGGGGGCTGCGTCGTCAAGCGGGAGCCGTTGACTGCGAAAAACCGTTGCATCCATAAAAATCTGGGCGGAACCGTGAATGCTTTTGATGCTTGGCTGGTGCTGCGCGGGCTGCGGAGCTTCGCGCTGCGGATGGAAGCGCACAATCGCAACGGTCAAACAGTCGCGGCTTGGCTGGGCTGTCATCCGGCGGTGGCGAAAGTTTACTATGCTGGCGATCCAAGACACGCGCAGGCCGTGCTTTTTCAACGCCAGATGCGACACGGCGGCGCGCTGCTTTCCTTTGAGCTGAAGGGTGGGGCAGAGGCGGCGATGCGTTTCATCGACCGATTGCGGCTGGTGGTCCATGCGGTCAGTCTCGGCGGTATGGAAAGTCTCGCGACGCGTCCCGCGATGTCGAGTCACCGGGGCATGCCGCCGGAGGTGCGCCAACGGGCCGGAGTGTCAGACAGTCTGATCCGCCTCTCGGTCGGCGTGGAAACACTGGAGGATATTTTGGCGGATTTAGATCAGGCGCTGACGGGCGATTGAGGAAGAGGCCAGCTGAGCCCGGCCGCACTTGGTTCGTATCAATATGCCGGGCGGCAAGAAGAGCGAGAGATGGACAGCTTGATCATCGGTCGGATGCTAAGCGGCCGAGTTGGGTTTTGAGCCCGCCACCTGTTTTTCACAGATGGGTGATAGCAATTTGTGAACAAGTTTTCGCGTTATACTTGAGCTCTTTTCTTGACTGTGGGGAGTAAAATGGTGAGGAATGGGGCATTCTGGGGAATTGGGGCCCCGGATTACCCTCAATGGCGCAAATCGGCACAACTGTATATTCGGGACGTTTTGAGCACACGCTCGACGACAAGAATCGGCTCACGATTCCGTCGCTCTGGCGTTGGGTTCATTCTGACACGGAGACATTTCTCGCGATGCCGCATCCGGATAATTACATCGCGGTGCTGCCTCCCGCGCGCGTGACCAAATTGATCGCGCAGGTTTCGGAAATGAAACTTTCCGACCGCGATGCGCAGGCGGTGAAGGCCAAGATTTTTTCGAACGCGCTTTCGTTCACGTTCGATAAACAGGGCCGGTTCGGCATTACCGCGAGCCTGCTGGGCCATGCGAGCATCGCGAAGGACGCGGTCCTATGCGGCATGGGCGACACTTTCAATATCATGAGTCCGGCGCGTTGGACGGAGATGGATCGCGTCACGGCCGGCGAGAATTTCGGCGATATGATGCGCCGCATCGGTCTGTAACCGAGGAAAACTTTAACCCCTAGCCAATCCAACTATGACCATCCGTAATCTGACCTTGCCGAAGTTGTATTCGATCCGAGACAGCCATCGCCGTCTCTTGCGCGCCGCTACGCCGATTTCACTCCCTCGCCCGACCAATAGGAAATCCACATGGTCAACACCGCCCAACTTGAATCAGTCCTAGACGATATGGCTGAAAGCGGGCACCTCCCAGTGTTGCTGCGCGAGGTGCTCGACCACCTCGCGCCGAAAGCGGGCCAACATGTGTTGGACTGCACGTTCGGCGGCGGCGGACACACGCGGGTCATTCTGGCCACCGGAGCCCAGGTCACCGCGTTGGATCGCGATCCGGCGGCGGCTTTTCGGGCGGTGCAGGTGCAGGCGGAGTTCCCCGCGAATTTCCGTTTTCTGGATCTGAACTTCGGTGATTTGGCGGCGCTGCCCGAGGGTAATTTTGACGGGATACTTTTCGATTTCGGCGTTTCCTCCTTCCAGTTGGACGATGCGACGCGCGGTTTTTCCTTCCGCAATGATGCGTACGCCGACATGCGGCTGGATCCGCGCGTCGGTTTGTCCGCAGGAGATTGGCTGGAGCGGGCGAGTCATGAAGAGCTGATCCGCGCCATTCGCAATTATGGCGAAGAACAGAACTGGCGTCGGGTGGTGTCGGCCATCGAGGGTGCCCGTGGCACCGGCAAACTGGCGCGGACCAGCAGCCTTGCGGATTTGATTTCCGAGGCGATTCCGGCCGCGGTCAAACGCGAGAGCCGCATCCATCCCGCGACGCGCTCCTTTCAGGGGATTCGGATTTTGGTGAACGATGAGCTGGGCGCCATTGAGCGCGCGCTGCCGGCGGCCTTTGCCAAACTGGCATCCGGTGGTGTGATGGCTGTGATCAGCTTTCATTCTCTCGAAGATCGGCCGGTGAAACAGTTTTTCCGTTCGATGTGCGGCCTGCCCATCAATGCGAACGATGCCACGCCGCAGCAATTGCGGGCCAAGCATGCGGATCTGTTGACGCGCAAGCCCCTCACTCCGTCCGAAAGTGAAATTTCCCACAACCCCCGGAGCCGTTCCGCCAAGCTCCGCGTCCTCCGTAAACTTTAATTACCCATGAGACCCCCTCCACCCAACGCTCTCGTTAACAAGATCGTCGCTTTGACTCTTTGCCTGCTGGTTTTCAGCGGCACCCTCGGCCTTGGTGCCGTGTGGGTGCGCCAGGAAATTTTCTCCACCGCCAACCGGAGCAATGCACTCGAGAGCAAGATCGCCGATGTCGAGCGTCGGCTCGATGAAGTCGTGGCCGGTGTCGCTATCGCCGAGAGTCCGGCTACGCTCCTGCGGTGCAATGAGACGATGCGGCTGGCGTTGGTGTCGCCGAAGGTGACCCAGGTGGTGTGGATGAAGGAATCGCCCGGGTTCAAGCTCCAGCGTAAGCGCAATCAGGAAATCTTTTCAATTTCGTCGACCGCCAAGTTGTCGAGCGTGGCCTCGAACAAATTTCAACTCGTCACCGCTTCTTATCCTTAAGCAATGTCGAAGGGTTTCGCTTCCAATTTTCGGATGACGTTTATCGCCGTGGGCGTGTTCGCGTGCTTTCTGGGCGTGGGCGTCCGCTTGGTGTTTCTCCACGTGATTGATCGCGAGGATCTGCTGAAATATGTGAATAAAGCGCGGCGTCAGATTGTGGTCGAGCACGCGCGGCGTGGTACAATTATGGATACAAATGGTGATCTGCTCGCCACCAGCCGCTCCTTTGTGGTGGTGGGGGTTGATCCCGAAATGATGAATACGGAAGATGAAAGGCAGTGGCCGGAGATGGCGCGCTTGCTGAAAATTTCGCCGACGGAATTAGCCGCGATTTTAAAAAGTTCCATGGCGGCGGGGCGACAGGCCTTGGTGAATTCCCTTTCTCCTGCTTTGACTGACAAGCGGGTGCGCTGGATGAAAATCGCGGACGAGGTGGATGAGGATGTCTACGATCAGATCACGCGTTTGAAAGTACGCGGCATCTACGGTGCCCGGAGTTTCAAGCGCATTTATCCGGGCGGCGAGTTGGCGGCACACGTGCTCGGCTATATCAATAAGGAAGGTAACGCCGTCACCGGAGCCGAGCATCACCTGGATATTTATCTCAAGGGGGAAGATGGCTGGATCGAATCGGAAAAAGATGGCGCGCGGCGCGAGCTGGCGCAGTTTCGCTCCCGGGAAGTGCCGGTCCAGAATGGCAACGACGTGGTGCTCACCATCGACTCGGTGGTCCAGCACATGATCGAAAACGAACTCAAGCTCATCGCCACCCAATACAGCCCGCATTTTGCCACGATCATTGTGAGCGAACCGCAGACGGGACGGATTTTGGGCATGGCGAATTATCCGAGTTATGATCTCAACGCATTCGAAAAAGCGCCGCTGGAGGCGCAGCGCAACAATGCGGTCACCGATATCATCGAGCCCGGTTCCGTATTCAAAATCGTGGCGGCGGGCGCCGCACTGGACCTCGGGCTGGTGACGCCGGCGACCAGCTTCGATTGCGGCGAGACTTCGATTTTCTACAAAGGCCGTCAGCTAAAGCTTCCGAAAGAGGACGAGCCTTTCGGGCAATTGAGCGTGGCGGACATTGTCGCCCATTCGAGCAATCGCGGCGCCGCCCAACTCGCCATGCTCATGGGGGAAGAAACTTTCTACAGTTACGCGCGGAAATACGGCTTTGGCCAGTCCACGAAATTTCAATTGGGCGGGGAAATCCGGGGTATTCTGGAGGAGCCGAAGCATTGGGATGGGCTGACCATCACGCGTATGCCGATGGGGCATTCGGTGGCGGCTACGCCTCTGCAAGTTCACATGGCGATGAGTGCGGTGGCCAATGGCGGCACGCTGCTTCGTCCGCAAATCTTGAAAGAAATTCGGGACAGCCAAGGGAAAGTGGTGCGGACCTTTGCCCCCGAAAAACGCGAACAAGTACTGAAGCCGAGTACGGCGGCAGTGCTGGCGCAAATGCTCCATCATGTAGTGACTGAGGGGACCGCCAAAGGCACCGATATCCCAGGCTTCGAGCTCGCGGGCAAAACTGGCACCACCCAGAAAATAATCGACGGCAAGTATGTGACCAACCGGCACGTGTCCTCTTTCGTCGGCTTTTTCCCGGCGAGTCGTCCTGAGGTGGTCATCAGCGTGATCGTCGATGACGCGAAGATGGCGAAAGGCATTGCCTATGGCCGCACGGTGGCGGCGCCCGCCTTCAAGCATATTGCCGAACAACTCATTCAATATCTCGAGATCACTCCTATCATGATTCCCACCCAAGGCGCGCTGGCGTCCCATGGAGGTGCCCGATGATCGGTTACCTCGTCCCGAATTATCCGCTGGTGGCGGCTTTCCGCACTTTGCCGGCCCCGAGCGCTCGTACGCGCGCGCGCGGGGCCAGCCGTCTAACCCAAGGAATTTTTAAAATGGCGCCTAAACTCTCTGATTTTTTTAATGACGACGAGATCATCACCAGCAAAGGTGATCTGGAGCGGCCGATTTCCGGACTCGCGATGGACAGCCGCCGGGTGATGCCGGGCAATCTTTTCTTTGCGCTCCCGGGGCGCCGCGCGGATGGAAATTCCTTCATCGATGAAGCGATCAACCGCGGGGCGGTGGCGATCGTGGCGGAAAAAATTCCGAGTGGCACGGCCACTCGCGTCACGTACATTCAAGTGACGGATGCGCGCCGGGCGCTGGCCCGCGTCGCTCAACGCTATTTCAAGTTTCCCGACAAATCGCTGGATCTTGTCGGTGTTACGGGCACGAATGGCAAGACGACCGTCACGAATCTGATCAAGCAACTGATCTCCACGCCCACGCAGCGGGTCGGTTTGATCGGTACGGTGAATTATGATTTGGGCGCGCGAATCGTGCCGTCTTATCGCACGACGCCGGAGTCGCTGGAACTTTACGGCATGTTGGCGCAGATGCGCGATGCGGGTTGCCGGCAGGCGGTCATGGAAGTCAGTTCGCATGGTATCGATCAACAGCGCGTGCTCGGCATGCAGTTTGGCGTCGCGGTTTTCACGAATCTGACACGTGACCATCTCGATTATCACAAAACGCTGGAGTCCTATTTCGAAGTAAAGAGCCGGCTCTTCAATGGCGGGATCGGGGCGGCCCCGCGTACTGCGGCCATCAATATTGATGATGAGTACGGTCGTCGTCTCGTGGCGGAGGTGCCGGCGCACCTGAAGGTCATCACCTTTGGTGAGGCGCCTACGGCGACAGTGCGGGCGGAGAAAGTGAATCTAGGATTTAAGGGCACTTCGTTTCAACTGGTATGGCCCGAAGGCTCGCTTGCCATCGAGAGTCCGCTCATCGGTCGCTACAATCTCAGCAATCTCCTCGCGGCGTTTGCGGCGTGTTATGCGCTTGGCCGCGATCCGCTGGTGATCGCGTCGCGCTTAAAGAGCTTCGCCGGAGTCCCCGGCCGTATGGAGCGAATCGAAGAGGGTCAGCCGTACAACGTGCTGGTGGATTATGCGCACACCGACGATGCGCTGCACAATGCACTGGGCATGTTGCGCGCGATCACGCCTGGGCGCTTGCTCGTCGTGTTTGGTTGCGGCGGAAACCGCGACCGCTCGAAACGTCCCTTGATGACCGGGGCGGTGCAAGCGATCGCCGATCATGCTTGGGCGACGGCGGACAATCCCCGTTCGGAAGCACTCGGGCAGATTTTCACCGACATGAAGACGGGTGTTTCTGCGGCGGATAAAATCACCTTCGTGGAAGATCGCCGCCGTGCCATCAGTCTCGCGCTCGAGGCGGCGAAGGAAGGAGATTGCGTGCTGATCGCCGGGAAGGGGCACGAAACTTACCAGGAATTTGCTGACACGATCATTCCGTTTGATGACCGCCAAGTCGTCCGCGAGCTGATCGAGATCAAGAAAATCAAACCGGTCTGAAAACTTTGCCATGTCGTCGTTCGCCCAAGAAAAGCTCGCCGTCTGGACGGACGGACGCTGGACCCGTTTACCGGGCGGGGCGCTGCTGAGCAAAACGCTTTCTGGGGGTGGAACCCGGCCTCCGGACGGGTTGGTTGCGGCGGAAGTTAAGCAAACTCGTCCGGAGGCCGGGTTCCACCTTACTGCTTCTGCATCGAATGAGGGAATTTGCGGTTTTAATCAGGACACGCGGGCGCTGACGACTGGGCAGATGTTTGTCGCGCTCAAGACGGACAAGCGCGACGGCCATGATTTTTTGGGTGAAGCGCAGGCCAAAGGCGCCGTCGCCGCTCTCGTGGCGCACGAAGTTTCCGGATCAACCTTGCCGCAGCTCATCGTGGTGGATCCGTTGGCGGCGTTTCAGCGCATCGCGCGGGAACATCGCCGGGAATTTCATGGGACGGTGGTCGGAGTGACGGGGAGTGCCGGCAAAACTTCGACGAAAGATATGCTCGCGGTTCTGCTCGGCGGAAATCCCAGCGCGTATGCGACCGAGGGGAATATGAACAAAAGCGCTCATAGGGATGATGGTATGGGTCGCGAACATGACACGGTGCTCAAGACCGAGGGTAATTTGAACAATCACATCGGCGTGCCGTTGACGCTGACAAAGCTGAATCCCGCGCGGCATCGGGCGGCGATTATCGAAGCGGGAATAAATATGCCCGGTGAGATGGAAGGGTTGGCCGAGATGATCGAACCCGACCACTGTTTGGTGACACTCGTGGGTCCGGCGCATTTGGCGTTGCTCGGTTCGCTCGAAGGCGTGGCGTACGAAAAATCCCGGCTGCCGGCGGCTACGCGCAGTGGCGGACTGAATGTTTTTCCAGTCGCGTGCTGGGCGTATGAATCGTTTCGCGCTCTGACCAATCCGCTTGTGCTCGTGCCCGCGAATGAGGGCATGGTGAAAGTCTCGGGACCGACGCTGAGCTATACGGTGTTGCACCGGCCGGAACGGACCGAGGTGATCCTGGAAAACAAACGCAAATTTATCTTTCGCCGGGTTTCGGGTGGGATGGCGCAGAACGCCGCGCTGGCTTTGGCGTTGGCCTCTACGCTCGGGATTGATGACGTCACGCTGCAAACTCGTTTGCATACCTGGCAACCCTCCAAGTGGCGCGGTGAACTGCAGCGCGTGGGCGAGGCGTTGGTTTATTGTGATTTCTACAATGCGAATCCGGCCTCGATGGCGGATGCGATTTCGGCGTTCACCAGTCTGGTGAAGCCCGAATTGGCGCGGCTATATGTGCTCGGTTGCATGGAAGAACTTGGGGAGGGTGCTGCCGAATATCATCGGCAATTGGGTCGGTTGATTTTACTGCGACCGGGCGATGCGCTGTTTGTTCTCGGCGCTCAAGCCGCTGCGGTGCGCGAGGGTTTGCTGGAAAATGGCAACGATCCCGCGCAGGTCTCCGTGATCGAGGACGTCGCCCCCGTGCGCGCGCGACTCGTGGGCTATCAAGGCGCCGTATTTCTCAAAGCCAGCCGTCGTTACCAATTGGAAACCGTCCTCACCGACACTTTACCCCATGCCCACTAACTTCCATGTCTCGACCCAACCTGCGGTTCGTTGTGTGACCGGTGAACCGTACCTGCAGCACACGCCCAACTTGGCGGGTGAGTTTTTCACGCGTCTGCGTCAGGCAGAGCGTCTGGTTATCCTGACCGGCCCACAGCAACTGATGGGCGTGGGCGCTCGCGAGTGGATGATGAATTTCGTCCAACTGGATTTACCGTCGGGCTTCACGAAGAAACCTTCCCATGCTTAGCTATCTTTCCGAGTACGATGCATTTTTTGGTCCGTTGCGCCTGCTGCACTATAACAGCGTGCGCACGATTGGCGCGGCGCTCACCGCCTTGGTGATCGGGTTCATTATCGGACCTCGGCTCATTGGGCATTTCCGCAAATTGAAATTCGGCCACGGTTATATCGACGAACGCACGGGCTCACTGGGCGCGACCTATTTTGACAAGAAACATACGCCCACGATGGGCGGGTTGATCATCTTCTTTTCGGTGTTCATCAGCTCGGCGCTCTGGGCCGAGCCCAATGTCTGGGTGTGCGTCGCGCTCTTCGTGTACACGGCGCTGACCATTCCGGGCTGGCGCGATGATTACCTGAAGGTGGTGCACAAAAACAAAGATGGGATTAAATCGTGGGAGAAGATTGCTTGGCAGTCGCTCGCGACGATCGTCGCTCTCGGCGTGCTGCTGTGGCATCCGCAGAGCTCCGTGAAGATCCGTGAATTATGGGTACCGTTTTTTAAGACGGCGGTTATCCAATACATGCCGTGGTGGTTGTTGCTCGTCCTGATTTATCTGTGGATCGTCGGCTTTAGCAACGCGATCAATCTGACCGATGGGTTGGATGGTTTGGCCGTCGGCTGTACGATTACGGTGGCGCTGGTGTTTGGCATCATGGCGTACGTGGCCGGTCGCGCGGATTTCTCCGGATACCTTTTCATCAGTCATGTGCCCGGGACGGGTGAGCTGACGGTGGTGTGCGGCGCGCTGATCGGCGCCTGTATGGCTTTCCTTTGGTACAACTCGCATCCGGCGGAGGTGTTCATGGGCGATACTGGATCACTGGCCTTGGGTGGATTGATCGGCGTGATGGCTTTCATGATTCACCAGCCGATCACCTTGGTGATTGTGGGCGGTGTTTTCGTTTTGGAAGTGATGTCGGTGATCATCCAGGTCGCATGGTTTAAGTTCACCAAGCGCCGGACCGGCACGGGGCGTCGGGTCTTCCTGATGGCCCCGATCCATCATCATTTTCAGAAAAAGGGCTGGCCTGAAACCAAAGTCGTGCTCCGCTTTTGGGTGCTTTCGCTTGGTTTCGCTTTGCTCGGTCTCGCCACGCTCAAATTGCGCTGAATCCAAACGGCGCGCCCTACCTGAAAATCAAACTTTTCCAGACCCCAGACCCTAAATCCCAAACCCAAAACCACCATGCCGATCGATTATAATTACGAAAATACTCCCAGCTTCCGTGACCTTTCCGAGACCGGAATGTTGCTGCTGCGTCAGCCGTTTATTCGTTCCTTGGAAAAGCTGCGCGCGATCCGCGCCAGTGTGGTGGAGTCCAAGTATGTGCCGGTCGTGGTCAAAACCACCAAACGTTTTCGCCGAAGTTCGTAAGCAGGTTCTTTATATCTCCTCACCGGAACCAAAACCAACCCGCTGCTTGCGGACTTCAGCGTTCTTTTATGCTCCGTCGTCTTACAGTAACAGTGATTGCCTTGATCGCCCTGATATTGATTTGGGCGAATGTCGCGGAGGGAGGACTCCCCTCTGGCGCCAAGGTCGACCGTGTCGTAGTCGAAAAGAGCAAGCGGATGCTGTTTCTGTATCAAGGAGGACAATTGCTGAAATCCTACTCAATATCGCTCGGACGAAATCCCGTGGGACACAAATCGCAGGAAGGTGATAGGCGCACCCCTGAAGGAGTTTATCTGATTGATCGACATAAAGAGGGGTCCGCTTTTCATCGTGCTCTGCATGTTTCCTACCCAAGCTCTCATGATAGAGAGGTAGCGGTAGCACGAAACGTTTCACCAGGTGGCGATATCATGATTCATGGGATGCACAATGGTCTCGGCTGGATTGGGAAATTACATCGTGTCGTGAATTGGACTGCCGGTTGCATCGCGGTCACCAATTCTGAAATAGAGGAAATTTGGTCAGCTGTTCCTGATGGGACGCCAATCGAAATCCGTGCCTAACCCGAGTGATTTACACCCAAGCCATGAAATTCTTGAGACACAGAGACCGAAGGAGCAACACAGAGGTCACAGAGCGAAACCTAAAGACTCAAGCTTCGGATGTGACGTTCACGCCAGCTCATCCGCGTGTGCACCTCCCGCACGTTGTATACTCTTTCTCCCTCTGTGTCAGCCTCTGTGCCCTCTGTGAAAAGGATTGGGCGTCTTTCAGGATGAAACATTCAAGTTAACCATGCTCCCATCGCCACCCAGTGAAATCGCCGCGCTGCTCTCGCGTCCGGTCGCCGTCTTCGGCGCGGGCGTGAGTGGGCAGGGCGTGTTTGCTTTGCTGGCGGCCCTCGGCGCTCACGGCGTGCTGTACGACGAGAAAGCGGAAGAGGCTTGGAAGAAATTCGGGCCCAACGAGGCTACGCTCCATGGTCTCGTCGTCTTTAGTCCGGGCTTCGCCCCCGAACATGCTTGGCTCGCCGCCGCTCGGTCGGCCGGTTGCACCTGCCTCGGAGAACTGGATTTTGCCTCACTTTTTTGGAGAGGAAAGCTCGTCGCTATCACAGGTACGAATGGCAAAACCACCCTCACGGAATTTCTGGTTCACGCGTTGAATACCATCGGGCATCCGGCGTTTGCCACGGGTAATGTGGGTTATCCTTTCAGTCGGCTGGTCATTGAACAACCGGCGGAGGCGGTCGCGATTTGCGAGGTGAGTTCGTTTCAAGCGGAGACATTGCTGTATTTGAAACCGACGGCGACGCTTTGGACTAATTTTGCGGAAGATCATCTGGAACGGCATCCGGGGATGGCGGCGTATTTCGCGGCGAAATGGCGGTTGGTGGAACGGACGCCGGTGGGAGCCAGTTATTTTGGTTCTTCCGTGCAGCATTTTGCCCGGCAATTCGGCCACGACCTGGCTTCGACGGCGAAAATATCTTCGGAAGGACAAGCCGTGGACGCCCGGTTGCACGGCTCTGTGTTTGGAGCTTACCCGCACTATGAGAATTTCCTGCTTGCGGCGGCGTGGTGGCGCCAGGCGGGTTATCCCGACGACGCGCTCTTCAAGGCGGCTCGTTCTTTTCAACTCGGCCAGCACCGTTTTGCGCGGGTGGGAGAGAAGAGCGGCGTGACGTTTTGGAACGACTCGAAGGCGACTAATTTCCACGCGGTGGAGGCGGCCCTGGCGACTTTTCCTCAGCCGGTACTTTGGATCGGAGGGGGCAAAGCCAAGGGCGGTGATCTCGGGGGCTTCGTCCAGCGGATTGCCCGGAAGGTTCGCCACGCTTTTTTGATCGGCGAAACGAAACAAATCCTCGCCCAGCACTGTCAGACGTGGGGAGTGCCGGCGATCATCTGCGCCACGCTGGAAGAGGCGGTTCGTTCCGCCCTCGTCCAAGCGGTGCCGGGTGACCAATTGGTCCTGAGTCCGGGCTTCGCCAGCTTCGATATGTTTCGCGGTTACGACGATCGGGGCCGGCAGTTCGAAGCCATTGTGGAAAGCCTGTGAATAACTTTCATTTTTAGATAGCAAAACTCAAAATCAGCCACTCATATTCTGCCATGAAAATTCTCCAGATCTTTGGATGGGTCGTAGCAATCCATTTGCTCGCCTTTTTCGGTATTTTCGCCAGCCCCGGTTGCTCTTCGTCGCCCCGCAATGTGCCGACGCCCGACGCCACGGTTCCGAGTGCGGCGGGAGCCGGACCAGATCAAAGTTACAGCTCCGTTGCCGCCGCACCGATCGCGCCGTTCTACCCCACGGATGCCACTCCGGGTCGCGCTACTCCGACCCGTCCCGGTTCGCCTAACGCTGCGGCTATCACTCCCGCGAAAAATGCGGCTGCGAATGTCTCGCCCGTCACCTCCTACACGATTCAAAAAGGCGATAGCCTGTGGACCATTGCCAAGAAAAATCATATCACCGTCTCCGAACTGTCTAAAGCCAACAATCTCACCGGTAGTTCCTCGCTGAAACCCGGCAAGAAGTTGATGATTCCGGGCAAGCCGATTCCGGTGGGGGCACCGGCCGACAACTCGCTATCTTTGTCTTTACCCGCGACCACCGCAGCCGCTCCTGCACCGGCGGAAGCACCGGTTCGCACGAGCACTGAAATCGTTAAGCACGTCGTGGCGAATGGCGAAAGTCTCGGCACCATCGCTCGCAAATATCAGGTGAAGGTAGGCGATCTCGCGGCGGCGAATAATATCACCGACCCAGCGAAAATTCGTGTCGGTCAACCCTTGGTGATTCCCGGTGGCAAATCTGCTGCGGCCAAGAGCGCGGTCAAGTCGACTGCGAAAACGGTCGCGCCGGTCGCGAAATCCACTGCATCGACACCTGCGGCCAAGCCCACTTCAGTCACCGCTCCGCATGCTGAGCCATCTGCGGTCGAGGCTGCCGCGCAATTTGAAATCAAGCCACCGCCTCCCGGTCAGGATCTCGACTCCGGTTTGAGCGGCGGTGCTTCGACCGACGTGCCGACGATCAAGGTGGAAGAGCCCAAGTCCGAGGAAGCTCCCAAGTAAACGGTTTTTATCGCCACTCCCATGGTGAGCACGCCGAGCGCGGAAGCGCCTCCCCGCCGCCAACTCGCCATCACCCCGGCGAGCATCATTCTGCTCTGCGTCTCCACGCTGCTGGCGATTGGCTTGGCCGTATTATTCAGCGCAAGTTCCCGCGCGGTGGGAGGAGCGACCGCGTATTTGTACAAGCAGCTGATCTTCCTCGCGCTCGCGATTGGCGGTGGTTGGGTGATGGCGCGCGCGGATCTGGAGCAACTGCGCAAATTTGCCTGGATCATCGGCATCGTGTCCGTCGTGGCGCTCCTCCTCGTGATGATTCCGCACATTGGGATTTCGGTTAAGGGGAGTCGGCGCTGGTTGGGTTTGGGCGGGGTGCGCTTGCAAGTTTCGGAATTCGCCAAACTCGCCATGGTGTTCTGTCTCTCGCACTACCTCGCCGTGAATCAGAACAAGCTGCACGATTTCATGAAAGGCTTTGTTACGCCCTGCGCCTTGGTGGGCGGATTTGCGGTGCTCATTTTGGCGGAACCGGATTTTGGCACGGCGTTGCTGACGGGCACCATCGGTGTGGGGCTGTTGTTTCTCGCCGGTGGGCGGCTGCGTTTTCTGCTCCCCTCTGTGTCGCTCGCGCTCATGGGCTTTGTGGTGTTGATCATTCACAATCCCAATCGCCTCCGCCGGATCACGGCGTTCATGGACGTGGAGGGCAATCGCACCGAGGGTGCCTATCAGCTTTGGCAGGCGATTCTGGCTTTTGCCGCCGGGGGTATTGATGGCGTGGGTTTGGGCAACGGCCGGCAGCAACAATCCTTTTTGCCCGAAGCGCACACGGATTTCATCTTCGCGATTCTCGGAGAGGAAATGGGTCTGATCTTCACGCTGCTCGTCGTGGGTTTGTTCGTGACGATCTTCATCGCCGGCCTGATGCATGTGCGCCGCGCACCGAATCTATTTCAGTTTCTCGTCGTCACGGGTTGCGTGCTCCTGATCTGTCTCCAGGCGATTATCAATCTCGCGGTCGTCACGGGTCTCGTGCCGACCAAGGGCATGTCCCTGCCGTTTATCAGTGCCGGTGGCTCCAATCTTTTGCTCATGGGCTTGCTCGTTGGCATCATCATCAACAGTGCGCGGACGTGGGCCCGGCCGCGGCCGCTGGTGCGGAAGCGTTCACTCGTAGAGGTGGCGGCATGAAGACCTTTGCCGAAACTGTAGGAGGGGCTTTATGCCCCGATACGAATATTGAAATGCGCTCGCTCACCCGCCATCGCGGCATAAAGCGGCTCCTACAGCTCGGCATCAATGTTTGCCCTGTAGCCGCGTTTGAGGGCGCAGCCCGAAAACGGGGTGCGCGGCGCATGCGAACCACGTTGTCACTTGCGCTCCAACGCGGCTACATTTTCAAAACGAGGATCGCCCGATGAACCACAAATTTCTCATCGCTTGCGGGGGCACGGGCGGACATCTCGCTCCGGGGATCGCGCTGGCCGAGGCGTTGCAGGCGCGCGGTCATACCACGACGCTCTTCATCAGCGAAAAAAAAGTGGATGCCCGGTTGTGCGGCAAATATCCGAATCTCCTCGCCGTGCCCGTGCCGGGCGCGCCGTTTGGTTGGCGACCGGTTGAACTCATTCGGTTCTGCTGGTACCTCGCGAAGGGACTGAATTTTAGTTTGAATTACGTGCGGCACCACCACCCTCAAGTGATTGTGGGCTTCGGCGGCTTCACCAATGCCGGCGTGGTGTTTGCGGGTCGCCTGCTCGATGTGCCGGTAGCATTGCATGAGGCGAACCGCATTCCCGGCCGCGCGATTCGTTTGCTCTCGCGGGTCGCGCATCGGCTGTATTTGCCCCATGGGGTGCGGCTGCCGGGCCGGCTCGGTTTGCTGGTCCGTCATACGGGTTTGCCCGTGCGCCAGGAGGTCAGGCGAATTCCCCGGCTGGAGGCGCGGGCTATTCTCGGCGTCGATCCTCAACAAAAATTACTCGTGATCGTCGGTGGCAGCCAAGGCTCCGGTCCGCTCAATAGCTGGGTGGAAACGAACAGCGAGTGGCTGGCGCGGGAAGGCGTGCAAGTCTGGTGCGTGACCGGCCCGGGCAAAGGCGAGATGCAGGTGCGCGAGTTGCGCACGAAGACAGGCGCGATCATCCGGGCCTGGTTCGAGCCGTTCACGGATCGGGTGGGTGCGCTGTTTTCCGCCGCGGATCTCGTCGTGGGACGGGCGGGGGCGGGCACAATCGCCGAGCTGATTTGCTGCGAAACTCCCGCGATTTTAATTCCGTATCCTTTCGCCGCCGACAATCACCAGCAGGCGAACGCCCAGCATTTCGAGCAGCAAGGCGGCGGCGTGGTCGTACCGGAAACCGCGCTCGCCACCCTCAAGCAGGAAGTTTCCGATGTGTTGTTCAACGATTGGTTGATTAATAAATTCCGCGGCAATCTTCGCCGCATGGCCGAGGAAAATACGATCGAAACCATGGTGCGTGATTTGGAAGCATTGGCCAAGCGCGACTTGTCGGGCAACCAAGCGAAACCAGCGGACGCGCTGCAACCCGCCGGATGAACGATCTGCCACTCATCTTCGGTCGGACTATTCGGCACGTGCATTTGCTCGGGGCGGGCGGGATGGGCATGACGCCGTTGGGAATGTTTTTGCTGCAGCGGGGTTTTGTCGTGAGCGCCGAGGATGATCATTGGAATCCTGCGACCCGCGAGGTGCTGGAGCAGGCCGGAGTGAAGCTTACGGCGGTCAACGCCGCCCCCGATGCGACGGAGCTGATTGTTTATACTTCGGCGGTGGCACCGTCGCATCCGACCCGGCAACGCGCGGTGGCGCGCGGCCTGACGCAGATGCGGCGCGGCGAGATGCTGGCGGCCGTGACGCGTGATCGCCGCCTTGTGGCGGTGGTGGGTTCGCATGGCAAGACGACGACCACGGCGATGTTGATCACGACTTTGCAACGGGCCGGCTTCGAGTGCGGCTGGGTGCTCGGCGGACTTTTCCAGGGTAACACGCTGCCTCCCGCGCGGCTGGCCGGTGAGTGGGTGATTGCCGAGGTCGATGAGAGCGACGGCACCATCAGTAATTTTTCTCCGGAGATCACGCTCGCGGTGAATCTGGATTGGGATCACGCCGATCATTATCCGCGGCTGGCCGATTTGGAGAATGAATTTGCCGCGCTCTTTGGCCGGACCAAGGGAGCAGTGTTTACCAGTGATGCCTGTGTGCTTTCGCAGCGCCTGCAAGCGCGCACGACACGCCAAACTCCCGCATTCACCTTTGGTCGCACCGGAGATTTTCAATATTCCATTCAACGGGAGGCGGAAGGTCGCCAGACGTTGTCGCTCAGCGGCAAGTTCGCGATTCAGGAAGCGACGGTCCGGGCTCTCGGAGATTTCAATGCGGCCAATGCCGCCGCGGCGCTCGCGGTGGCGCAACAACTCGGAGCGAAAATTACCTCCGATTCACTCAGCCTTTTCGCCGGCGTGCGCCGCCGCCAGACTTGTCTCTACGCTTCGCGTCTCGTGACGGTGATCGAAGATTACGCGCATCATCCGACGGAGATTCGCGCCTTGCTGTCGGGTTTGCGCAAGAGCGCCCAGCGCTTGCTGGTGGTTTTCCAGCCACACCGCTATACGCGCACGGCGCAGTTCAAAGCGGAGTTTGCCGCCGCCTTAGCCGGAGCCGATCAGGTTTTTCTCCTGGATGTTTATGCCGCGAGTGAAGCGCCCGTAACCGGCGGGACGACCGCCGATATCTATGCGGAGTTTAAGAAAGGCGGCAGCACTCAGCCGATTACTTACTTGCCCGGCAATGCTGCCGGCTTGCTCGCGGCGCTCAAAGGGGCGCTGCTACCGGGTGACATGGTGGCTTTTGTCGGAGCCGGTGACATAGAGCAGACCGGACAGGAATTTGTCGTCGGCCTGCGCGCGGAAGAAATGCGCGAGCAAGCTTGGGCTGAATTTATCGCGGCGATCCGGCCGCAGCTTTCCCCTGCTACGAAATTCACCGAGCGAGAATTGCTCGGGCCAAAAACCACGATGCGCGTGGGTGGTCCGGCCCGCCTTTATGCCGAGCCCGCGAATGAGGCGGACCTGCAATTGCTGCTGGCTGCGGCGCACGCGCGGCATTTGTCCGTGCTGATGCTGGGTCGTGGTTCCAATTTGCTCGTGCCGGATGCCGGCGTGGACGGTCTCGTGATCAGTCTCGCACAGGAGAACTGGCAAAAATTCGAGGTGCAGCCGGATGGCCGGCTGTGGGTGGGGGCGGGACTGCGTCTGAAAAATCTTTGTGGACTGGCGACAAAGGCTGGTTTGGTCGGCTTCGAGTTTCTCGAAGGCATTCCGGCTTCGATTGGCGGGGCGCTGCGGATGAATGCCGGCGCGATGGGCGGATGGATTTTCGATGTGGTGGAGGAGGTCCACCTGATGACGCTCACGGGCGAAAAACGCGTGATGCGGAAAGCGGAGATGCATGTCGATTACCGGCATTGCGGCGAGTTGCACGACGCCGTGGCGCTGGGGGCGTATTTGAAACCAGCCGCGCAATCGGAGGCGCAGGACATTCGGCGGCAGATCGATGTTTATCAGAAGAAGCGGCAGGAATCCCAGCCGCGCGAACCCAGTGCGGGTTGTATTTTTAAAAATCCCGCCGGCACTTCGGCGGGTCGCCTCATCGATGAACTCGGCCTGAAAGGCGAGCGGGTGGGGGATGCGGAAGTATCGTCGGTGCATGCGAATTTCATCGTGAACCGCGGTCACGCCACGAGCGCGGACATCATTGGTCTCATCCGGCGTGTGCGGGAGCGGGCGAAGAGTGTCCGCGGCATCGATCTGGAACCGGAAGTCCTGTTGTTCGGTCAAAACTGGAAAGACCTGCTATGAATTTTCGATTTTTAATTCTGGATTTTCGATTGGGTATGTCGGCAGCGTCCCGGCTATCTGGCTCCTGGGTAGGGCGGGTTATCGCTAACCCGCCGGAGCAGGGCGAAAACTCACGGCGCGTTAGGGATAGCGCGCCCTACCTCCGCTGGGCTTATTTTCATAGCACACAATCCTTCGCCACGGGTGTTTCTACTCGAAAATCGGAAATCCAAAATCGAAAATGACTCCCTCTCCCATCATCGCCGTCCTTTGTGGCGGTACCTCCTCGGAAAGTGAAGTCTCGCTCGGCTCGGGCAAAGCCGTGGCTCAGGCCATGACTTTGTCCTATCCGACCGAAAAAATCATCGTGACCACTGACTCCGTCCCGCTCGGCCTCGATCCGGCGCGGCATGTGGTTTACTCGACGTTGCACGGTACTTTTGGAGAAGACGGCGGCATGCAGCGGCTGCTGGACGCGGCCGGTATTCATTATGCCGGATGCGATGCCCAAGCGAGTGACCTGTGTTTCGATAAATGGCGCACCCGGCTGGCCGTGGCCGCGGCGGGGGTGCCAATTGCCCCGGGGCATTGCTTTCTTGCGGCGGAGAAACCTGCGGTGGCGGAAATCATCCAGCAGTACGGAGAACAGGTGGTGTTCAAACCCAACCGGCAGGGCAGCAGCTTCGGTTTGCAGATTGTTTCAAACCGGGCCGGACTGGAAGTTGCCCATGCGGGACTAAAAACGGGCGAATGGATTTTAGAAAAACGCATTCTCGGTCGGGAATTCACCGTGGGCTTGCTCAAAGGCCGGGCGATGGGTGTGGTGGAAATCGTGCCGAAGTCCGGCGTATTTGATTTCACCAGCAAGTACACCTCCGGCGAGACGGAGTATTATGCGCCGGCCGCGATCTCCGAAGAATTGGCGGCGCAGATGCGCGCCGCAGCCGAGACGGCATTCGCCGCGTGCGGGTGTCGCGACTACGCGCGAATCGATTTTATGGTTTCCGCAGAAAATGAAATTTATTTGCTGGAAATAAATACTCTGCCCGGCATGAAAGGAACGAGTCTGCTACCGATGAGCGCCCGTTGCGTGGGTCTGGATTTTAGCGCGCTGTGCCGCGAGATGGTTGGACCTGCCGTGGAGCGTTTTCATTTGGCGCAGTCAGCGAAGCGATGAGCGAAGTAACCCCTACAGCAGTCAGGTCGGGCCGGTCTTGGCGTGAAATCAGCCAGGAGGTGAAACCGCGCGCCATGTCATCGAAGGGGCGCAAGCGTCAATATACCGCTTGGTTGAAAGTCAGTGGACTCACCGTCTTGGTGGGTGGACTTGTTTTTGGAATTTATCATTTCACCTATGAGTGGCAGACGGATCGTGTGGCTTTTGCCGACTCGGTAAACAGTGAACCGGTACGCGATCTGGCGGTGATTACCGATGGGACTTTGCCCAAAAAATGGGTCGAGCAAATCCTCGCGCTGCCCAAGGGCGCCACGCTGATGGCGTTGGATTTGCCCGCGCTGCGGAATCGGCTCACCGCTCAAGGGCAGGTAAAGGTGGCAGTGGTGACGCGGAAATTCCCCGATATGCTGATGGTGAACTTGCAGGAGCGCACCCCGGTGGCGCGGATTCAGGCGCAAGATGGCTTGGGCCGGCCCAAACAACTTTACGTGGCGAAAGATGGTGTCGTGTATGAAGGCACGAACTATGATTGGCAGCTGCCGTGGCTTGATGGCATCCGACTCGTGCGGCAGGGGACGGGTTATGCGCCCATCATCGGTATGGAAGATGTTTCGAAGCTTCTCACCACCGCACAAATCGAAGCGCCGCACCTCTACCGCGGCTGGATGATTGTTTCATTGGCGAAACTGGCGGAACGCGACGAGATTGCCGTGAAATCGCAGGATGTCGCCGAGATTATTTTCTCCCGCAAAGTTGATTTCTACAAACAGGTGGCCCAACTGGATTCCGTTTTGGATATGGCCAAGAAGCTCCCCGACGCCGGGCTGCACAGCATCAACCTCTCGCTCGCCGGCCAGGTGCCGGTGAAATTCGAACGCAGCCCCGACGAGCTGGCTCAGCCGGAATACTCTCCTCAATTCATTCTCCAACCAATCAAGCGCAAAGGGCCACGTGAGTTCTAATAACGGTAGAATAGTCGGCGCCGTCGAAATCGGCACCAGCAAAATAGCGGTCCTCGTGGGCGAAATCGCCCATGGGCGCTCGCTCAATATCATCGGCGTCGGCCTCGCGCAGTCGCGCGGTGTCATGAAAGGTGAAGTTGTCGATTACAAGGCCGTCTGTGAAGCCACGCACCATGCGCTCGAGATGGCGGAGTCCAAGGCGGGCACCCGCCTCGAAGAAGTGTGGCTCGCCCAGACCGGCGGCCACCTTGATGGTTTCTATAATGAAGCCTCGGTGAACGTGCAGTCCTCGGACAATACCGTGACGCAGCTCGACAAGGAACGCGTTTGCACCTTGGCCCAGCAAAAAGAATTACCGGCCGGTCGCTCGCGTATTCACGCCATCCGCCGGCCCTTTTGTCTCGATGGTCGCGCCGTACCCGACCCGGAGCATCTCACCGGCAGCCGACTTGATGTCGGTTATTGGATGGTGCACGGACAGGAAAGCAAGGTGAGCGACAACATCCATGTTGTCGGCGGTTATCATTTGGAAGTGAGCGAACTCGTCCTCGCCTCGCTCGCCAGCGGTTCCTTGCTTACGACCACCGAGGATCGCCTCCACGGCGCTCTCGTGCTCGATATCGGCAAAGGCGTGACGGATTACGTGCTTTACCGCGAAGGCCACGTGTTGGCGACCGGTGTGCTGCCCGTCGGTGGCGATCATCTGAGTAACGATCTCGCGATTGGTCTGCGCGTGACCGCCATGCAGGCGGAGGCGCTGAAGTTGCGTTGGGGCCGCGCTACCGTGCAGACGCGCGACAAATCGGAAAAAGTCTGGCTGAACGGCGACATGTCTTTCGGCGATCGCCAACTGCCTAAGACCGCCATCGAAATGATCACGACGGCGCGCACCCAGGAATTGTTGGAGGTGGTCATGCACAAGCTCGGCAACAAGTTTTCCCCGGAGCATTGCGGAGCCGGTGTGATTTTGACCGGGGGTACGGCCAAGCTTCCCGGTATCGCGGATGCGGCCACCAAAGTGTTCGGAGTCCAGGCCCGCTGCGGCGAATCGCCCGCGTGGGTGAAGGACGAGTTGAAGGACCCGATGTTCAGCACCGTCCTCGGTATCTACCAATTCGGCCTGCGTGCCGCGCACGAACATCCGTCACCGGCCCGGCGCAAGCCCGGCTTGTTCAGCGGACTCACCAAAATTTTCTCGTAAGGCCAGCGACCATGGAAAATCTACCCAACGAACTTCCCCTCGAAGCCCTCACCGATCGTGATATCGGTATTAAACTGATCGGTATCGGCGGCGGCGGCTCCAATGCCGTTGACCGGCTGAAGATGGAGAATCTCGACCGCCTGCAGCTGGCCGTCATCAATACCGATTTCAAAGCCCTGAATACTTCGCCAGTGCAGGATAAAATTCTCATCGGCACCAGCGTGACGCGCGGACTCAGCGCGGGCGGCGATCCCACGCTCGGCTACGAAGCCGCCGATGCGGATCGCGAGAAAATCGCCGATATCGTGCGCGGCACCGATCTGGTTTTTATCGTGGCTGGCCTCGGTGGCGGTACCGGTTCAGGTGCCGCACCAGTCGTCGCCGAAGTGGCGATGGAGCAAGGCGCACTCGTCATCGCGTTCGTCACATTGCCATTCAGTTTCGAAGGTGGACGCCGCCGTAAGCAGGCCGAGGATTCCCTCGCGGAGTTGCGCGCGGTGTGTCACGCCGTCATTCCGCTCTCCAATGATTTGTTGCTTCAGGAAGGCACGGAGCAGACGAGTGTGCTCGATGCTTTTGCCCGCGCGGATGCTTGGATTGGGCGCGGCGTGAAATCGATCTGGGGCATGCTGGCGCGCACGGGGCTCATCAATCTCGATTTCGCGGCGCTACGGCAGGCCTTTCAGCAACGCGGCGGCAAGACGCTGTTCGGTCTCGGTCTGGGCGAAGGTGAAAATGCCGCCATGGCCGCGTTCGAAGATCTCAAGCAATGCCCGTTGCTGCACACACCGGAATTCGCCCGCAAGGCCGACCGCCTCATGGTGAATATTACGGGAGGCCCCGATCTTAGCCTGACCAAGGTGAATGAATTGATGACGGCGGTGACAGAGGAGTTTGGCAAAGAAGCCCACGTCATCATGGGTGCGGTGATTGACGAGGAATTGCAGGGCAAAGTGGAAGTGTGCGTGCTCGGCACGACCGATCTAGGCAGCCGGAATTTTGTCCGCCGCGTGCCCACTTCGACAAAGAAACCGGAGAAAAACACGGTTCCGCCCGTAGCGACTACCGTGTCCGAAACCACGCGCCCGGTGAAGACGCCCGTGACCGTGGAAGCCGGCACCCGTGCCCCGGTCGCGACCACCCCAGCGGCGCCCCCCGTCGACAAGCCCAAGCAAGATGAGTTTGGTTTTAATGGCAATGACCCCGTAGAAAATCGCGGTTCATTCAACACCTCCGCCCGAAATATTTACCAAGGCCAGGATCTCGACCTGCCCACTTACCTCCGCAAAGGCATCAAGATTCCGGCGTAACTTTCTATTGCGGAATTTCGCCCCAGGGGAGATGAAATCTGGTGAATAATATAGCCCTTTGCTGTTATACTACAGCAATGCGCAATGGTAGGGCGGGACCGGGACAAGTGCATAGCCTTGTCCGCTGGGCTCGCCGCGAATGTTGTTACGCACGTCCTGCGATCACGCTTCAGCGCCTGCCGTTAGTAGTCGCGCTGGCCAGTGCCGGCTGGACACCGGTGCGTGAATTCGCAGACTGCTTCCCATGGAGGAGAAGGAACTGGCGCGCTGCCATGAATTACTGGGCTTAAGTTTGGGCTGTGGCATCGAAGAGCTGGAGCACGCGTATACGCAGAAAGACACGGCATTGCAGCAGGGTGGACTGGCGGGTGATCGCGAGCGATTGCGTTTGGCCCATAACGCGGTGGCTGCCCATGTGCGCTCGAGATTACGCCAGCAACGCACGACAGAATCGCGTACGATTACGATGGCTTCGACCAGTTCAGCTGACAGCCCAGCCGCCTCATCAAACCAGTCGGGAATGGTCACCCCTGTTGAATCAGGCCCTGCCGTATTTCCTCTTTTCGCGTTCGATAATTGGCGCGTGAATGTGCTCGTTCCGCCGCTGTTGCTCGGCTTGGTGTGGCTGGTAAATCACAGCCCATTGGGTTTTTTCCTCAAGGGATTTCATGTCTGGATGCACGAATTTGGCCACGCCACGGCCGCGTGGATGTGTGGACGACGGGCGACCCCCTTGCCACTTGGCTGGACGCCGGTGGAACCGGAATACTCTTCTTTTGTGTACTTCGGCTTGCTGCTGCTGTTCGGCATCC
Source organism: Opitutaceae bacterium (assembly GCA_025360455.1). GTDB lineage: Bacteria > Verrucomicrobiota > Verrucomicrobiia > Opitutales > Opitutaceae > Didemnitutus. The sequence goes on along the minus strand of JANYCF010000100.1, from coordinate 4,387 downwards.
TGTTTGCCGCCGGTTGGAAGGAGCGCAAAATTTGGCCGATGCTCGCGGCGGTCGCGCTGGGGCTTTTGCAGGGCTACATGACTTGGCGAATGCCGGAACTGCGTCAGGAGTTTTGGTGGGGCGCTTTTGGGGGAGTGGGCGGCGAATTCTACCTCAGTGCCCTGCTCATGGCTTTCTTCTTTGTGGAATTGCCGGAGAAATTTCGCTGGGGCGCCTGCCGCTACGTTTTCTTTTTAATCGGGGCGACTGCTTTTCTCAACATCACGGGATTTTGGGCTTTGGTTTATCACGGGGTCGAAGAAATCCCCTTTGGCTCCATGATCAATGGGGAGGATGACCAAGGCGGTGATATGAATAAATTGATGGATATCTACGGTTGGACGCGAACCGACATTCGTCAGCACTATCACGCTCTCGGTCGGTGGTGCTGGATCGGTCTGGGCGTGGTGTATGCCGTGTACGTTTCCCGGCTGAATCGGTTTGCCGGAAAAGTGGCCGATCAGGTGGTTGAAAAAATGCAAGCCGCCGATGATGCCATTGCGGGTTGAATTTTCTACTTAGACCTAAAGGAAAAGATAAACGTAGGTGGCGCCGGTGATAGCGGCCAGGCCGGCGGCGGCGGCGAGCGACCAGAGGAGGTTGCGCCGGCGGGCAGCGATCGCAAAGGTGGCGATGATGACGGCCGCTTGGGCGGCCAGCATGCCATAGAAAAATCGCTGGCTGCGCCGATGATGCCATTCGGCGGATCGGTTGTACTTGTGGACTTGCAGCTCGAGCAGAACGGCGACCGCTTGGTTGGCCCGGGCCTCGGCCTCATAACGGCGCTGCAAAAAACGCAGGCGTGACGCGCTGAGGCTGGTGCGGGTCGGCCCCGTGATTTCAGATGAAGTTTCGAGGAGTTCTCCCAATCGATCCAAGGTATGGCTGACCGGCGCGTTAGCTTGATCGACCGCATTGGCGTGGGCTCGGGCATTGCGCACCATCGTGGCGAGAGCATCGGTCTGCACCGGAATGAGCAGATGGGCGATTTCTTCGTCCGATTGATTCGCTTCGAGGGCGGCCTGCACAGCCTTGATCTCGGCCGGCAAGGGCTGGCCATCAGCGACTGACGGCAACGTACCCGTCCGGAGATAAGCCAGAGCTTGTTGCCCTTCGGCTGATTCCAACAGCGTGTGAATTTCCCCGGTACCGAATTGCGCGGTGGACTCCAGTGGGCTGGCCGGGGCATTGGCCAACAGGACCTCAAGCGTGCTGCGCTGCAGAGCGCCGCGTAATTTCTTCGCTTGAAAGTAACCCCATTGATCCCCGGCCTTGGATTGGATTTGCGCGGCAAAGGAGCGATCATACTGGGCGCTGGTCATTTCGCTGGAGGCGAGTCCCGCCAGGAGGGTGGCAACCACGGCCATCACGATGGGAGTTGAGGTCAGAATTTTCCCCCATTGGTTGGATGGCAACTCGGCTTTTAAATTCTCGGGGATCTCAATCTTCATAGCGGGTAAGGAATCAATTCGAAGAATCTAACCTGATGATGACTGCTTAAGGCAGTTTAGCCTGGATCACTTTGCTGGCGGCACCGAAGTCGATGAGTCCGGCGTCGGGGTGTTGCTTGAGCGCCCCAATCACTTTGCCCATTTCTTTTTTCGAGGTGGCTCCGGTCGCCGTGATCGTGGCGACGATCAGCGCTTCGAGTGTGGCGGGATCCAGTCCTTTCGGCAGGTACTTCTCGAGTACGAGAATTTCCGCGGTGTTCGCAGCAACGAGATCAGCTCGACCACCTTTTTCAAATTCAGTACGAGCGTCGGTAAGGTTTTTCACGGACTTGCGCAGGCTGGTGAGGGCTAGGGCGTCGTCGATGGGTTTACCGGTGTCCATCGAGGCGCGCTGGATGGCGGCATCGGCGGAGCGGAGCATGGTGGCGGTGCCGGAGTCGCGGGCTTTCACGGCAATGATGATATCAGCGCGGAGGGTCTCGTAGAGGGAAGGCATAGGGAAATTCGGGTTTAGGGTCTGGGGTTTTGGATTTAGGGTCTGCGGTTTTGATCGGGCGTCCTAGTGTTTCATTTACGGCAGTTCTTGGAGGCGGATGCGACGGTATTCCATTTGGCCATTGTCCCCTTCCAGACCGAGTGGACCGGTGGCAGGAAGTTTCATGGCTTCCTCCAACACCTCGCCGTTGCAGGTGGCGCGGGCAATGTTGTCCTGCACCGTGACCTCGATGTCGTTCCATTCACCAGCCCGATAATTTTTTAATTGGGTGTAGGGGCCGGCGATTAGGTAGTCGCGGCATTGCAGCTGCGGGCCGCGCAGGTAGATACCGCTGTCGGTATTTGGGGTGGCCCGGAATTGCAGACGGAGAATGAAGTTTTTCGGAAATTCCTGCTTGGTCCAGATTTTCTGCACGCGACGTCCTCCGACCGGAGTGGTGACGATCATGCGGCCGTTCTGGGCCACGTAGCGGCCATCAGGACTGGCGGTGAGTCCGTCAAAAGAAACGGCTTCCTTGACCATCGGCCACGAGGCGGCGTTGGGTGACGAAGCTTGCCAGCTGCGGGCACTTGCTGCGTCGTCGGGTGTGCTAGGCAGGTAACCCCAACCGGTCAGGTCGCGGCCGTTAAAGAGACTAACGAAGTCGTTTTCGATTGTGAATTCATCGGGGGTACGGTTGAGGAAACCAAGCGTGGCGAGCAGGGGGCGGAGGGCGCTAGCCCACTTGGCGTAGCCGGCGGCATTGGGGTGGAGCAGATCGGGGAATTCTTCGGGCTTGGCGTCATTCGTGGGACCAGCAAAAAGTTTCCATGTTTCCAGGACGGTGACTTGCGGTTGGTCGGCGCAGACTTCGCTGATGAGTTGATTCAGTCGGCGGATAAGGTAGGCGGGGCGCTGCTTCTCAGGCGAACTGGGCATGACTTCGCAGACGATCACGGGCATAGCGGGATTGTGCTTTTTAAGCTCCACGAGTAGCAGGCGGAGGTTACTGGCTACAATCCACGGGGTGGCGGCTTCTTCGATATCATTGGTGCCAATCAGCAGGACGATGCCGGAGGGATGCAGGGAAAGAACGTCTTCCTGCAGGCGGATGAGCAAGCCGCGCGAGGTGTCGCCGCTGATGCCGCGGTTCGCGACTTTAACGCCGGAAAAATTCCCACCGAGTGTATCACCCCAACCTTGGGTAATGGAATCACCGAGGAAAACCAGGGCGCCTTGATCGGCTTGGACCTGCGTGGCCCAGTGGCTGCGACGCTCGATCCATAGCTTGCTGAACCAATCATAGCGGCGGATTGGGCCGGAGCCAGGCAGGCCATCGTCGGTGGACGGAATGGCGAAGTGACTGGCGGATTGAGTCGGGGTGTTGGCGGGAGTGGTCGTGTTGGAAGTGCAACCGGTGAGCAGCACGACAACCATGAGGAGGGGCAGGAGAAGTTTCATGAGTGGCGACACCGTAGCTCTGCCCGGGCAAAGCGCCAGCACAAGAATGCGCGCGGTGGAGGCGGGCGCATTACAATGATTTTCAAGGTAGGGCCGGCCCTTGTGGCCGTGTCGTAGAGGGTGCGATCCGGCACGTCGGCTAGCGACGGCCCTACAGCTTTGAAACCCAAGGAAATGAAAACTGGGATGTGCGCGGTGGTGGTTTTAAACGCACTCCATTCCATATCAAGAGCAGTGCCAGTAAAAGGGTAGCCGGGCGTTGCCTTTCGACTTCGCTCAAGGCACTGAGCCCGTCGAACGGGGAGCATAGCGACAACGTGGTCTGAAGAGCGGACCACGCTTTCGCCTTCAGCTCAAGCGCGGCTACAGAATTTAAGGAATAGCCCTAGTGCGCGAGTACGTCGTCGGCCCGGGTCCAGATTTCCGTGGGTACGCCCAAGGCTTGTTTGAGCGCAACGTCGCGGTCCCACGGGTTCTCAATTCGCGCGCAGGCGTAACTTTGACGGAGGGTGAGTTGATGCGGAAAATACCACGGCGAAACCAACGGGTTGATCGCGATCAACGGGTAATCAGTGCCGTAAAGCAGGCGGTGCTGAAACTCGGGCCGATGCAGGACTTCTCCCAAATAACCGTGCTTGTTGATTTGGGTGAGCGAAGAAATGTCGGCGTAGAGCTTGGGATATTCCGGCATCATTCGCGCGAGGCGATCAAAGGAACGTTCGCCAGCAAATTTCCCCGTGGTCGCCGCGTGCGCCGCGATGACGGTGACACCTTCGCGCAAGGGCAGACGTAGTCGCTCGGGGTCGCACAGTTCGTCGCGGGAGCGGGTGAAAGAGCGTTCGTTCCCCGTGTGGGTGAGCAAGGGTAGGCCGAGCTCGACCATTTTCTTGTAAAAGGGAATGAGGCGTTCATCGGCGGGGTCGATCTGTTGGACGGAAGGCAGCCACTTGATCAGCACGGC
>JANYCF010000060.1 GCA_025360455.1 Opitutaceae bacterium | reverse complement strand
ACCGGATCGACGCCGTCGCCGAGCAGATGGGCTGGGATATCGCCGACTGGACCGACGACATCGACGACAGCTCGGATGACGACGATGAAGATGATGACGACGACAGCGATGAACCCGGCGAGGGTGACGTTTATACGCTGCACAAAAACCCGATCTTCATCGCAACAAAAGCCATCGCGCTGAGCCTCCAGCAATCCTGGCACGTCGCCACGCTCACCTCTGGTCAAGCCCTCACGCCCGCGCTGGCCGTCGCCGTGCTTTCGGAGCTTCACCGTAGCGAAGAGCAGGCCGTGCAAGCCATCCACGCGCTCGACTTCGGTGACTACGCGATGGCGATCAGCCTCTTCAAGCGCGCCCTCAGCGTGGTCAACAGTTCGCTCGCCCTGATCAATCGCGACGAAACCTCGGCTCATCCGGCGCTCGCGGCGTTTCGCGAGTTCGCCTTGCCGCGCCTCTTCGATCTGCGGGAAATCTGGCTCCGCGTCATCAACGAATGTCGCGACGAGCTTGAGCGTTCCCACGACGAGGAACCGTAAGGCGTATTCCCTGCGGCTGGAAATGGAGGCGGGGTGCCCTCACCCCGCGTTTGCGCCGCTCGCAAGATCACGTCGCTGCGGGGTGAAGGCACCCCGCCTCCATTTCCATCGAGAGATCCGCACGTCGCAAAAATTCCCCTCGAAAAACGCCTTGCGCTTCGTCCCGGCGCTTCATTCGCTGACCAGACTGTTCGGAGAGGTGGCTGAGTGGTCGATAGCGGCGCTTTGCTAAAGCGTTATACGTGTAAAAGCGTATCGGGGGTTCGAATCCCCCCCTCTCCGCCAGTTTTCCTTTTCCAAATCGGGGACAACTGTATCCAAAGTTGCTCGTTCATCGCTAATTGAGACAACTTTTTTGGACTCGGGAGGAAGGTTGATTTGGACAACGTTTCCCGGATTTGGACTCGGTTTCCCAGAATTCAGGGAAGCTATCGAGGAAGGTAAAACCGCCGCAAGAAGTGCGATTCCATCGGCGAGAGGAACGCTCTTGGCGTCGGTGTAGCCGTCAGTCTGCTTCCATGAGCTGTGTCGTGCCAGTTTCACGCGCACGAGTTCGGAAACTTTCGCGTGAGCGAGCAGGCTAACAAAGGTGTGCCGTAATGCGTGAAAATCGACGCGGTAGCCGCGTTCGTCTTCCACGGCGATGCGGCACGCCTTCAGATCCTTGGCGAGCGTCTTCGAGCTGGGAACACCGTAGGGCAGGACCAATCCGGAAAAATGAACGCCCTCGGATTTCTTTTTCCGCAGGAGGTCCGCCAACACGGGGAGCAGCGGGATGGTGCCGCCTTTTTTGTTTTTGGTCGTCTCAGGCCGCAGTCGAATGGCCGGTTCAGTTGCAGCCAGGTCGATGTCAGACCAAAGTAGTTGTTTTATTTCTCCGCGTCGAAGCCCAGTACAGCACGCGAGGAAGTAGGCCAAACGCCGTTTTCCGGTTCCGCGGATGAGATGAACGAATTCTTCGAGCGTAAGGGCACGTCTCCGAAAAGTCTCTTCGCCGACCGTCGGCAATTTGCTCACGCTCTTCAGCGGGTTGTGCGTGAAGCGGTCGTTCCGAACGAGCCAGTTGAAAAAGGCGCCTGCGTGCCCGAGGTATTCGTTCCTTGTTTTCGGAGACAGCTTTGCCGTACGCCCGCGCCACTTCAAAAAATCCTCGGCGTTCACGTCGCGCAATAGCCGCCAACGGCACGCGGTGAAGAGCGCTGTCAATCGCTCCTGATTGTGGCGCACGTGATCTTCACAGCGCTTCCGCTCTTTCAAACTAGCGATGAACTCGGCGACCAGCACCTCAAGCGACTCTTTCGCCGCCTCGCGCAATTTTTTTGGCGGAAGCAGGCCGAGCAATTCGTCCTCTTTTTCTCGCACGAGCAGACGCAGTTTCGCCTCGGCGACGTGCTTGATTTTGGCATTCAGCGGAACGTCGTAAATTCTGGGGTCATCGCCGAGGCGGTAGCGACCGCGATAGACTTTGCTTCCCTTTTGCTTGAATACGCGCGGGCTCATTGACCGTCCTCCTTATTCGATTCTCCCGCTTGCTGGTCAAGAAACGTTCGCAGGTCGCGTCTCCGCACGACGCGGGCGCCGCCGAGTTTGTGAGAGCGGAGAAGCCCTCGATCAATCCAGCGTCGCACGGTTTTTTCCGAAACTTCAGTGAGTTGAGCCACCGTTTTTAGACGCAGAGGCAAAACCCCCAGCGGAAGAATTTGATCGGCCGTAGACTCGTTTGAGCCGACATTCGGATTTTGATTGGATGCAGAAACAACGGGCACAGAGTTGCCCGCGCGATTAGACTTCGGATTCACATCAGCCTCCTTTTCGAAAGGTGACACGGCACCTCCCGATACTCATTGGAGCACCGTGAAAAGAAATGCCGTATCGGGTGGCCTTAGAAGATTCTGTCCCTCACTGGCCGAGTGCAGGGACGGCGCCGATATGTGAACCCTTTACATGGAGCACCCGATCCGTTGCTGACCCGTAGATTTTGATTGTTCGGACCGAGATTTTTTGCCGGGTGTATTTGGCTGGCGTGCTTTCTAAGAGAAGAAAAAATCCGACGCGGTCAATTCATGATCTGCAACTGTCCACTTTTGGACGGAATTGACCGTCTCCTACGCTGCACCGACAGACTCTACCATTTTCATAAAATCTGACTCTTGGATTATGCGAATAGATTGACCAACTGAAATCAGTTCTTCGGCCTTTCTGTGCTTCGAGCTTTTTTCCTCTCCGTTGAGCCGCCGAATATCTTGGTTGCCGACTACCAGAATCGTCGTGGCTTTTGTAACTCCGTCCCCGACGTTGCATCCAATTTTTGCAGCGAGCTGCGCGGCCTCTTTCCTCGGGAGCAAGAGAGCCCCGGTGAAGACTAAAGTTTCTCCTTGAAGCGGACCTTCGGGATTTGTCGGGCTAGGTTCAGCTTCTTGCCGATCACTCCTTGGAAATCCGATAGGTTCACGCACACGATTCAGCCAACCACTGAGATCGAATCCTGAGATCCTACTGGCCTCCAACAAAACCATGCCAGCAGCCTTCGCGTCTTCTAAGGCGTCGTGAGCCAAATATTTGTAGCCAATTTTCGCGCAAATATTTTTCAGCCCATAATTTCTCTGAGAAAATTCCGGCCACGTCCTGCGAGCAACTCTCGCGGTATCCAACCAGGTACATATCGGTGTAAGCAAAGAATACTTCTCGAACGCTCGTTGAACCGCTGAACGATCAAAATGCGTATGGCAGATGACAATTTTGTCGCGGAGCGTTTCCTGAAGGTTTTGTGCAATTTTAGGCAGATTGGGAGCATCGGATACTTTACCTTCATCAATGCCGTGGATTGCGACTAAAGTAGGATCAAAAAAATCCTCTGGATTCACATAAGTTTTCCACTCTTCATGAACCACTCCAGAGCGAAAACTGGCCATACCGATTTGGCAGATCGAAGCCATATCCGGATTAGCGGTTTCGACATCTATAGCGATAAACTCCATGGGATTTTCGAGGGCTGTCCAACGGACAAATTTCAGGCGTAACTCTCAGGTGGAAGACCATGCTGCTTCAAATCCACGGATGAGCATCCGAACAAAATCGTCTTGGGTCATCGAAGAAGTAAAGCGGTCGACTAACGCTGTCCCTTCAAAATTGGGCTCTAAAACCACGAATGCCACGTGACCGGGCAGACGCTTTGTAATCGGTTTATCGGCCTCATCCCTTGAAGCCGGTGTAACCGGGATTGCTAGGGTGACTTGAATGCATCGTCGAATATTTCCAATTACCCAAGGCCCATACCCTTTCTTTTGGTCGTAAATCGTGTCGCCGACTGAAAATGAAAACGTTGATCCCTGCGTCCAAGTGGCACGCACTTCGTCTTCCTCGATGCGAGCGGTTTTAGCAATGTCGAGAGCGGTATTGAATCGGGAATCCAAATACATGAACCACTCTGAATCAGCTTCGTCATGGGCGCGCAAAAGTTGCGTCTGGCGCTTCTCGCGGGTCTTGTTGCGAGATTCTAGTTCGCGAACATTGGCGAGAAGCTGGTCAAGAATTGCGATCGACTTGGTTTGCACAGTGCGGCCGAAAATACCCCGAGAAACTAAAGACTTATGCATCCAACGCGATGCAAATTTCCTGCGCTTCTCTCGGGATGCCGGCAATTTTGGCCTCGCGACAGTTCACGTCGGCCAAGATGCAAAGAAGGAGGATCCAGTCCTCCTCAGAACCTAGCGTTATGGCCTCGCGCAGCCGATATGCCCATTTTGGACCGAGCTTGCGGCGAATTCCCGCCATGTCGTCGACGCCGAGCGCCGTTCCGAGTTCACCGACGCGCTTTCGCCACGCTACCGCACCGGGCGAATGCCACGCGAATACCCGCGAGCAGACGAGCCACGCGTTCTTTGCCCTGCGGTCAAATTCGACGCGGCGGCATCCCTTCCAAGAGTGCCTTCGCAGTGCGAGCCCTGCTTCGAGATATTTTCCGACGTATTCCGAAATCGCCTCTTTTCCCTTTCGCAACGGCAGCAACTCAGCGCGTCCTAGTCCGTAGCGCGGCAGAATTTTTCGCAGCGACGACCACAGCGCGACGAGTTCGGGCGCTGCGCTCGCTTTGTAGCGGGCGCGTAGTTCGCGGAAGCGGGCCGTCGGGCCGTTTTCTCGGCGCTCCTTCTGGCAGTCGTCGAAAGCCCGCCAATCGAAAGAATCGGCCAGCGTGGCCCACGGCACCGCGACCAACAGGTGATAGTGCGGGCGGCCCTTCAGTTGGGGCTCTAACACACGAATGAAGCTCACGATCCAAGAGCCGTTGCGCACAAGGTAACTATTCCAGCGCCGGGCAAACTGCGTCGGGTGTAGGTTGTCTTCGTCGGTGACGGTGAAAAATAGGCAGTGCTCGCGGGTCCAGTGTTCAACGAACGAGGCCACGTTGAGCCGCAGATGGAACGCCGCCTTGCGCTCCGCACCGCTGGGCATGCCCCAACGTTGCAGAGTGTCGCCGTCTTTCTGTTCCCAAATGGCACGGTCATTATCTTTGGAAGCGAAAAATCCGTCCGTTCCCGGGACCCGTTTGAGGCGGTACCGTTTGGCGGGTTTGTTGGAATTGTTACTATTCTGACAAGGAAGGCCGGACGGGCAGGCCGGGCCGCGCTGCGCGCG
>JANYCF010000052.1 GCA_025360455.1 Opitutaceae bacterium | reverse complement strand
TCGCAGACGACATCCTTGTACTTGATGCGCTTGTACTTTCCGCAGGCGCATTCGTAGTCACGGACCGGGCCAAAGATTTTTTGGCAGAAGAGACCACCTGGCTCGGGTTTGAAGGTACGATAGTTAATCGTCTCAGGATTCTTGACCTCACCCTTGGACCACGCGCGGATAATTTCCGGCGAGGCGACGGTGATGGAAACGCTGTCGAATGGATTTTCGTCCGATCCCATGACCTGACGGACTTCTTCGCGGGCTATTTCGTTGCTCATTATGTGATGCTCCTGTGTTCGTTAAAGATTAGCGGTTGCCGCCGAGTGCTTCGGAAAGCGTGGTGCGCTTGCCGAGTTTGATGTCGAGGCCGAGGGCCTGCATTTCCTTGACCAACACGTTGAACGATTCCGGCGTACCGGCGCACAGCGTGTTATCGCCCTTGACGAGCGACTCATAGATCTTGGTGCGGCCATTAACGTCGTCAGACTTGACCGTGAGGATTTCCTGGAGCGTGTGCGCCGCGCCGTAAGCTTCGAGCGCCCACACTTCCATTTCGCCGAAACGCTGGCCGCCGTATTGGGCTTTGCCGCCCAACGGTTGCTGCGTCACGAGCGAGTACGGACCGACCGCACGGGCGTGAATCTTGTGCGAGACAAGATGGTTCAGCTTCAGCATGTAGATGTAGCCGACCACGACCTCCTGATCGATCTTGTCGCCGGTGCGACCGTCGAAGAGCGCGCTCTTACCGGTCGTAGGCAACTTGGCCTCCTTCAGGTATTCCCGGACGCGCTTTTCAGGAATGCCGTCGAAGACCGGAGTCGCGACCTTCAGGCCGAGCTTTTTGCAAGCCCAACCGAGATGGGTCTCGAGCACCTGTCCGACGTTCATGCGGGATGGCACGCCGAGTGGGTTCAAGCAGATTTCGACGGGAGTACCATCGGGCAGGAACGGCATGTCTTCCTCGGGAACAATCTTGGCGACGACGCCCTTGTTACCGTGACGACCGGCCATCTTGTCACCGACTTCGAGCTTCTGTTTGGTGGCGATATAAACTTTGACCTGCTTGATGACACCGGCGCCATCAGCGTCGCCGGTCTCGATCGTGCCGATCTTGCGTTCGCGGTCACCTTCGAGCTCGTCGAACTTGGATTGGAACGAGCTGATGATCTCCATGATCTTGATGCGAACCGGTGAAGGATCGATCTCGACGTGCTTCGCCACGGCGGCGAGCTTGCGGAGGAGGGTCTTGGTGATCTTGCGATTGGCCGGGATGATGATTTCGCCGGTCTGACCGTTGATGACGTCGAGCGGGATTTTCTCACCGAGGAGAATATTCGAGAGCGCTTCGGTCAGCTGCTCGCGCAACTTGTCCATCTGCGTCTTATAATCTTCCTGAATCTGCTTCACCTGACGGCGACGATCAGAAGGCGACATGCGGTCGCGCTCAGCATCGAGACGGGAAGTGTTGATCTTCACATCCATGATGATGCCGTTCACGCCGGAGGGAACGATGAGGGAGGTGTCCTTCACGTCCGCGGCCTTTTCACCGAAGATGGCGCGGAGGAGTTTTTCCTCGGGAGCCAGTTCGGTTTCAGACTTCGGGGTGATCTTGCCGACGAGAATATCGCCGGGCTTAACCTCGGCACCGATGCGGATAACGCCGTTGTGATCGAGATTCTTCAGCGCTTCTTCACCGATGTTCGGGATGTCGCGCGTGATCTCTTCAGGCCCGAGCTTGGTGTCGCGAGCGGTGACCTCGAATTCCTGAATGTGGATTGAGGTGAAGATATCTTCCTTGAGAACTTTCTCGGAGATAAGGATAGCGTCCTCGAAGTTGTACCCGTTCCAAGGCATGAACGCGACAAGGATGTTACGGCCGAGAGCCAATTCACCGTGGTCGGTCGAGGGACCGTCCGCGATGCATTCGCCTTTCTTGACCTTCTGACCCTTCTTGACGATCGGGCGCTGGTTGAAGCACGTACCGGCATTCGAGCGCATAAATTTACGCAGCTCGTAATAGTACATGTGATTCTTCGGATCGTGTTTTGGCGTGCGCGGCAGTTCACCGTCTTTGGTGATGATGATGCGCTTCGCGTCCACGGAGGCGACGATGCCGGCTTCCTCGGCGACCACGACGGTCTTCGAGTCACTGGCGAGGCGGCCTTCCAGACCGGTGCCGACGAACGGCGATTCGGTTTGGAGGAGGGGCACGCCCTGGCGTTGCATGTTCGAGCCCATGAGCGCGCGATTAGCGTCATCGTGCTCAAGGAACGGAATCAAACCGGCGGCCACGGACACGACCTGCTTCGGCGAAACGTCCATCAAGTCGACCTCATCGGCCGAGACTTCAAGGAAGTTGCCCGAGTTACGAGCGGTGACCTTGCCGACGTAGTGACCCTTGTCATCCAATTCGGAATTCGCCTGCGCGATGGTCTTGCCCTCTTCCTGGTCGGCGGTGAGATAAACGACTTTGTCGCTGACGCGGCCTTTCTCGACGATGCGGTAAGGCGATTCGATGAAACCGAATTCGTTAACGCGGGCGTAGGTGGCGAGCGAGTTGATCAGACCGATGTTCGGACCTTCGGGCGTCTCGATCGGGCAGATGCGACCATAATGGGAAGGATGCACGTCGCGCACTTCGAAGCCGGCGCGTTCGCGATTCAAACCACCTGGCCCGAGCGCGGACAAACGGCGTTTGTGCGTGAGCTCGGCGAGCGGGTTGATCTGATCCATGAACTGCGACAGCTGGCTGCGCGCGAAGAAATCGCGAATCACCGTCGTCAGAGCTTTCGGATTAATCAACTTCTGTGGCGTGATCGAGTCTACGCTCTGGTCATAAAGGGTCATGCGTTCGCGGACGAGACGCTCGGTGCGGCTCAGACCGACGCGGCACTGGTTGGCGAGAAGCTCACCTACAGTACGGACGCGGCGGGAACCCAAGTGATCAATATCGTCAACGATACCGTCGTTCTTCTTCAAACGAACGAGATACTTCGTGGCGGCGACGATGTCGGCAGCCTCGAGGATGCGCATCTCAAGATCAGTCTTAAGATCAAGTTTCTGGTTGATCTTGTAGCGACCGACGCGGCCGAGATCATAGCGCTTCGGATCGAAGAACAGACGCTTGAGCAGAGCCTTCGCGTTGGCGGTGGTTGGCGGCTCGCCAGGACGGAGCTTCTTGTAGACTTCCTTAAGCGCTTCTTCTTCGATGCG
>JANYCF010000047.1 GCA_025360455.1 Opitutaceae bacterium | reverse complement strand
CGGGTGAAATCGTGTCCGGGGCCGGGGTCACTGATGATGGTGCGCAGCGTGCGTTCCGCAGGATTGACCGTGATCGAGAGTTGGCCCTGCAATTCGGGACGGCCTTGGCAACCGTGGAGCAATGCATTGATCATGGATTCACGCAGCGCCAGAATCACATCGAAGCGCCGGGTCTCGGGCAGTTCGGGCAAGGCGAGGGCCAAACAGTTTTCCCAATACGTCTGCCAGAGGTCGATCGGCGGCGTTTTGGTGCCGGGATAACTGACCTGCAAGATGGGTTGCCAAGGGACGGCGGTGGTCGGATCGGACGCGAGCTCCACACTTAACACTAACACGTCATCCATCGCCTGGGCAATCTGGGGCGCGGTTTGCCCGAGGCGTTGGGCGCGTTGCAGCGCGGTCGCGAGACCGAGCGGACTGACGTTGAGGACTTCGGCGAGATCTTCCAAGCCATCGGTCCAGAGGAAAAGTTGTCCGCCCGTTTGGCACGACTGCTGATGCGGGTGAAACGAAAGATCGCTGAACCAACCCAGAGGATGACTGGTGAGGGTGTCGCAGCGAGCCACCCGGCCATCCGGGCTCACGTACCACGGTTGCGGTATACCGTGATTGGAGAGTGTCACGCTCGCCGTATCCAACCGGACGAGTGCGGTGCAGACGCACACGGAAGCGAGCGTGGTGGGATCGTCGTTGTGTTGGCGGGCACCCCATTCCTCGATCAGGAATTGGTTGAATTTAGTGAGCACCGTTTCGATGGCTTGGCCGGATTCCAGCATGCCGCGCATCAGTCCTTGGAAATAGGCGGAGACGAAGGCGGCGTGCAGATCGTGACCCGAGACATCGGCGGTGAGGACGAGAAAGGTGCGCGGGTTGAGCTGGAAATAATTAATGAAGTCGCCGCCGGCTTGATGGCGGGGATTGAAACTGACCTTGAGGCGTTTGGCCGCTTCGGGCCCGAGGCCGAATAATTGGTGCTGGGTTTTGCCGACTTGGTGGATCGCGCGTTCAGCTTCGGCCATCTCACGATCGCGCACGGTGAGTTCGATGGCGCGTGCCACGGATTTGAGGAGCGCGGCTTTGGCGATGGGTTTGTCCAGAAAATCGGTGGCCCCGCCCCGGAGTGTATCCGCGACGAATTCGCGTTCCGTGGTGGCCGTGATCATGATCACGGAAAGGGCGCGGTCTTGCTGCTTAAGCCAGATGAGCAATTCCAACCCGGTTTCTTCCGGCATCCGGTAATCCGTCACGACGCAATGCACGGCAGACGGACCATGCTGCGCGATATAATGCCGGGCGGCCTTGGCGCTCTCTACGGTGACAGTGTGATAACCGGCTGTATTGAGGAAATAGGCCAGCAGCGTCAGCGAGACGGCTTCGTCGTCCACGGCGAGGACGACTTTGGTTTGGGCGTCGAGTTCAGCGCGGCTCATGGGGCGGAGGCCACGGCAGTCGCGGTCAATGCAGCCAACTCTGGGCGAAGTCGGGTGAGTTCTTTTTCGAGGACCTGCCCGAGACGGTCGAGCTCCGCCCAGTCGGGTGGACCAGGGAATTTGTTGAGAGCCAGTACAGGGGCGAAGGCTTGATCGGCGGCGAACACGCTGAGGGAGCCTTTTAGTTTGTGAGCGTGTGCACGCAGTGCGGCCTCGTCGTGCGCTTGGAGCGCTTGGTGAATGCTGGTCATCAACCCGTCGCATTGCGCCAGAAAAGTCTGGGCGAGTATGCCGAGTAGCATGGGATTATTATCGGTGAGCTGGAGGGCGCGTTCGCGATTCATCGCGGCAGAGATCGACTTGGTGTAGCCACAGGCCTCCGGGCCTGTGGGTGGGGCGACGGCCGCAGGATCGACTCCTGAATCACAGCCGGCAGCGACGCCTGCCGCTACCTCCGAAACGGTCGTCCCGCTATTGCGGGGGATCAGGTTTCCGATGGTTTCTTTTAGCTCAGAAAACATGAGCGGTTTGCCGAGGCTGCCATCCATGCCGCACGCGAGGAAGTTATCGGCCATCTCGAAATTGAGATTCGCCGTGACCGCAATGATCGGTAGCCGGTTCGGTCTGGGTTGGGCGGCTTCCCATTGACGAATCGCGGTGGTGGCCTGCATGCCATCCATCACGGGCATCTGATAATCCATCAGGACGAGGTCGAAAGATTTTTCCTGCGCGAGCTTGGCGGCTTCGGCGCCATTGTTCGCCACCGTGGTGACGCAGTTTAGTTTGGCGAGGAAAGCGCCGGCGAGTTGGGTATTAATCGAATTATCATCGGCGACGAGCACCTGCCAGGGAAGCGGTGGAGGGGCGAGTTTGCTGTTGGCGTAGCCACAGGCTTCAGGGTCTGTGGGAGGCGTAGGAGTAATTGGGGCAACGACTGCATCATGGCAGGCAGGGCCGCTTGCCGCTACGCCTGCGCCCGTCGCCAGAGGCAGGGTGAACCAAAAAGTGGAGCCCTGGGATTCTTTGCTGATGACGCCGATCTCACCGCCCATGAGTTCGACGAGCCGTTGGGAGATGGCCAAGCCTAACCCGGTGCCTCCGAATTCGCGCGTGGTGGAAGCCTTGGCCCGGGTGAATTTGCTGAAGAGTTTGGCCTGCTGTGCGGGCGAGAGACCTATGCCCGTGTCGGTCACATTGAAACGAAGGTGGGGCAGTCCCGCCACGATCACTGATTCGGTGGCGAGAGTGACGCCGCCATGTTGGGTGAATTTAAGGGCATTGCCCACGAGTTTGATCAGGACCTGCCGCACGCGGGTGGGATCGGCCGTGATCAACGGCGGTGTGCCCGGCAGATAGTGGTGGGAGAGGGTGAGCGATTTTTTTTCTGCCTGGAGGGAGAGCGTCTTTACCACGATTATTATCGTCTGAGTGGCGTCGACTTCCCTTCGCTCGACTTCGAGTTTGCCGGCTTCGATTTTGGAATAATCCAGAATATCGTTGATAATCGTGAGTAGGTTTTGTCCGGAGAGCTGAATGGATTCGACGAAGCTGCGTTGTTTTTCACTCAGTGGCGTGGTGGCCAGCAATGTAGTGAAGCCGAGCACGGCGTTCATCGGGATGTGAATTTCGTGACTCATCCCGGCCAGCAATTCGCTCTGGGATTTATTGGCCGTCTCCGCGACTTTTCTGACTTCGAGCAGTTCCCGTTCAGCGTTTTTTCGCGCCGTGATGTCGGTCCTGATCGCGACGAAGCGGTTGATTTCACCTTGTGCATCATGAAACGGGACCACGGTGGCATCCACCCAGTAATGGCTGCCATTTTTGGCGCGATTGCAGATTTCACCGTGCCAGACATTTCCCGCACCAATAGTTTTCCAGAAATTATTCCAGAAAGCCGGGGGATGGTACCCGGAGTTAATGATGCGATGCGGCTGCCCAATTAACTCTTTGTGCGTGTAGCCGCTAATGGTACAGAAATGATTGTTCGCGAGCTGAATTTTCCCCTGGGGATCGGTGATTGAGACGATGGCGTGTTGATCGAGGGCATCGCGTTGCAATAGGACTTCATGCAAGGCTGCGTCACTGGCGTGGCGGGATTCGAGTAATTCCTCCCAGACTCTTTTGCGCTGCGTGAGGTCGATGGCGATACCGAGAAAGCCGGCGAAACCGCCCTGATCATCGCGAATCGCGGTGACCGAGAGCATGACGGGCAGACGTGAGCCGTCTTTGCGGACGTAGGTCCACTCATGTTCATTGGGCAGGCCGCGACAGGACTTGATGATCAACACATCGAAGCCCGGTGCGACCGGGCAGCCGAGTTCGGTGCTGAGTTCCTGGGCGCGAGCGACGACTTCTTCGGGGAGATGCCAAATCGCCGGAGTTTGGTGGCCGATCAACTCTGCTTCAGTGTAGCCGAGCATGCGCTGCGCGGCGGGGTTGAAGACCCGGATCACTCCTTCCGGGGTGGTGGAGACGATGGCATAGTCGGCAGAGAGCACGATCGCCTCCTGGAAATTGGAAAGCTCGCGGAGCGCCCGCGCGGTCTGCTCGCGTTGGGTGATTTCCTCTCTTAATTCCAGAGTCATGGTGGCGGCGAGCTTCACCGCCTCACGCCGCGCCCGATAGGAAGTGCTCGCCGCGTAAGTAAACAGGGCGCTCCCAAAAAGACCGCCAAGGAGCACGAACCAAGGCAAACGCTGTTCCGTGCCGCGATCGAATTCAGGGCGGGTGCTGGTGTGGAGTAACCAGTGGCGGCCCGCAAAATTAATTTCGCGTTGTTTGTTAAACTTTCGCGAGTGAAAATCAGCTTCAGTGACGCGTTCATGGTGGGAATCGCGGAGATGTCCGTCGGCGTCGAATAGAATGGCTGAGCGGAGAGTCCCATCATCTTCGAATACTTCGAAGTCGATTTGCTGAGTGGTTTGCTCACCGATATCGGCCATTAATGAATCGATGCGGATGGGACAATAAACCCACCCCGTGAGAGCTCGCCAGCGATCGGCTGGAGTGCTTGTGACGGCCCGGTTCGCGTAGATAGGGAGGAGGAGGATGAACCCGGGAAGTTTGTTTTTATCCTGCACCAGCGTGCTGCGCCGACTGAGAATGATCTTGTTTTCCTCCACAGCCCGGGTGGCGGCTTCTCGGCGCACCGTCTCAGTCCCGATGTCAAAGCCCTGCGCGGGGAGATTGGCCGCGAGGGGTTCGATGTACTCGATGATGAACAGGTCTGGTTGAGTACTGGTGAGACGGAGCGAAAAATCCGGCGCTTCGTCGGCCTGGGTTTGGGCGAGAAATTTATCTAAATTTTCCCGGGGTACATAGTGAATAAAACCAAACCCCA
Source organism: Opitutaceae bacterium (assembly GCA_025360455.1). Taxonomy (GTDB): domain Bacteria; phylum Verrucomicrobiota; class Verrucomicrobiia; order Opitutales; family Opitutaceae; genus Didemnitutus. The sequence continues at coordinate 13,003 of JANYCF010000047.1, read as the reverse complement.
GTGCGCCATGATAAGCGGCCAAATTAAGAGATTTTGCGTATTCGCGAAACTCACCGCGCTCGACCGACTTGCTGGCAGCGTAAAGTCCTTTCAGGCCAATGAGAGCGCGTTCGTTTTGCTCGAGGCGTTGCTGGATCGTTTGTTGAACGGAATCGGAGAGCCGGTCAAAACGGATTTGGTCGGATTGATGCGATTGGAAAAGTGTCACTTGCCAGAGCACTAGCGTGACTAACAAGCTGCCCAGACCGATCGCGGCCGGGATGATCCAAGGCTGAGCAGGTAGCGCAACGGAGCTAAGCCTGGGGGCGGAGAATTGTTTCAACTGACTCATCGCCGCGAAAAGAAAAAGGCGGAGCGGGTGGGAGAGTGGAGGAATCGGGGCATGTGCTACGGGCCAGGGCAGGCCGGCCCGTACTTCGGTATTCGGCACAGGCGGGCGGGAGTTAAGGGCTTCTATCTCAAGCTTAGCCGGGCGGGGAACGGGGTTTAGGCGCTTGGCGGGGGGGCTTCAGTGAACGAGTGCCGGTCGAAGGAGACTTTCGGAGAGGGAAATCGTGAAAACTGAGAATCGGGCATCGCTAATCTTGAAATTTCTCGTTTCGGGCAATTGTCAGTTTTACGATTTCACGTTTTTCGATTTCAATATTTTGAGGTTCACAGAGGTCACCGAGTGACACCCAGCAGCCGCAAATCTGTTTAAACGCGGAGAGTGCGGAGGGCGCGGAGGAGGGCAGGGGAGTGGAATCATTCTCATTCTCGTACTCCTTCTCCTTCTCTCGGTCGGGGATCGGCTCGTGTGGCTTTCCCTAGCCGAGAACGAGAAAGAGTAGAAGAAGGAGAACGATCCTATCTCGCTCATGGCCTAGCTCCGCGCTCTCCGCGTCCTCCGCGTTTAAAACAAAGCAGGTGTCTCGCGAAGGATTCGAAGGGGACGAAGGAATGGCCGCACTCGGGCCAACTGATAATCGGGCATCGGTCATCTAAAATCTTGTTACCGAGCGAAGCGACAGTTTGAGCAATTGAATGACGGGAACCACGGAATTTTTCCGCGGATGGCGCGGATCAAGGCACGGATAAAAGACCTGCCCGAGCCCAGAGGTTTGCCCACGTTACTGAGCGGAGAGATATCGGGCATCACATGAATGCGCCACCAAGTGGCGCGACACGAATAATCCTAAACACGGCAGTTGAATTGAACCACGGAGTGCACAGAATGCGGAGTGGAAACCAATCCCGACCTGATAGAGAGCATGGCCTCTGGTTTGGCTCTGTGCAGTCCGTGCATTCTGGGGTCAATACTTCTTAATTGAACCACGAATGCGCCACTAGGTGGCGCGACACGAATGTAGGAATGAAGACGAAACAGAGGCAAATACTGTGTCTGGGCTTGGGATTCGGTGAGCACTGCTTGCCGTTTCGACAAGCTCCCATTCGGCAAGCTCAGGGTCTTCGACAAGGCCCCGAGCCTGTCGTGGGGCAACGCATTCGTGTAATTCGTGGGAGAAAATCTGGAATATTTATCCGCGTATATCCGCGCTATCCGCGGGAGAAATCTGGAATCTGCGGGGAATCAAACCGAGATAATTTTTGGGACACAGAGTAAACGGAAGAGGCTCACAGAGGTCACCGAGTGAGACCCAGCAGCCGCAAATCCGTTTAAACGCGGAGAGCGCGGAGGAGGTAAGGGGAATAGAATCATTCTCGTACTCGTTCTCTTTCTCTCGGTCGGGGATCGGCTCGGGTGGCTTTATCCTAGACGAGAAAGAGAACGAGAAAAGAGTAGGAGAACGAGAACGATCCTGTCTCGCTCATTTCCTTACTCCGCGCCCTCCGCGTACTCCGCGTTTAAAAATCAGAATCTTATTCTCGCAAAGGAGACGAAGGAACTCCCGCACTCAGGCCAACTGATAATCGGGCAGCGTTCAGCGGAAGATTTCTTGGCGGTCATTTATCAGTTTATAGATTTCTAAATTTTCGCTTTCAAGATGTCCGTTCACACCGCATCAGAATACCTCCTATTTTCCGAGCCGAGTGCCTCGCGAGGGATCCAAGCAAACGAAGAAATCCATCCGCACTTGCTGGTTATTTTTTCGCGGCGGGCGGGGCGTCGAGTTGGGTGCGGACGGTGGCCAGCACTTTTCCTTTCATGAAGGGCTTGGGGATGAAAGCGATCTCGACGTCGAACTTCTTCCGGTCCTGGTCCAAGTTGTCACTGTAACCACTCATGATGATGATTTTTAATTCGGGCTTTTCCTTGCGGAGTTTTTGCGCCAATTGCACTCCGCCGAAAGCTCCGGGCATCACCATATCGGTGATGAGCAGTTCAATCTCCTCCCGATGTTTGGGCCAGAGCTCCAGTGCCGCTGCTCCCGACGCACTTTCCAACACTCGATAGCCGGCTCGCTCCAGCATGATTCGCAAAATGGTGCGGACTGATGCTTCATCTTCCACGACCAAAATCGTTTCGCCGTGACCGGCCAGATCAGGCGGCGTTAGCGAAATCACCGGCTCAGGCGTGTGTGGGTCGAGGAGTCGGGGTAGGTAGATGCGGAAAGTTGTGCCCTGGCCTGGTTGACTGGCGACTTCAATCCAACCGCGGTGTTGCTGGACGATGCTGTAAACCGTGGCGAGGCCGAGCCCGGTGCCACGGCCCACTTCCTTCGTCGTGAAGAAGGGTTCGAACATGTGCACCATCACCTCGGGCGTCATGCCGCAGCCTTCGTCGGTCACACTGAGGCAGGTGAACTCACCTGCACGGGCGCGAGACTCGGGCGGAGTGGTCGCGTCGGCGCTGGGCGTCGGCGAGGGCAAGAGGGGACGATCTTGCCCGGGTTGGAAGGCGGTGCCGTGCCATTCGGTGAGAGCTGTTTTAGGGGCGTTCTCTTTCAGCGTGAGCTCAGCTGTGCGGATGATTAATTTGCCGCCAGTCGGCATCGCGTCGTGGGCATTTACGACCAAGTTGAGTAATATTTGATCCAGCATGCCGGAATCGGCCTGAATCGGCTGCGGTTGCGGAGCATAGTGCAATTGGAGATCGATGTGTTCGCTGATGATGCGTTGGAGCAGCTTGACCATCTCGGCGACGACCTGGTTGAGCTCGAGGTTTTGCTGGACGGGCTCCTCGCGCCGGCTGAAGAGCAGGAGTTGTTCAGTCAGGGCGGAGGCGCGTTTTCCGGCCTGGCTGATCTGCTGCAATAAATCCAACTGCATGGCGGGAGTCAGCGGGGTGTCTTCTTGCAGCAGGTCGGCATTGCCAAGAATAGCCGTGATTAAATTTTTGAAATCGTGGGCGATGCCGCCGGCCAGTTGCCCGATGGCTTCCTGCTTTTGGGATTGGCGGAGCTGGAGTTCGAGTTGGGCTTTTTCTTTCTCTGCCCGCTTGCGTGCCGTGATGTCGCGGGAGGAGGCATAGAGGTAGTTTTTGCCTTCCAGCGTGACGCCAACGCAATTGATTTCGGCCTCAAAAACGGTGCCGTCTTTGCGTCGGTGTTTGGTTTCAAAGAGGGCCGGCTGGATGATTAATTCACTGATGCGCACGAGCAGTTCCTTGCGCGACCATTGCACGTCCCAGTCGGCGACATTGAGCCGCAGTCCTTCGTCGCGGGTATAGCCCAGCATCCGGCAGAAGGCCGCATTGGCTTCAACGACCTGTCCTTGATCGTTCAGGACGTGGATGCCATCGCTGGCGGTTTGGAGCAGGGTCTCGTTGCGCAGGGCCAAGGCCGCGATCGCCTGTTCCGCTTGCTTGCGCGCGGTGATGTTACGGGAGATGCCATAGGTGCCGACGATCTGTCCGGCGTGATCCCGCAGCGGAAGTTTGGTGGTCTCCGCCCAAGTCACCGAGCCATCCGGCCAGGTTTCTTTTTCCTCGAAATTGATCAGAGGCTGGCTGGTGCGCATGATCTCCAATTCATCGGCGCGGGCTTGGACGGCGTGTTCCGGCGAAAAGAAATCGGCATCCGTCTTGCCGATGGCATCGGCGGAAGAAGGCAGGCCCAGTCGCTTGATCATCGCGGGGTTGGTGCGGATAAACCGGCTGGCCGTGTCCTTGAAGTAGATGCTGTCGGGCATGCTTTGCATCAAGGTCGACAAAATCCTTTGCTCGTCATGGAGCGCCGACTCGGTTTTCAGGCGTGCGGTGATATCGAAAAGAATTCCCTGGGTGCCGATGATTTTTCCTTCGGGATTAACCATGGGAAATTTGATGACGTGGATGAACTGCGGTTGCCCCTCTGCCGTCGTGTACTCTTCCACGAGCTCGATGGTTTTACCCGATTCCATGATCTGACGGTGGTGATCATCGCCCCAGAGGGCATATTTGCCGGATCGGCCGGTGGGATCTTTTTGCGCCGCTGTATTGGCGGTCATTTCCAAAATGGTTTTCCCAAGGAAATTTTCTGCCGGCAGGTTTTTCTGCCGGCAGAACCAGGGGCTGACAAAAACAAAACGTCCGGCCGGATCTTTGCGGAAAACTCCGGCGGGGAGTTGATCGACGAGTGAATGATAGAAAGCCTGCGCTTCAAGCAGGGCCTGTTCCGCGTGTTGGTGTTCGGCGATATCGCATAGGCCCCCACGATTTTCGGAAGCATTCAAATCGTCCGTGGGGACAAGGGCGGGAACCAAGTTGAGAAACGCGGTTCCGGGAGGAGGAGTCGGAGGAAGGAAATTATCGCTAGGCTGAAGGGGCGGGAGCATTTCGCTTGGGCATACTGTTCAAGGCTTAGCGTCCAATGTCCAATCAGGAATTTGATTCTTCGGGGGGGGATTTCAAAAATCACGGAGGAGGTAGCGGCGAATACTTGTTCTCCTTTCTTATCTCGTGGTTGCCGCCTCAGCTAAATTGAGGTGCCCGCGAAACACGCGAATGTCGCGAAAGAGGAACGCTGGGATTGATGGGCGGTATTTATCCGCGGTAATCCGCGCTCTCTGCGGGGCGATCATTTCCCGGGCTGAGTGTCGCGCGAAGGATTTGCGGGAGGCGAAGGAAGGTCGGAATCAGGCCAACTAAAAATCGGACAGCGGGCACTCTCGGCCGGCCGGCGCCTCGTGTTACTGCGTTCCGGCGGTCGGCACGGGCTTCGAATGACCGTCGAGCAACTGCGCGACAGACTCGCAGAGTTTATCCAAAGAAAACGGCTTCGTGAGCAGGAGCGCGGCGCCGAATTGTTTGGCCATGGCCAGATAGCTTTCGGGGGAACTGCGTCCGCCGCCGCTCATGGCGATGATCGGCAAGGCCGGATTTGATTTCCGGAGCGACCGGATCAATTCCACTCCTTCCATCTCGGGCATGATGAGATCGGTGATCACTAGATCGACCGGTTGTGCCTGATGCGCCTTGAGGGCGGCGCGTCCGTCATTGGCCTCGACGACGGTGTGGCCGGATTTTTCCAAGGCTAATCGCAGGGCACGGCGTAAAGGTTGATCGTCATCAATGAGGAGGAGCCGAGGCATGAGTATTTTGGACTGCGGATTAAATCCACGTTAAGGAGCGGGAGACAAACAAAAAGGACGGCCGGAGAGGTATGACTTTAATTCATGCGCGTGGGTTTCTGTTTCGACTAGCGCTCATTCGACAAGTTCAGGGTCTTCGCTAGAGGCGCGAGTATGTCGTGAATGTTGGCTGGAGAGCCGCAGGAATTGTCAGGAAGACGAGGCGCAAGCGGGTCAACTGATAGGCGGGCATCGATATCGAGAATCTTGAAATTCCTCAGCGACGGTCAATTGCACCATCCCATCATTTTTCGCGGAGTAAGACACGGAGGAAAGGCAGGTGGGATCGATGGGTTGTCTGGTTTCTCGCTGTTTCCAGTGGGCAAAGAAGGTGCTCACTCTCTTGTGGCACCTCGGTAGGACCAGTTCGAAGTAGCGGCAGGCGCTTGCCGGGGTGTAGCCTTGCGCGAAGGCTGGTTACTGCCTGCCGAGTGCGGCGCGCAAAATAGAATCCTACAGGCCCAGAGGCCTGTAGCTACTCCGAGCCCGAGCCACGATCCACTGGAAACAGCAAAGAACCCTTGGCTTTATCCGCGTATATCCGCGAGATCTGCGGGAGAATTATTTTCCAAGCTGAGTGTTTCGTGAAGCCTGCGCATGGACCCGAAGGAATAGCCTCTCTTTTATTTACGGGTCGCGTTTTTCAGCTGGCGGTGGATCGCGGCGGCCAAGCTTTCCTTGGTGTATGGTTTGGCGAGGACTTCCTTTACTCCGGCCGCCTGAATTTGCTGGGGTGTCAGTTTGATGCTATAGCCGCTGGCGATGAGCACGGGGAGATCGGGCCGCAACGTGTGTAGCCGTGTCGCGAATTCGAGTCCGCTCATGTCGGGCATAGTCTGGTCCGTGAGCACGAGATCAAAGGCCTGCGGATCACGTTCCAAACGCGTGAGCGCTTTTCGGACCGAGCTTTCGCTTTCTGCCACGTAGCCGAGTTGGCGCAAAAGGAGCGCACCGAGGCGCGTGAGGATTTCTTCGTCATCCACAAAGAGGATGCGTTGGCCTTGGCCGAGGGGAATGGTGGCCGGTGCAGTCTCTACCGCTATTGTCTCGGTGACGATCGCGGGCAGGATAATCGTGAAGGTGGTGCCTTGCCCGAGCTCGCTGGTGAGTCGGATCGCCCCATGATGAGTGCGTACGATGCCGTGCAGGACAGAGAGGCCGAGGCCGGTGCCTTCACCCGGACTTTTGGTGGTGAAAAACGGATCGAACACCCGCCGCATCGTGTGCCCATCCATCCCGCATCCGGTGTCGCTTACGGTCAATTGCACGCAAGGTCCGGGTGGAAGTTCGGGCATGCCGGCGGCGACCGGGTCTTCTACCCTGGTGCTTTCTAGACGAAGACCCAGACTGCCGCCATTTTCACGCATCGCATACCCCGCATTGGCGCCAAGATTCATCACCACTTGGTGGAGTTGCGTGGCGTTGCCGAGTACCGGCGGAAGATCCGTGGCCAGACTGACGTTGAAGACGATTGAACTGGGGAGGGTGGCGCGGAGCAGTTGGACGGCTTCGGCCACGATGTGACGGATTTGCGTCGGCACGAGCGTGTGGTTGTCGGCCCGGCTGAAGGCGAGAATTTGCTGGATGAGCTTGGCCGCTCTTTGCGAAGCGCGGTCAATTTCGCCGAGGTAATCGAGCAGTTCGGCGGGATTGCCCACGGCTTGATGTGCGAGGGAGTTGAAGCCGGAGATGCCGGCGAGGATATTGTTGAAGTCATGGGCGATGCCGCCGGCCAGCGTGCCGAGGGCCTCGAGTTTTTGCGATTGGCGGAGCTGGTCTTCGACCAGTGCTTTTTCCTGCAACGAAATTTGCAACGCGGCGCTGACTTCTTTCTGCGCGGTGATGTCGATCATCAGGCCGCGCAGCCACCGGGGCTTTTCGTTTTCGGAAACAACCCGCACGATGTCACGCAGCCAGACGATCCGACCGTCGGCGGCGTTGAAACGGTATTCAAAATCGTGATCCTCCAACCGCCCCGTGCAGGCGATGCAGTATTGTACGGCCCGGTCGCGGTCTTCGGGATGGATGTGGCTCGCCCAGAACCCGGGCTGGAGCCAATCCGCCACCGGATAGCCGAGCAGGCGTTCCGCGTTGTTGCTGACTGTACTGAAATTGAAGGTAATGGCGTCGGCTTCCCAGACAATGCCGTCGGTGAAATCTACCAAATCGCGGAAACGTTGGTCACTGGCACGCAGTGCCGTTTCCATTTCCTTCCGCGCGGTGATATCGGCCACGAAGCCCACCATGCGGGTGATGTTGCCGAGTTGGTCCAATACGAAGTAGCCGTCATCCTGGGCGAAAATGCAGGTGCCGTCCTTGCGGCGAATACGATAGTCGAGGTGGAAGGGCTGTTTCCCGGCAATGACGCGGGAAATTTCCTGCTGGAATCTGCCCCGATCTTCCGGGTGCACCAGTTCCAGCCAATGGGCCAGCCCCCCCGTCATCTCTTCCAGGCGGTATCCGAGCACCCGTTCGATATCACCGCCATAGACGACCGTGTTGGACCCCGGGTCCCAGTCATAGAGGAGTTGTCCACTCGCTTGGATGACGGCTTCATAACGATTTTTCCAAAGATGGATATCGGCCTCGGCCAGCTTGCGGGTGGTGATATCCTGGGCGGTGCCGCGCAGCTCCACGATGCGGCCGCTGGCATCGCGGAAGGCTTCACCTCGGGCAGTTATCCAACGCCTATTCCCGCCCGCACTGTCCCGTGCCAAATCTAGCTCATAGGCCGTGCCGTTTTCCATGGCCTTGCTCACGGCGGCGTGCAGGCAGGCGGCGCTTTCCGGGGCATAAAACTTCAGTTGCTCCTCGTAACTGAGTTGAGGCGCCGCCTGATCTCGGTCGTAAATTCTGTTCATCTCCGCCGACCAGTGGACGACGTTGGTCGTAATATCCCAACTCCAATTCCCCATTTGCGCGACGCGCTGCGCTTCCAACAACGCTGATTCGCTCGCTTGCAGCGCTGCTTCGGCCTGCTTGCGCGCGGTGATATCGCTGAGCGTCCCGACCATGCGCAGCACTTTCCCTTCGGTATCCCGTTCGACCGTATTCCCGCGGCTGGAGACCCAGCACCATGCCCCGGCTGCGGTTTTCATCCGCATGTCGACGGCAAACCATCGGCCACTTTCCAGGCTATCCCGGACGTCGCGCTCGACCCGGTCGATATCCGCAGGGTGGACGAGCGCCCGCCAGTTGGTGTAGTTGGCGGGATACGCACCGTCGGCGTACCCCAGCATCGTGTAGTAGAGCGGGCTGTAGTAGGCGTCGCCGCTGGGTAAATGCCAGTCCCAGAGTCCGGCTTTCACGGCGGCCAAGGTGAGGGTATAACGTTGCTCGCTCTTGCGCAATTTTTCTTCCGCCGCTTTGCGCTCGGTGATAACCAGGGCGCATGGCACGAGGTAGCTCACTTTACCGGCTTCGTTTCTCACCGGCTGCATGGAGAAATCGAGCCAGATAAAGGTCGATTCGTCCGCTCCCCGAATTTGCAGATCGAAACGGCTGGGCATGCCTTCCGCCGCGAGCCGGACGGCTTCCCTGATTTGCTGCTGTGTTGCAACCGAGTGGGTGAAATACGGGAGATCTGCGACCAGGTGGCCCAGCACGTCTGCTGGTTTTAATCCTGCCGCGACCAGAGCGGACTGATTGGCGAGGAGTACATGCCCTTCGAGCGACAGCAGCCCCACAAATACATTCGGCCCGAACCCGTCGACCACCTTGCGCAGTTTGGCTTCGCTTTCGCGCAGTGCGGTATCCGCCTCTTTGCTTTGGGTGATATTCTTATACGCCATGACGGCGCCTGGTTGGGTCCCCGCCAACCGGGTGATCGTCAGGAGAAACCAACGACGCTCGTTCGGGGAGTAGCAGGGATATTCCAACTGGAACTGTTCCAGTTGTCCGGCTAACACCTTGCGCAAGGCAGCCAACACCTGCAGGGCTTCGTCCCCATTGGGATACTGCGCCGCACTCGCGCAGACCTGCAAATAGTTGAGGCCGATCCAATGGTTGCTCTGTCCTGCGACTCCGTTGTCCAGGGCGAATTGCCGCCAAACTCGGTTGACAGAAATAAGGACCCCTTGTTCGTCCAGCAACGCGATATGGTCGGATACGGAGTCGAGGATTTTGGCGCGGTAGCTCTCTTGTTGGCGCAGCGCTGCTTCTGCGTCTTTGTGCGCGGTGATATCGCGGTTGATGCCGATGAAGTGGGTCAGAGTTCCCTGCCTATCGTGGACGGGCGAGATCGTCAGCTCGTTCCAGTAGGGAGTACCGTCTTTGCGGTAGTTGAGGATTTCTCCGTTGAACTCCTGTTGATTTTGCGTCGCCAGTCGGATCGCCGCCACGGTCTGGGGAGCACTGTCCGGGCCTTGGAGAAACTTGCAGGAACGGCCCAGCACCTCGGCCTCGGCGTAGCCGGTGATCGCCAAGAAGGCCGGATTCGCCGAGAGGATTCGCGTGTCGGGCCCGGTGATAATCACCCCTTGGGAGACGGCCTTGAGTGCGAGTTCGCTGATGCGCGGCGCCGTCTCAGCGGGGGCAACGGCGTCGGGCGTTCGCGCGGAAAGGTTATCGGCCGGTTGCATGCGCAAGGGTAGGGTTCTGAGATACGGTCGTGAGCCCGTGATGGCGAGCTAATGTTGGGAGGGGATACAGGCTTCTGCGCGAACCAATAATCCGGCTAACTGAAAATCGGGCATCCGCAAATTTCTTGGCTGCCGCTTGTCAGTTTATAGATTTCAAGATTTTCGCTTTCAAGATGTTCCTGCGTTCAGCACCGGGATACCCTAGGGCTCAAGCGGAGTGGCTCGCGAAGGATCTGAAGGAGACGACGGATTTGATCAGCCCGCAAATTTCGCAGGCAAACCAAATTTTTTTGGAACACTGAATGGACTGAAGAGGCGAATAGTGGACACCGAGTGAGGCAGGGCAGGCAAGCCACTGGAACGAGGCTGGGTGGAATCGGGCCAACAGAAAATCGGACAGCGGCATCGAGAATCTGGAAATTGAAAGCCGCAGTAACGAGGCAGGTTTGCCCTCGGGTCAGTGGCTTGGCTGGCGTAGCGGGCGAGCGCCCGTGAGTCGAAGAATGTCCACCCGCTGGCGCTTGGGTTTATTTGAAGAGTAAAGAGCGGCCGACGCTCTCCTGCACTCGTTCGGGGAATGGGGCTGTGGCTTTTCCCGCGCCGAGAACGAGAAAGAGTGTGAGAACGAGAACGATCTCATCTCACGCAGGGCCTAGCTCCGCACTCTTCGCGTCCTCCGCGTTTAAAACAAAGCCGAATGTCTCGTGTAGGATACGAAGGGGACGCAGGTAAGACGTATAGACCACGGGCCGACCTCGGCCAAGAATCGCGGCGTAGAGCCGTTCCTACCGGTTTCTGCAATGCTTCGGGGCTGTCCCGTGGATCATTGCAGGGAGGGCTCGTTTTTTACCGTTAAGTTTCCGACAGCCTGACCGATTATAGCGTTTGGGAATACTCTGCCTATGTTGCCACACACTTGAATGCTTACCCGCTCTGCTCCCCGGGGATATTTCTCCGGATCAGAGATCCCCTCACATCCATTCCCGTCTAATCCCTCCCCGCCATGCTCTCTGTTGCTCCCATGACCACGCATCCGACCAAGCAAGAATTTCTCATTGCCTTGGAGGAGATCGAGAAATTCAGCCCTGCGCCCGTGATTCTCGCGAATGCGATGAAACTCCTGCGCGATCCGGATTCCGACGTGGAGAGTATTGCCGCCCTTGTCGGGAGCGATCTCGCCTTGGCCGCGGATATTATCCGCTGTGCCAATAGCGCTTACTATACGGGCGGGAGCTGTCAGAGCATCGGTGAAGCGGTGCAAAAAATCGGTTTCAAGGAAACGATCCGTCTGCTCAATCTCGCCGTCGCCCGTATCGCCAGCAGCCGTGATTTGGGTTCCTACGGTATTCATGGCGCGGATTTCTGGGCGGAGAGTCTTTTCAATGGGCTCTTCCTGCAGGCGTTGGCCAAGGAAACCGGAGAAGCCGATCCGGATGAAGCTTACACCGTCGGTCTGTTGCGCTTCATTGGGCGGCTCGCGATCAATCAGACAATCGATAATTTGCGCGGCGGTCTTTTCTGGATCGGCAACGAATCCATTACGCAGTGGGAGCAAGACAATGTCGGTATCGTCCAAGCGCAGGCCGGCGCGATGTTGCTGACCAAATGGCGTTTCTCGGATGAGATGATCCAGGCGATCGGGCGGCAGGAAGCCCCCGAAGCGGGCGGCGATAAAAACTGGTTGGCGGAAGCACTCTTTTTTGCCTCGGCGCTACTTCCGCAAGGAATCGGCACCCCGTTTATTCCGTCAGTCGGCACGTCGATGACGGTGCTGCCCGTTGGCAGTGATTTCATGCATCACTACAGTCTGACCCCTGAGACGGTGGAAAAACTGCTGCTGAACACGAGTGAAGAATTCGATACGATCCGCCAGACGTTCGGGGTGTGATCCGGTTTCGGGTCTCGGGGACTCGTTTGCTCGAAGAAATCGTGGTTCCGAGTTCGGCGACATCGGGCAATCTTGAAATCGAAAATCGTGAAATCTATAAACTGACAATTGGCCGCAGGGGATTTGTAGATTCTCGCTGCCCGATGGCCGATTTTTAGTTGGAATGAGTACGGCAGACTTTCGTCGCCTTCGAATCCCTTGCGAAACACTAATTTTATTAAAACGCGGAGGACGCGGAGTTAGCCCGAATATTTTATACTTACACTCAGGAAAATTCTTGGGACACAGAGACGGAAGGAGGCGCACAGAGGGCACAGAGCGAAACACAAAGATCCAAGCTTCGGCTTTGACATTCGCGCAGCTCATCGGCGTGGGAACCTCGCTCACCTTGTATCCTCCTTCTGCCTCTGTGTCAGTCTCCGGGTCCTCTGTGAAAGGGATCGGGAGGTTTCAGGTATGAAATATTCAGGTTAGGCCCGGCGCAGAGCCGACGAGAAGGATACCCAGCACCGAGCGAGAATTGAAGGACGAGTACAAGAAGGAGACCGGTTGCGTTCATTGCTTTTTCCTTACTCCGCGTCCTCCGCGCGCTCCGCGTTTAAACGGCTCTTCTTTCCACGGATGAAGACAAGTCAGGTTCTTCGCTGTTTTCGATGGGTGAAGGCTCAGCAGGTAAGCCAAAGGAACTCAGATCAACCAAGGCTGGTTAACCACCAATGAGTTTCGCCAATGGGCGAAACTTTAGAATAGCCCTGCGACTAATCGTCTCCGGTGTGGGCTCCGGGGAGTCTGCTAATCGCAGACCGGGATGGAGCTGCCTGCGATTAGCAGGCCCCCGAAACCCCAAGGCGGAGACGATTAGGCGGAGCAGCACTTTTAAGGATTCATCCGTTGATGAATCCCTTTACTGAGTCTCGCATAATATAGTGACAAAAGGTATGTTTTCTGCGTTGCTGGGGAGATGAAAAACAAGGCAAAGGTTTACCGGCCTCGGCGTGATTTTGACGGTCTGCAGCAGCGGCGGCAGAAAGCGGGGCGGATGTTC